>JBJOGW010000038.1:0-18388 GCA_046048055.1 Planctomycetota bacterium
CGAAGGCGTCGGCCACGGCCACGGGCAGCGCCACCGCGGGAGCGGTGCAGCTTCGGCTGCCCAGATGGCTCACGATGGTGCTGACGTTGGCCGACGCGAAGTTCATGTTGATGTTGGACACCCCACCCGAGCACAGGTGGCAGTAACTCATGATGGTGCCCTGCGTGCGGAGCGTGCAGTCGTTGTTGCCGCATCCATCCACCCCGATGTCGTGCGTGTGCTGCGCGCTCAGGTTGTGGCCGATCTCGTGCGCCACCACGATCAGATCCCAATTCTGGCTGTTGCGGCTCACGACCGGGTAGGGGAACGATCCATTCAGGTCGGCCGACACGGAGTAGCCATAGCCGCTCGAGACGCTGTCGCACGTGCTGCTGAGCCAGGCACAGCCTCCGCCGAGCCCCCGGCCCGAGAGCATGGCGGTCAGGGCGCGGGGCGTCGATCGCATGTTGGCGTTCCAGTAAGTGCGCAACTCGCTCAGCTGGTTTGCCCCCGAGCCGCCGCAGGTCCCGGTCTGGGTCCATGGATCGTTGGTGGTCCACCACCGCAGGTAGGACAGGGCGGGACGACCCTCGAAGTCACGGCGATAGATGTCCATCAGGGCCGCGGTCATGGTGGCCACGTAGGCGCTCGCGGTGGTGGTGTTGCCGCCGAACCTGGCCAGCAGTTCCTGGTCCGTCTCGAAGGCCAGCGGAATCTGGCGGCAGGTGCCAGCGGCCATCCTGGACGTGGTGGGGGGCATCTCGAACTCCAGGTCATTCTGCAGCCCGGCCTGTGGCGCAAGGGCTCCGTTGCAGGAGAAGGGATGGATCTCCAGCGCATCCGCGTTGGAGACCATGGGCACATCGCCGCCCATGGGATCCCCCGAACTGATGAACTCCAGGCGGCCCTGGAACTGCACGTAGCCATGAAGTCCTGCGGCGCTTCGCGCCAGAAAGGCCACCGAATCCGCGGCGCCCGCCACGGATCCACGCCACGCCGAGATCGCGGGCAGTTCCAGGTTGCGCTCCACGGTGCGACCGTCGGCGGCCGCCTCCATGACCACGATGCGTGCGCCCGCCGCGTACGGATTGACGCGTTGCATGCGAAGGTCCACGGTGGAACCATCCGAGAGCGGCACTTCATCGAGCCACGCGGCGTCACGCAGGTTCATGACGGCCCACGCAGCCTCGTCGATCGCGATCGCGGCGCTGCCATCCGGCGCGGGCTCGCCCGTGGCGATGATCGCGCGAACACGGGTGGGCAGATCGGCCACGGGCTCGGGCTCCACAGCCACGGCCACCACCGCCTTGGGCCGCGCCGCAGGTCCGTTGCCCCGTCCGGGCTGAGCGTCCGCCGCCAGCAGCAGCACGAGCGGGGAAAGCACAGAGACGGCAGCAAGTGGAGCCTTCATGCACGGACCATATCCCGATTTCAGGAAATCACAAAATGCGACTTCCCAAGAGCGGCATTATCGGATGGCTTCCACGTTCGATTGGGCCAGAGCCACCATGATCTGCACGCCGGTGGCCAGGGCGGCATCGTTGAAGTCAAAGGTTGGATCATGCAGAGGCGGGCAGGGACGTTGCGGTTGATCAAGGCCCAGGGCAAGGAAGCAGGCGGGAACGTGCGCACCGTAGAACGCGAAATCCTCGGCACCCATCACGGGCGGTCCAAAGTCGGTCACCGCATCGGTGCCCAGCGCGGATCGGGCCACGCGCTCGAAGTGCTCGAAGGCCCCGGCGTGGTTCACGGTGGCGGGCGTGGATGGCAGGAAGTCGACCTCGGCGCGCAAGCCAAGCGCGGCGGCAGTGTGCTCGACGCACGCCTGCAGTCGCGTGCGCAGATGGTGTCGCACGTTCTCCCGGAAGGTCCGGATGGTTCCGAGCATCTCTGCGCGCTCCGGAATCACGTTGAACGCCTCGCCCGCGTGGATGCTGCCCACCGTGACCACGGCGGCCTGCTGCGGATCCACTTCGCGGGCCACCAGGGCCTGCAGCGTCTGCACGATCGCCGCGGCGCCGAGCACCGGATCGCGGGCCAGATGCGGCCAGGCGGCGTGGCCACCCACCCCGTGCACGCGAATGCGGAAGGCATCCGCCGCGGCCAGCATGGGACCCGGCCGGGATGCCACCTTTCCCACGGGCAGCGAGGGCCAACCATGCAGTGCAAAGAGCGCCGCCACCGGCGATCCCAGTCGCGAACCGTTCAGGCATCCGTCCGCCACCATGCGTTCGCCGCCGTTTCCGCCCTCCTCGGCCGGCTGGAAGATCAGGGTGACGGGATGGGGCAGCGCGTCCTGGCCGGCGAGACGCTTCAGCACGGCCGCCGCACCCAGCAGCACGGTGATGTGCCCGTCATGGCCGCAGGCATGCGCGCGGCCGGGCGTGCGGCTGCGCCACGCCTGGGTGCCTGCGTCGTCCATGGGCAACGCATCGATGTCGGCACGAAGTCCGACCGCGCGGGCCGAGCGACCCGGGATGTGGGCAAGCGTGCCGGTGCCGCCCCCCAGGTCGTCCAGATGCTCGATGCCCAGCCGGTCCAGTTCGGTCCGGATCCGCCCGGCGGTCCATCGCTCCTGATACGCGATCTCGGGATGCTGGTGAAACTCGCGTCGCAACTGGACGAGCCGATCCAGTTCGTCCCGGATCAGGCCCATGGATCGCTCGTTCGCCACCATGCGGAAAGGGTAGCGGCGTCGGCACCGCGCAGGCGGCGCCTCAGGAGCGAAGCGGCGGAAGGCCCACGTCGGCACGGCCGGCGTTGATGGCCGCGAAGGCGGCCTTGTCGTGACGGATCAGGCGACTGAGCTGGCTCATGGTCACGCCAAGTTTCCCCGCGGCGCCCGCCAGGTCGAATCGACGGGCCACCACCAGGTCCAGCGCCTCGGCGAGCAGCGCGGGATAGTCCCGGTGCTCCGGGTTCACGCTGAGCTTGTCGCCCTGCCGACGCGAGGCCCACAGGGCCGAGACGTCCGGTCGATCGCGGTTCACCGCCACGCGAGCGTTGACCGCCAGCCTTCGACGCAGTCGCTTGAGCGCCATCGACTTGTTCTCGCCCTGGCTCCGCCGCTCGGAGGCCTGGGCCTCGATGCCGGTGCTGCGGTGCACGATCCACACGGCGGTGTCGCGGCGATTGCGGTTCTGGCCGCCCGGCCCACTCACGCGCCCGATCTCCACGGAGCAGCCCTTGAGCAGTTCCGCGTCCTCCAGCGTGGCCGGGTGGGGCGGCGGCACCGAGGCGAATCGCCCGCTCACGAAGGGTGGTCGATAGCTCATGCGGAGCCGAGGGCGGAGAGCGGTTCGCACGGTATGGACAGCGGATCGCGCGCTCCGGCCCGAAGGCGGAGCGCCCCCAGGGCGCCGATCATGGCGGCATTGTCGGTGCAGTGTCGCGGGTGGGCCAGGTGCAGCGGGATGCCCGCGAAGGTGGCCAGCTCCTGCAGCATGGTCCGCACCGCCGTGTTTCGGACCACGCCGCCGCCAGCCAGCAGTGAACGCGGAGCATGGCGTGCCAGGGCGTTCCGAAGCCGCCGCTCGAGGGCTCGCACCACCGCCCGCTGGAAACCCGCGGCCAGGTTGGCCGCGCGCTCGGGCGTGAGCGGTGGTGGAGGCTCGCGCGGCGGGCGCCCGGGCGGAGCGGGCACGCCGCGCACCGCATGGAGCATGGCCGTCTTCAGGCCGCTGAAGCTGAAGTCGTCGCTGTCGCGGATGCTTCCGGCCTCGAACTCGATCGGCGCGGTGGCGAACGAAGCCGTCCTCTCCATGGCGGGTCCTCCGGGCCAACCAAGGCCAAGAACAGTGGCTGCCTTGTCGAACGCCTCGCCGGCGGCGTCGTCGCGCGTGCGCGCCAGGACCGTGGCCTGCAATGGATCACGCAGCAGGAGCACATGCGTGTGACCGCCGCTGGCCACCAGGCCGACGGCCGGGTAGGAAGGCACGGCGCCGTCCAGGTGGCACGCCGCCAGGTGCGCCTGCACGTGGTCCACCGCCAGGAAGGGGCGGCTGATGGACCACGCGAACGCCTTCGCCGCGCTGGTGCCCACCAGGAGCGAGCCGATGAGTCCCGGGCGGTGGCCCGAGGCCACCGCGTCCAGGCCCTCGGGCCCAATGCCCGCGGCATGCATGGCCTGACGGATCGCGGGGGAAAGCTTCTCCAGATGGGCGCGGCTCGCCAGTTCCGGCACCACGCCGCCGAACTCGGCATGCACGTGGTCCTGCGTGATCACCGACTCGCCGAGCACGTGCAACGAGTCGCCTTGCGACGCCACGACCGCGGCGGCGGTCTCGTCGCAACTGGTCTCGATCGCCAGGATGCGCAGCGGTCCGTCCACGACCCCATCCTAGAATGAATTCTTCCATGGAAACCGGTCGTGCTGAGTCTCGCATCCTGGCCGAGCGCACCATCCTGGTGCACGTGCAGTTGCCGGCCGACCGCGTGCGGGGCGACGATCCGCTTGCGGAGTTGCGTGCACTGGCGGACACCGCCGGCGTGCACGTGGTGGGAGAGCTGCTGCAGAACCTGAAGCAGCCCCGCGGCGCGACCTACCTGGGCAAGGGCAAGGTGGAGGAATTGGCAGCCATGGCCTCCTCGCTGCAGGCACGGGTGGTGATCTTCGACAACGACCTCTCGCCCAGCCAGGTGCAGGGACTGGAGGAGGCGATCCGCTGCAAGGTGCTGGACCGCAGCGAGCTGATCCTGGACATCTTCGCCAACCGGGCCACCACCCGTCAGGCCCAGTTGCAGGTGGAGATCGCGCAACTGCAGTACACGGCTCCGCGGCTGCGGGCCATGTGGGCCCACCTGGGGCAGGTGACGGGCGGTGCGCCCGTGGGTGTCGGCACGCGCGGTCCCGGCGAGCAGCAGCTGGAGATCGACCGACGGCTGGTGAAGGCGAGGCTGGATCGCCTGCGGGGTGAACTTCAGGAGATCGCGGGCCGCAAGAGCCGCGAGGTACAGGCCCGGCGAGCCGAGCACTTCACGGTGGGTCTGGTCGGCTACACCAACGCGGGCAAGAGCAGCCTGTTCAACGCCCTCACGCGGGGCGGGGCCTTCGCCAACGACCAGCTGTTCGCCACGCTGGGCACCCGCGTGGAGCAGTGGAACCTGGGCGGCGGCAACGCCTGCATGCTCAGCGACACGGTGGGCTTCATTCGCCAGTTGCCGCACCACCTGGTGGCGAGTTTCCGCAGCACGCTCGAGGATGCCGTGCACGCCCACATGCTCCTGGTGGTGGTGGATGCCGGGGATCCGCTGGCCCCGGAGCACCTGAAGGTGGTGCAGGCAACGCTGGATGAGATCGGCGTTACCGAGCCCCATCGGGTGCTCGTGCTGAACAAGGTGGATCGACTGGAGGAGGGACCCCGCGGTGCCCCGCTTGGCGTGCGTCCGCTGTCCGAATGGCATCGCCTGCACCCCGATGCCATCGCGGTGAGTGCGCGCAGCAGGGCCGGCCTTGTGGAGCTGGCCGAGGCGGTGCTGGAGCGGATGAAGGGTGCGGTGCGGACCCTGCATGTGGAGGTGCCGCTGCGGGATGCCCGCACCGTGGACTTTCTCGAGAAGCGATGTCCGGTCCACGGCCGGGACTACACCGACGGGTCGGTCACGCTCCAGGTGGAGATCGGTCGCCGGCAGGTGGACCAGTTGCTGGCCCGTGGGGCGGCCTTCCGCATCGAGGGCATGCCCGCGGCGGATTTCGTGCGGGCCAGGTGGGATCCGGCGCCGGCGCGTCCGGAACGCGGCCTTCCGCCCCATGAGCGGATGGTGGCCGAGGGCTGACGGTCAGCTGGCGCGAGCGCGAAGCAGGGCGGCGCGCGCCAACGCGGCGCTCTGCGGGCGCGGCGGCGAATGGCCGCGCAACCACATGTGGCCCCCGGAGAGCCGGGGTCGGGCCGAGCCATCCTGAAGCGTGGTCCAGCACGCCACGCCCACATGCCGCGAGGCCTGTCGCGACCAGAGTCCGGTCTCGTCGCGCCCGAACGCCTGTCGCTGGCCACGCGGCGGATGGCGGTCCCATCGTGCCACGAAGGCGCCGAGCAACGCCTGGTCCATCAGGTCCACGTCGGCCTCGCTGCGCCCCACCACCATGATCGCGTTGGGCTGGCCGGGCATGCTCTGCTGGCAGGCGCGGTCCAGCAGCCGGTCCAGGCGTTCCAGCACTGCCACGCGATCGGGGCGCTCGGCGACCAGTTCGAAGCACTCGGCCGGGCGATCGACCCGAAAGTGCGCCAACTCCTCCTGCCGGCCGTTTCGCACCGTGATGGACTCGCCGATCGCGGCACCCTGCACGAACGCATCGAGCGACTCGCCAGCCCGTCGCAAGGCGGCCGGCGACAGTTGCGGCGACCAGCGAGCCGAGACGCGGACCGGGCGATCGCTTCGTACGGCCTGCCCGAGAGCCGTCGGGATGCGGGGCGGCTCGAAGGCGCTGGCCTGCAGCGTCTTCACGTGCACGTAGAGCCGTTCGCCGGCGCGCTCGAGCAGGAAGTCGCAGGTGCGTCCCGTGGGGGTGGGCGTTTCCGCCTCCACGCGACAACCCGAGAGCATCGCGCGTCGAGCCACCAGCACCTCGGCGACCACCGCAGGAAGCCGCTGCGCGTTGGCTCGCTCGAGCCGATGCTGCAGCCTGTGGATCGTGCGAGCGTTCCGGAGCTGGTCCTGGGCTCGTGCCAGCCGCCGAAGTTCGGTGACCAGGGCCGGCAACTGGGCCGGATTCATTCGTGCGTGCCCCGAAACGGCGCAGTCGGAACGCGCGAGCCGCAATCCATCCGAACCTGCTTCAGGGGCCGTGCCGCAGGGCCGATGGACCGCCTGGAGGAGCGAGCATGGATCAGGGATTCGGCATCGATCGTCGCAGGGCCTGGCAGTTCGCCGTGGTGCCGATCCGTCGTGTCGGGAACGAACTGGAGGTGTTGAGCACCATCCAGCACGCCGCTCGCGCGATGCGTTTCATCCGCAACGCCTTGGGCCTGGAGCCAAGGGTGCGTCTGGTGGACGAGGCTCGTCTGCTTCAGGCGCTCCGGGACCGGTTCGCCTTCGGGGGCGGAGAGCCACGATCGATGCGCCCCGGACAATTCGATGTGTCGCATTTCCAGCTCGGAGACAACGGCGACTGAGTGGAGCGGCCCACGCGGGCCGGAGCGTGAAGTGGCAACTCCCGGACTTGAACCGGGGACACCCGCATTTTCAATGCGGTGCTCTACCAACTGAGCTAAGTTGCCGTGGCGATCTGGATCGCCGGGTCAGGCAGGCTATGCGGGGTGTGCGGCGTGTCAAGCCGTTGCTGCAACGACTCCTGGCCCGCCTCGATCCCTCCGAAGAGACGGTCGGCGAGCCAGTGTCGAAGCGGTCGAAGTCCCGCGTACCACTGCAGGCGAGGAAGGGGCCAGCCATCCTGGCGGAGACGATCCGATGGTCCGCACAGCGTGCCGCTGCGGAGCTCCAGCCAGAACCGTCTGGACGCAAGTCCGCCCTCGGCGCCGTGGCGATCCATGGCCGCCCGTTCGAGGCACCACCCGTGACGGTTGGCAAGATCGCTCCAGGCGCGGGCGTCACCGCGCACGCAGGCCACGGCATGGGCCACGCCATCGAGGTTGGCCAGCACGCGTTCCGGGCGGTTGGCCACCGAGAGCCCGGCCGAGGTGAGATGGTCCACGATCTCGTCCGGGCGAACGCCGAACTCGATCAGGGCCGGGGCCGCCGCAGCGAAGCAGGCGCGGCGCACCAGATCCTCCACCTCAGGTTCGAGAGGAACCGGCCGGTGGGCCACCACGTTTCGGTTTGGGGTGAGAACGCTCCGCACGAGTCGCATTTGGACGAGTCGGTGCTCAGTCTAAACCCGCACGCGAGCCCGTCAACGGGATTCGGCCGTTTCTCCGAACATCTGCGTCGAAACGGACCCGAGCCGTTCGCGGCGCATGTCCCGAAGGGCCGGGAATCGCTCACGCCACGCCCGCAGGCGCTCCGCATCCAGCTCAGCGATCAGGGGCGCGGCATGGTTCTCGGCCTCGGCAAGCACCTCTCCGTCCGGTGCCACCACCAGGCTTCCGCCGGTGTAGGTCGCGTTGGGTTCGTGGCCGACCCGGTTGCAGGCCAGCACAAAGGCCTGGTTCTCGATCGCGCGCGCGATGACCAGCGCCCGCCAGTGGGCCTGCCGAACTTGCGGCCAGCACGCGGACAGCGCGAAGACGCCGGCGCCGGCCACGGCCGCAAGCCGCCAGAGTTCGGGAAACCGCAGGTCGTAGCAGATGAGCGGCGCCATGCGGAACGGACCCACCCGGACCAGCGACACGGCATCGCCTGCGGCGTACGCGCGGGGTTCCCCTGCGGGGGAGAACAGGTGGTTCTTGGCGTACCGGCCCAGCTCGCGCCCGTCCGGTCCGAACACCGCGACCACGTTGCGGAATCCGCCGCCGGCACGTTCCACGAAGCCATGCTGCAGGTGACAGCCATGCGCACGGGAGAGGCTGGCCGCGAATGCGACGCTGGCCTCGTCGCAGCAGCGATCCGGATGCATGGTGAAGCCGCTCTCCGCGAGTTCCGGCGTGATCACCATCGCGCCGCGCACCGGCCCAGCCTCGGCCAGCATGGCCGCAAGCCGCTCCCGACTGGCTGGAAGATCCTGCCAGACCGGCTCCGCCTGAAGCAGCACGCAACGCATGGAAGGGCGACCGACGGGGCTCGAACCCGCGACAACCGGGACCACAACCCGGTGCTCTGCCAACTGAGCTACGGTCGCCGTCAGAGACGAACGGGAACTGTACGGGGACGGAGGGTCCGTGGTCAAAGGCGGTTCGGATCGGTGGAGTGGCAGGGTGGGGTGGTGGTACCATCGAGGTCTTTCCTGATCCAAGGAGGCTTCATGACCACCGCCACCCTTCGAGCTCCCGACTTCGGCACGGCCACGATCCACGCCAACCTGCCGGTGCCCCGCCTGGTGGAGCTGGCCCTGGCTCGGGGAGAGGGCGTGCTGGCGGTGAACGGGGCCCTGGCGTGCGATACGGGCGAGCGGACGGGACGGAGCCCCAACGACAAGTTTCTGGAGGACACGCCGGGCATCCATGCCAACATCGACTGGGGCAAGGTCAACCAGCCGATCAGCCCGGCCCACTTCGAGGCGCTGGAGTCCCTGGCGATGGACCACCTTCGGCAGCGACGCGACCTGTTCAGGTTCGACGGGTTCGCCGGTGCCGACCCCGCCTATCGGTGCAGGGTCAGCGTTTTCACCGAGGAAGCCTGGCACAGCCTGTTCGCCAAGACCCTCTTCATCAATGCCGAGTCCAGGGACCTGGCCGGCTGGATGCCCGACTGGACCATCGTGAACGCCGGTTCCCTGCGCCTGACCGAGCCGGAGCGTTACGGCGTGAAGGGCCCCGTGGCCATCATCCAGAGTCTGGAGCGCAAGAAGGTGGTGATCATCGGCTCGCGTTACGCGGGCGAGATGAAGAAGAGCATCTTCTACGCGATGAACCACGACCTGCCCGAGAAGGGCGTGTTCCCCATGCACTGCTCCTGCAACGTGGACCGCAAGGACCCCGCCAACGTGGCGATCTTCTTCGGGCTCTCGGGAACGGGCAAGACCACGCTGAGCGCCGACGCCGGCCGTGATCTGGTGGGTGACGACGAGCACGGCTGGAGTGACAAGGGCGTGTTCAACGTGGAGGGCGGCTGCTACGCCAAGTGCATCAAGCTCAGCCGGGCCACCGAGCCGGAGATCTGGGACGCCATCCGTTTCGGAAGCGTGCTCGAGAACACGGTGGTGGATCCGATCACCCGGGTGCCCGACTACGACAGCGCCAAGCGCACCGAGAACACCCGGGCCACCTACCCCCTGCAGCACATCCCCAATGCCCGCATGCCCAGCGTGGCGGGCCATCCCCGGAATGTGGTGTTCCTGTCCGCCGACGCCTTCGGCGTGCTGCCGCCGCTGGCCAAGCTGACGCCCGAGCAGGCGCAGTACTACTTCCTGAACGGCTACACCAGCAAGCTGGCCGGCACCGAGGCCGGCGTGACCGAGCCGCAGCCCAACTTCAGCGTGTGCTTTGGCGCGCCGTTCATGCCCCGGCCGCCGATGGTGTACGCGCAGATGCTGGCCGATCGCATCCGCGAGCATGGCAGCGACGTGTGGCTGCTGAACACCGGATGGACCGGCGGTCCCTACGGTGTGGGGAGCCGCTTCAAGCTGGCGTACACCCGCGCCATGGTGAACGCCATTCATGACGGCTCGATCAGGTCGGTGAAGACCGTGGAGCATCCGGTCTTCGGTCTGCACATGCCGGTGAGCGTGCCGGGCGTGCCGGCCGAGGTGCTGGACCCGCGCAACACCTGGAACGACAAGGCGGCCTACGACGCGAAGGCCAGGGAGTTGTCCGCCAGGTTCCGCGACAACGACCGCAAGTTCGAGATCTCGGCGGCGGTTCGCGCCGCCGGCCCGAAGGCCTGACCGGGTCCTCGCGTGTCCGCCGTGGCCCTCGATGTGACCTACGACGACGTGGTCGAGGCCATGCGCCGCATCGAAGGCGGCGTGATGCGCACACCCTGTCACGAGAGCGCAGCGCTCTCCGAGCTGTGCGGAGCCCGGATCTTTTCCAAGGCGGAGTTCCTGCAGCGCACGGGCAGCTTCAAGGAGCGAGGCGCCCGCAATGCGCTGCGGCAACTGGATCCCGTGGCACGGGCGCGCGGGGTGGTGGCGGCGAGCGCCGGCAACCACGCGTTGGCGCTGGCCTATCACGGGCGCGATCTGGGCATTCCCGTGACGGTGGTGATGCCTCGTTCCGCGCCGCTGGTCAAGCAGGTGCGCTGCGCGGACTACGGCGCCCGGGTGCTGCTGCACGGCGACCACATCGCCGATGCGAAAGTGAAGGCGGACGACCTGGCCAGAGCCGAGAGCCTGGCCTACGTGCATGGCTTCAACGATGCCGCGATCATCGCGGGCGCGGGCACGGTGGCCCTGGAGATCCTTGACCAGGTGCCTGGCGTGCAGGCCATCGTGACGCCTGTCGGTGGCGGTGGGCTGATCGCGGGCGTGGCGCTCGCGGTGAAGGCGGCCCGTCCCGGTGTGCAGGTGGTCGGCGTGGAGCCTGAGCGGTGCCCCAGCCTCACTCGAGCCCTTGCGGCAGGTCACCCCGTGGACGCCTTTGATGGCCCCACACTGGCCGATGGCCTGGCGGTTCCGAGGGTGGGGGAGCGGGCGTTCGCGCTGGCCCGGGAACGGGTGGACCGCGTGGTGACGGTGTCCGAGGAGGACATCTCGCTGGCGATCCTTCGTCTGGTGGAATTGGAGAAGGGCGTGGTGGAGGGGGCGGGTGCCGTGCCGTTGGCAGGCTTCCTGGCGGGCAAGCTGGCCTTCCTGAAGGACAGGCAGGTGGTGCTTCTGCTCTGTGGTGGCAACATCGACCCCATGGTGCTCACGCGCGTGATCGAGCACGGGGTGGCGGTGGATGGAAGGTTGGCCCAGTTCACTGCGATCATCTCCGACCGCCCCGGAGGGCTGGCCGATCTGGCCGCCACCATCGCCTCTCAAGGGGCCAGCGTGCAGCAGATCGAGCACGAGCGGGCCTTTGGCGAGGCGGACGTGAGCCGCGTGCAGGTGCAGGTTCGCGTGGAGGTGCGTGATGCCACCCACCTGAAGGACCTTCAGGCCGCCCTGGTGGCCCGCGGCATCCGCGTGAAGTAGGCCGCCGGGCCCCCGGAGGCCATGGGAACGAAAAATCCGGGATTGGCCCTTCAGTCGGGTCTGGAACGGACCGACGAACACCGGCCATGAACGCCATGCCCAGCAAGCCCGTGCTCACCACCGGAGAGGTTGCCTCGATCCTGAAGGTCGCCGCCCGGACCGTGAGCAAGTGGATCGATTCCGGTCGCCTCGAGGGGTATCGCATCCCGGGAAGTCGAGACCGCCGCGTGCGCCGGGAGGCGCTGGACGCCTTCATCGCATCGCATGGATTGAACGCCCTGGCGGAGACCGCGTCGACCGCGGGCACGCGGGTGCTGGTGGTGGACGCCGACACGGCCACCGCTGAACTGCTGGCCGGAGCCATCCGAAGCGAGACCGGGCACGCCGTGGACTCGGCGCGCACCGCGTTCGAGGCCGGCGTGGCGCTGGCGCGCGTGGCGCACGCGTGGGTGGTGGTGGACGCCGCCATCGGCATGGCCGAGGTCACGGGCCTGACCGCCTGGATCCGGGCCACGGCTCCGGGCACGCGGCTGGTGATCACGGGCCAGGCTTTCACGCCCCACGACGAGACCATGCTGCGTCGGGCGGGAGCCACGACCATTCTTCGCAAGCCATTCACGCTGCGGATGGTGCTTCAGGTGCTGGAGCCGCGGGCCGCCGTGGCCGTCTGAGTCTCGGTCCGTAGCATGCCGCGGGCATGCGCATCGCGGTCGCACAACTGGACCCGCTGGTCGGTGACGTCCAGGGCAACATGGAACGCATCGACGATGCCGCGGTCGCGGCCGTGGCGGAGGGTGCCGACGTGCTGCTCGCGCCGGAGATGGCGCTGCTTGGCTATCCGCCGCGTGACCTGCTGCTGCGCGACGGCGTGGCCGAGGCATGCGAGCGCGCGGCCGCCCAGCTGGCTCGCCGCCACCCCGATCTGCTCATGCTTCTGGGCCTGCCTCGGCGGGTGAGCCGAGGCGGTCGCGGTCTGGCGAACAGCCTGGCCATCTGCCGTCACGGTCAGGTGGAGGGATTCCACGACAAGCGGCTGCTGCCCACCTACGACGTGTTCGACGAGGATCGCTGGTTCTCACCGGGTGAGCATGTCACCGTGGTGGAGCACCAGGGCGAGCGGCTGGGTCTGCTGATCTGCGAGGACCTCTGGGGGGGAACCGACGTGGATGCGCACCGGACCTACGCCCTGGATCCGGCGGCGGCGTGCGCTGCGGCCGGCGCCACGGCACTGCTGGTGGCCAGCGCCAGCCCGTTCGTGCCCGGCAAGCGGCAGCGGCAGCGGGTGCGGCTGCAAGGCGTGGCGGCCCGGCTGGGCATTCCGATCGTGTGCTGCAACCAGGTGGGCGCCAATGACGACCTGATCTTCGAGGGCGGAAGCACGGTGATCGACGCCGCGGGTCGGGTCACGGAGTCATGGCCGCTGTTCGAGCCGCAGTCGCGCGTGGCGTCACTGCGCGGCGGATGTCGGCTGCAGGAGCCTGCCGTCCGGGCCCTGGAGCGCGACCTGATCGACGCGCTGGTCTGCGGGATCCGCGGCTACTTCCGCAAGACGGCTCACGCGAGCGTGGTGCTGGGGCTCTCCGGGGGCATCGACAGCGCGCTGGTGGCCACGCTTGCGGCCTTGGCCGTGGGTCCCGGGGCGGTCAGCGGCATCATCATGCCGTCCCGGTACTCGAGCAAGGGCAGCGTGGGGGATGCGGAAGCCCTGGCCGCCAACCTGGGATTGGGAAGGCTGCTCATGCTTCCCATCGCACACACGCATGCGGCCATGCAGGCCCACCTGGTTGCGGGCTTGGGGGCCTTCGCGGGCCTGGCCGACGAGAACCTGCAGAGCCGTCTGCGGGGGCTTACGGTCATGGCCGTCAGCAACGCCGAGGGCTCGCTGGCGCTGGCCACCGGCAACAAGAGCGAGCTGGCCACCGGTTACGCCACGCTGTACGGCGACATGATCGGTGCCTTGGCACCCATCGGTGATGTGCTCAAGACGCAGGTGTATGCGATGGCTCGTCAGCTGAACAAGCACCACGCCGACTTTGGTCTTGCACGACCACCCATCCCGCAGGCGAGCATCGACAAGGCGCCCAGCGCCGAGTTGCGCCCGGATCAGACGGACCAGGATTCGCTGCCCCCGTACGAGGATCTGGACCGGATCGTGCAGGGCATGGTGGAGCGCGAGCAGGACGCGGCCGCCATCGCGCGCTCGACCGGACTGGAACTGGCGATGGTGGAGCGATGGTGCGCGGCGATCGATCGGGCTCAGTTCAAGCGTGACCAGTCACCCCTGGTGCTCAAGGTCTCCGCGCGAACGTTCGGGCGGGGCCGCCCGATGCCCATGGCGGCGCGGTGGCGACCGCCGGCCTGAATCCCTCTCGCGGCGGCTGTCGCGAGGGGACCTGCAGGAAACGGTCCTCCTCGACGCAGTAGCCCGTCAGGGTGCCCCCGTAGACGCAGCCCGTGTCCACGTTCACCACCACCGGTCGCCCGTTGCGGCGGATCAGCAGGGGCTCCCGCAGCGGCTTGTGGCCCACCACCAGCAGGCCTTCGCGGCCGTCGTAGCGTTCCCACCAGTGTCTTTCGCCCGGCGCCGCCTTCAGGTGGATCTTGTCGTGGTCGGATGTTCCGGCCAGCCCGAGTTCGGGGTGGATGCCGCCGTGCAGCACCGTCCAGCCGAGTCCCTGCAGGGTGACGCAACCAGTCGCCTCGGCCAGAAGCCTGCGGGCCTGGGTCAGCAAGCCCGCGCGGTCCAGGAGCCGGATGGCGGCGGCTTCAGGGGCCGGAAGGCTGTCCGGAGTGGCTCCGGCGTCGCGGCGCCGAAGCGCCTCAAGCATTCGAAGGTCATGATTCCCGCAGACCAGGTCGAGTCGACGGCCACCCGCACGGTGTTCCAGGACGGCCCGGACCACCTCGTGGGGTTCGGGACCCTTGGTGAACAGGTCGCCGACCAGGATCACGCGGGCGTCCGCGCGTTCACGGCGGGCCAGGTCGAGCAGTTCGCCCAGTTCCTGACCGCATCCGTGCAGGTCACCGATCACCAGCGTGGACATCCCGGTCGAGACCATAGCAGGACATCGGTCCGGCAAGGCTCGCACGACCAACTTCGATCCGTGAAGGAATGGTGAATCCCTCTCCATAGACTGGTCCTGTGCCCATCCATCCACTGCCGAAGCACCTCGTGAACCAGATCGCCGCCGGGGAGGTGGTGGATCGGCCGGCCAGCGTGGTGAAGGAACTGGTGGAGAACGCGATCGATGCAGGCGCTCGCCGTGTCGAGGTCCGGATCGAGGGAGGCGGATGCGATCGGATCGAGGTCAGCGACGACGGCGGGGGGATCGCGCCCGAGGAACTGCCGCTTGCCGTGGCCGCCCACGCCACCAGCAAGATCGCCAGCATGGACGACCTGCTCACCGTCGCCAGCTTCGGTTTCCGCGGCGAGGCCCTCGCCAGCATCGCGTCGGTTGCGCGGCTTCGAATCACCAGCCGACGTTCCACGGACTCGGCTGCCGCCACGCTGGAGGTGGACCATGGCAGGTCCTCCGCGGTGGCCCCCGCAGCGGGAAACTGTGGCACATGCGTGGAGGTGGAGCGGCTCTTTGGTCAGGTGCCGGCCCGACGCAAGTTCCTGCGGAGCGAGCCAGCCGAGGCGGCCCGCGTGAGCGAGGTTCTGGAGTGGCTCGCCCTGGGCCATCCCGGCGTGGCCTTGGCACTGTGGCAGGATGGTCGCTGCAGCCTGGATCTGCCCGCGGTAGAGGAGCCCGCGCGCCGGGTCCTGGACGTGCTTGGCGACGCGTTGGGGTCCGACCCGCTCGAGGTGGATGTCGCCAGTGCCCTGGCTGCCGATCGTCCGCTCCACGTGTGGGGTCGTGTGGGCCGTCCCGAGCGAGCCCGGGCCCATGCCAAGGGACTGCGACTCACGCTCAACGGTCGCCCCATCGCCGATCGGGGCCTGATGCACGCGGTGCGAGAGGCCTACCGGGGCCTGATCGAGCCCGGTCGGACACCGGTCGGATTCGTGGGCATCCAGATCGATCCCCGCGAGGTGGACGTGAACGTGCACCCGGCCAAGAGCGAGGTTCGGTTCCGGCAGCCCTCGGCGGTGCATGCGCTGGTGCATCGTGCCGTGAAGACGGCGCTGCGCTCCGCAGACCTGATGCCTGAACTCGGCGGATCGGCCGGTGCGACATGGATGCCCACCGGTTCGGGCGGCTGGAACCTGCCTGCCCCTCGCGGCGCCGCGGCGACCTTCGACATCGGGCAGGTTCGTCATGCCATGAGCGAGCCTGCCGCGGCGGCGCCCATCTTCGCCCAGCCTGACACGCCCTTGCCGGCTCCCGTGGCGGCGCCGCGGTTCCTGCAGGCAGGCCGGGCGTGGCTGGTGACCAGCGATGCCGAGGGGCTTGTGGTGGTGGACCAGCATGCCCTGCATGAGCGCGTGATGTTCGAGCGGTTGCGCGAGCAGGTGCTGACCGGTTCGCTGGCATCCCAGCCGCTGCTGGCTCCGCGTGTGGAGGCCGCCTCGTCCATGGAACTGGAACGTCTGGAGGAGGCGCAGCCGCTGCTGCGGCGACTGGGCTACGACGTGCGAGCTGCGGGCCCGCGAAGCCTTGCCGTGCATGCCGAGCCGGTGTTCCTGCTGGAGCGCGGCGTGGATGCCCTGGAACTGCTCCGCGACTGGCTGGGGCGCGAGGACTTCCGTGCCGACGGCGATGGGGAGACGCTGTGGGCAGATGTTCTGGACATGATGGCCTGCAAGGCCGCGGTGAAGGCCGGCGACGCGCTTGGTGATGCGGAGATTGCGCGGTTGCTGCAGCAGTTGGTCCAGGTGGAACGTTCCACCAACTGCCCGCATGGCCGACCCACCGCCATGCGCATTCCTTGGCGGGACCTGGAGCGGAAGTTCGGCCGTTCACCCTCGGTCAGGCGTCCTGTCTGAGCCGGGGTGGACTGGGCTCGTCGGCGTCGCGCACCACCTGGGTGAACACGGTCTGTCCCGTGCGCAGCGCCCGCCGGACATAGGGCCGACAGATGCCGCAGCCGGTGCCGCAGATCAGGCGATCCTCAAGTTGCTGGGGCGTCAACTTCTCCGCCTTGGCCAGCTCAAGGATGTCCTTGATGGAAATTCCGTGGCAGACACATCGATCGACGCGCATCACTTGCCTCAGCGGGGATCGTAGGCGGAATCATCGTGGCTCAGGAATCCGTTCCGCGGCCAATCCATCAGGTTCTTCAGCAGGGCCGGCGTGGATCGCGTGCCCTGGTGCGGCTCGCTCACCGAATCCACGTGACCATCCAGCCAGGCGACGTTGCAGCTGCCGCGATGCCGGAAGGCGCTTCCGCCCGCATGGACCATGCCCAGATCGTTCTCCACCCTCGCCTCCGGTGCTCGCATGAACTTGTTGGCACCACCCCGCCATCCGCCGTCGGCGAACACGGCCACGGCATCCGTTCGTCGCCACTGCCCAGGCCCAACGCCCAGTCGCACGCGACTCCAACCATCCTGCACGGAGCCGTCGGCAGCGGTCGAGGGCAGCAGTCCCTCCGCGCCCAGGAAACTGGTGTTGTACTGGTAGCCCGTGTAGGGATCCGCGCCGAAGGTGCTTGCTTCCCTGCAGGCCGGGCACTGCTGCACCTCGGTGGGGTGGTCCGTGAACTTCCAGAGGGAGCCTGGCCGGGCCTCGCCCCCGCGCTGCTCGAAATCCCACGCGAGCGTTCGAAGCGATCCGCCGCGCTGGAAATACAGGATGGCCGGCGGCAAGTGCCCTTGCTGCGAAGCGGCGTAGCCCTGACTGGCCACGTGGATCTGCCGCAGGTTGCTGCGGCACCGTTCGGACCGGGCCCGATCCGATGCCGCGCTCAAGCCGCCGAGCGAGAGCGCCAGCAGCGTGCCCGCAATGCCGATGGTCACGGTCACCTCGACCAGGGTGAGTCCGCGCGGCATCAGGACATCTCCAGAAGGAGCACGCTGATGTCGCCGGCATCGACCATGCCGTTTCCATCCAGATCCGCCGGTCCGCCGATCTGGCCAAAGAGCGTGAGCAGCACGCCGATGTCGCCGGCATCGACCGTGCCGTTTCCATCCAGATCGGCGCCACGTGTCGCGGCGGCGAGCACGGTCACGGCATCGATCTCCGGGCTTCCGGCACCGTCCGCCGGATGGGAGATGCGGATGAACCGTGCGCGCGGCAGTCCCACCGAGGCCAGATCCACCCCCACGCCCCCCGCGGAGCCGTCGTAGGCCGCCACCAGATCGGCGTAGTCCATGCCGATCAGGTCCGTCATCGCGAGCGTGGGATCCATCGGTCTCTGAAAGTCCGTGGGCGCGATGCCAGGCAGCGTGTCGTAGGGGCCCGCATCGATCCATCCCATGGTGGGCATCGGACCGTCGGCGGTCACATCGGGAACGGTGAACCACGTCTGGCCGTCCTCGCTCAGCTCGATCGTTCCGCCCTCGTCGGCACAGTACAGCGGCACGCCGGCACCCGGCACCATGTCCGCGAAGAAGGAGTTGCCGAACACGATCAGGTCGACGCCGAAGGGATGCGAGGGGTCATCGGTGGCGGGGGTGCCCAGTTCCAGCTCGAGCCAGCCGCCGGCCCCGATCGAGACCACCTGGTCCGCTCGATACGCGGGCTGGAATGGCGTCACGGTCTCCTCGCTGCCAACGAATCCCGTCATCCGGGCGGGATCACCCAGGGCGGCGGCCGGGTCTCGATGGCCGGGGGCCGCGCCGAGGCCAGCCGA
>JBJOGW010000039.1:0-59365 GCA_046048055.1 Planctomycetota bacterium
GGCCTGCTCAGCGTGCCGGGCATCGGACCGGAGAAGGCCGATTGCCTGGTGACGCGCCTGGCTCGGCATGTTCCCGGGGCACGCATCGTGCATCGGCTTGACCGCGACACCAGCGGCGTGATGGTGCTGGCCACCGACGCCGCCACGCATCGACGCCTCAGCATGGCCTTCGAGGCGCGACAGGTGCACAAGGCATACCACGCGCTGGTGGCCGGTCACCCATCGGCGGACGGCGGCTTCATCGACCTGCCCATCCGCAAGGAGGCTCTGGGTAGCGCGCGGCAGGTGATCTGCCATGAACACGGAAGGCCAAGTCAGACGCGGTGGCAGGTGCACGCCAGGCTGGGTCGCGTTCCGGCCGGGGTGCGAGGCGCCGCGGGCGATCCGCTGGACTGCGCCTTGCTGCGACTGGAACCCCTCACGGGCCGGAGCCACCAGCTCCGCGTGCATCTGCTCTCCATGGGCCATCCGATCCTGGGCGACAACCTGTACGGCACCCCGGACACGCTCGCCGCCGCGACGCGTCTGTGCCTGCACGCCAGTGAACTGGCCTTCGAGGGCGAGTGCCACCGGGTGCCGCATCCGTTCCACGACTGAGCCTCAGGCTGGCTCGCGATCCATCGCCTCCAGATCCGCTGGCCGCATGCGCCACAGCACCCATGCCGAGATCGCGGCGGAGGCCAGCAGGTAGACCAGCGGCCCCTGCCTCCAGCCCTGCGCGTCCACCATCCAGGTGGCCATCGCCGGAACGGTTCCCGCGAAGGCGGCAATGCCCAGTCCGTAGCTCACGCCGTACACGGTGCAGCGACAATCCCCGGGGCACATCTCCGCCACCAGCGCGCCCTGCATGCCGAACACGATCGCGGCGGGCACGCCGATCAGCACCTGTGCGGCCACCAGTCCGCCGAGCGTCTCGGTGCAGCCCAGCGTCCAGGCAGGCCAGAGCAGCAGCATCAGCAGCACCGTCCAGAGCAGGCTCATCCGCCTTCGACCGAAGCGGTCCGAGAGCCAGCCACCCAGCATCACCAGGATGGCCTGCAGCACCAGCATGGCGGTGTTCACCGTCTGGGACAGCGCCGCCAGCTCCGGTTGCCGATCCGCCAGGCGGTCCGGCATGAAGACGAATGCCGCGTAGAAGGCCGCATTCGCTCCCACGATCACCGCGATCACCCGCAGCATCAGCGGACCGTGCACAAGCAGTTGGGGCCACGGGCCCGGAGGCATGGTCCCTGATCGCCGTTCCTGGGGTGGCGACTCGGGCATGCGTCTCCGAAGCACCAGCCCGACGATCGCCACCAGAGCACTGCAGAGGAATGGCACGCGCCACCCCCATGCGCGCACCGCCTCGTCCGTCAGACACGCCTGCACCAGCGCCACCGAACCGGACGCACCGACCAGTCCCGCACAGACCCCCACGGTGGCCATGCTGCTCACCAGGCCGCGGTGCCGCGGCGCCGCGCACTCCGAGGTGTACGCCATGGCACCGGTGTATTCGCCACCCACGGCCATGCCCTGCACGCATCGAAGCAGCACCAGCAGCGTCGGCGCCAGCAGGCCCACCTGCTCATGGGTGGGAAGCAGGCCGATGAGCACGCTGGCCACGCCCATGGCCATCACGCTTGACAGCAGCATGGCACGGCGACCCAGTCGATCGCCCACCCGGCCAAGCACCAGCCCCCCCAGCGGACGCATGAAGTAGCCCACGCTGAACACGGCGAACCCGCTGAGCATGGCCGCCGCCGGATCGCCGCTCGGAAAGAAGCGAGCTCCCATGACCGGGGCCAGGTAGCCATAGACGCCAAAGTCGAACCACTCCACGGCGCTGCCCACGCCGCCAGCCAGGACCACACCGCGGGTCCGGCTCACGGGTAGGTCGGCCACGCCACGTGCTTCAGGAACTTCTCGTACCGCTGCCAGCGGTTCACGCTGCTCGCGTACAGCGGTCGGTTCACCTGGTCGTAGCTCAGCGTGCGCACCGTGCGCTTGCTCTCGTGAAAGCGCGTGCAGCCTTCGTCCCACGGCAGCCCCAGAAAGTCGATGAACCTCGGGAACTGCGTGCCGGGGTCGGTCACCACGTCCTCGTAGCGCACGTCCAGAATCGGCAGATCGGTCTCGCGCTTCCAGTGCTCCATGAGTCGGCGGCTCTGCTCCCATGCCACGGCGATCCACTCCGCGCGCGCGGTCCACGGGTAGTAGGCGTTGTTGAAGCCGCCCATGAAGCAGCTCACTGCCACGTCGCGCGGGTCGCGAATGGCGTGGATGATGCGGGTCTTCGGGAACAGCCGCGCCAGCAGCCCCACCACGCGGTTGTTGCCCAGCGCCTTGTTCACGATGCGCTTGGCGCCCAGGGCCTGCTTCTGGCACGCCGCGATGTACGCCGCGGCCATGTTCTTGAAGGCACGGTCGCGCATCGGACCAAAGCTCTCGGGAGCAGGAAGGGTGGCGTCCCAAACGCCCTCCAGCTGCCGCGCAAAGTGCTCGATGCCCGCCATCTCGCCGACGCCCGCCGCCTGCGCGTGCGCGTCGATGATCTGGTCCAGCAGGCTTGTGCCGCTGCGGGGCATGCCCGCGATGAACACCGGCACCTCGCTCGTGCTGCGGCTCGACGGGAACTTCGCCATCTCGGCGCGATTCCAGTGCTGCATGAGCGCCCCCACCGCCTCCGTGTATAGCCCGGGGTCGAACTGCGGATCGCCGATCTCATTGGCCTTGGCGGCGCTCTCCCAGGCCTCGTCGTGACGCTTGAGGCGGTCGCAGGCCTTTGCACGCAGGTACAGCGCCGTTCGGCGGACACGATCAGGCGCCGAGGGCTTCAGCACCTCTGCATCGAGAAGTTCGATGGCCTCGCCGTCTCGCTTCTGATGCACCATCACGGCGGCTCGTAGGTGCTGCACCTGCGCCTCCACAAGCGCGTCCTTGCCGCGCACCTCATGCAGCAGCGGCTCGAGCACCTCGGTGGCCTCGTCGACACGCACCGCCGCCTCAAGCGCCTGTGCCGTCAGCAGGCGCGCTGGTACGTGCCCAGGCAGCATCTGAAGCACTTGGTGGCAGCGCTCGATCACTGCATCGGTCTCCCCCGCGCGAAACTGCCCGTGCGCCAGCACGAGCAGCGTGTGCGGATTCGATTCGATGGCCTCCGCACGGGTTGCGAACGCCACCGCCGCGCCCATGCGCTCGGCCTGCCACTCGAGCATGGCGCGGGATCGAAGCATCACCGCATCGCGCGAGTTGGGCTGCACATGCGGCTCGGTCAGCGCGATGGCCTCGAGCGGCTTGTCCGCGCGCGCCAGCGTCTCGATCCGTTCCAGAAGATGCTGTCGCGAAGAAGTGGGTGCTGCGGTCTGGAACGGCGACTTCGGGGATGGCTTCATGGTTCCTGACCGCTCCTACGAGGGCATCGTACGAGAGCATCCGCGGCTCCGTCGAAGCAAAGCCCCCCGGCGCATGCGCGCCGAGGGGCTTGGGAGTTGGAACCCGCCGCGCGTCCACGGCGGGAGATGCGACTGGTTGAAGTGACTCAGTTGCGGCGACGGCGACTGACCAAGCCAGCTGCACCAAGGAGTGCCACGGCGCCGGGGGCGGGCACCACAAACGATGCCATCGTTCCCTCAAAGGCTCCATCATTTTGGCCATAGAACACCAAAAGGTACGTCCCCGTAGTGAGATTTCCAGACCAAGACAGGCTAGGAGCAGACGACGGCAGTCCAGCGATTCCATTAGCAATGGTATCCAGGCCGGAACCATTCCATTGCTGAATGTAGAACGACACGTAGCTCACCTCTTGACCTCCGTTCAAGCCGGCCGACAGAGAGGCATCCACCGAGCCTGAGACAGAAAAGAACCTGATTGCGGTTGCGCCGAAATTCGATGCCGAGACGTTAATCGTGAATCCGCTGTCCGTCGACGGCGAGTAGCTGACGGAATCGGACCCAACCACGACACTCTCGCCAAGCAGAGACGCAGGGCCGGGCGTGTAGGTGTACGCGCCGCCTACGAGCGAGTAGTTCATCGACTCCGTGTACGGACCGCCAGAAGCAAACTCCGACAACCAGGTCACGCCAGCCGACGCCGCCTGCGTCGCGCCCAGCGTCCCACCAAACAGCATCGCGCCCACGGCGCACGTCTTCATTGCATTGCTACGCATCTTCAAATCCTTGGGGCCATGCCCCGGAACAACAGCCCACCTCCCAGGTGGGCACGTGACAGCCGAGACCGTCGGCAAGCGGCCTTCCTCCGGTGCCGCCTGAACATCAGGCGGCGGTTCGTTGGTGAGCTGGTCGGTTGCAGTTCCCACTGGCCGACCGGATGGCTCTCCGCAAGTAAGAACGGAATCCCCCCCCCCCCCCTCACGAAAGTTGTGATTTTGTGACTCATTGCTGCGACATGCAGAGGTCCATGCGATCCGAGAACGGCCTTCGAAGCCCCAGCAAGGCCGATTCCAGCCCCCCACCACCCCAAACCCAGCTCCGCATCCAGCCTGACCCGCAAAGCGGTATCGCGCCGAGCGCAGCGAGCGACCAATCCACCCAAGCAGGATGGCCCATGCCGAGCGGAGCAAGAAGCGCTAAGCCGAGGCGCATGCGAAGCGGAGCCGAGGCGGCCGCGTGCGGGTCAGGCTGGATGCGGAGCGACCGATACGGGACGCGCGGCGGCCGATGCGGACTGCGCAGCGGCCGCGTGCGGGTCAGGCTGGATGCGAAGCGTGAGCCCGCAGGAACCGCCCCAGGGCCATGAGCGGGAAGTACAGCCGGTACAGGTGGTACCGCAGGTAGAACACCTTGGGAAAGCCGGTGCCGGTGAACTCGGATTCCCGCCACGATCCGGCCGGATCGCCGTCGGGATTTCGGAGCGGATCGGAGGCATCGGCCTGGGAGAGTTGCATGGTCGCCAGCCAGTCGATCGCGCGCTTCAGGTCCGGATCGCCCGGCCCGTAGATCTCCTGCAGGATCATGGCGCCCCACGCGGTCTGGCTCGCCGTGCTTGGGCCCTTGCCCTTCAGGCTGGGGTCCTCGTAGCTGTTGGCGCTCTCGCCAAAGCTGCCATCGGCCTTCTGCACGCTCTTCACCCAGGCGCCCGCGCGCCGGATCCACGCGGCATCACGGCTCACGCCACAGCGGATCGGGCCGATCACGGCCTGCCAGGTGCCGTAGAGGTAGTTCACGCCCCAACGGCCAAAGAAGCAGCCCTCGGGCTCCTGCCTCGACTCGATGTACTGCACGGCATGGCGAATGGCCGGATGGTCGGTGCGCAAGCCGTGCCAGCTCAGGCACTCCAGCACGCGGCCGGTGATGTCGGGGCAACTGGGGTCCTGGATCGCGTTGTGGTCGGCAAAGGGCACGTACTCGTACACCTGGCGGTGCCGCGTGCGGTCGAACGCGGCCCAGCCGCCATCGTCATTCTGCATGGCCAGCGTCCATCGCACGCCGCGCTCGGCCGCGGCGATGTTGGCGGGCCCGCCGATGCGGCGAAGGGCCATGGCCACCATCGCGGTGTCGTCCACGTCCGGATACCACGCGTTGGCGTACTCGAAGAACCATCCGCCAGGCTCGGTGCCGGGTGCCGTGTGCACGGCCCAATCGCCGCGATGCCGGACTTCGCGGCCACGCAGCCAGTCGCCCGCGGCCTCGGCCATGGGGTTCGACACATCCAGCCCGCAGTCGGCCAGCGCGTAGAGGGCGATGCCCGTGTCCCACACCGGACTGAAGCAGGGCTGCAGGCGAATGCGGTTGCCCTGCTCGATCATGAACGCATCCAGCTCGCGCTCGGCACGCCGCACCATCGGATCATGGCGCGGAATCCCCAGAGCCCGCATCACCACCTGGATGTAGACCATCGGCGGAAAGATGGCGCCCAGGCCGCTGGTGGGCACGGGAAAGTCCTGCCCCATCCGCGTGGCGCTCCACTGGAAGGCTCGCTCGATGGCCCGTCGCCTCCAGCGGGTTCCGAACACGTCGTGCACACGCTTCATGAGCCAGTCGACCGTGCCGAAGAAGGCTCGCCAGAACAGGGGCACGTCCCGCCGCATCTTCAGGCGGTGACGGGCCCGCTCGTCCACGAACAGCTCGTCGATGCCCTGCCCGGGCTCCAGGCGACGCGTGGGCCGCAGCACGGTCACGATGGCCAGGGGCAGCAGCATGGTGCGGCTCCAGGCGCTCATCTTGTCCATGTGAAAGTAGAACCACCTTGGCAGCCAGACCATCTCGGGCGGGATCGCCGGCACGGCGTTCCAGCGAATCTGGCCCAGGCAGGCCAGATAGAAGTTGGTGAAGCTGTTGCAACGCTCCGCGCCACCCAGGCTGCGGATCACCTGCCGGGCGCGTTGCATGTGCGGCGCCTCGGGCACGTCCCCGGCCAGCTTCAGGCAGAAGTAGCCCTTCACCGTGGCGCTCAGATCCACGCCACTGCCCGGGTACTGACCCCAGCCACCGTCAGGGCGCTGCTGGCTGCGGAGTTGCTCCACGATCTTGCGCAGCGTGGTGCCCGGGCGGCCGTCGGCCAGAGGCTCCCGCTCCTGGCCCAGGATCCACTTCATGAGCAGGTACTCGCTCTGGAGGATGCTGTCGCCCTCGAGTTCCGCGCACCAGTGGCCATCCGGCCGCTGCAGGCTGCCCAGGGCACGGATGGCGGCGTCGCGCGCCGCCGTGATTCGGGAGATCGCGTCGACCGGAACCTCGGGGGCAAGCGTGCTCATGGGGATCGACAAGTATAGGGCGATACCGCCGGGGTTTCGCCCGCGATCCCGCGCCGGCGGGGCTCAGATGAACGCGTCGGGGCGCACCCATCGCTGCTCGCGGGCGCTCACCATGGCCGCATGCAGCACGCATTGCGTGCGAAAGGCGTCCGCAAAGTCCGGCAGCGGCAGTCGCGGCTTGCCTCCCGCGAGCGCCAGCACCACGTCGGCCGCCATGCTGACGAAGCCGTGCTCGTAGCCAATCAGGTGCGCCGCGGGCCAGTAGGCCCCCGCCCAGGGGTGCGAAGGATCCGTGCACAGGATCCGGCTCCACCCGCGCAACCGCGCCGGCAGCGTGTGGTCCCACCATGCCAGCTCGTTCATGCGCTCGAAGTCGAACCGCACGCTGCCGCGCGAGCCATTGATCTCCAGACGGTTGGCATTCTGGTTGCCCGTGGCCAGCCGCGTGGCCTCGAAGCTGGCGGTGGCCCCACCCGCGAGTCGGGCCAGGAACAGCGTGGCGTCGTCCACGGTGCTGGGCTGGCGTCCGCGCAACCCGCGACGGCTCTTCACGAACGTGGCCTGCATGGCCCCGCAGACCTGCTCGATGTCCTCGCCCGTGGTGAATCGGACCAGATCGATCAGGTGGGCGTTCAGGTCACCGTGGGCGCCGCTGCCGGCCAGTCTGGCATCGAAGCGCCACGCCATGGGAGTGGCCTCGCCCCCCCAGTCCTGCAGGTAGCAGGCTCGGACCTGCCGAATGGCGCCCAGCCGGCCCTCGCCCACCAGTTCGCGGGCCAGACCGATCGCGGGACATCGGCGATAGTTGAACCACACGAAGGTGGGCACGCGGGCGGCCTTGGCGGCCAGGTGCATGGCACGGGCATCCTCCAGCGAGGCGGCCAGCGGCTTCTCGCACGCCACCGCCTTGCCCGCCTGCAGGGCCGCCAAGGCCACCGGGGCATGCAGGTGGTTGGGCGTGCAGATGTCCACCAGGTGCACCGCCGGATCGCGCACCAGCGTCTGCCATGTGGGCACCACGCGTTCCACTTCCCATCGCGTGGCGAATGCCGCCGCCGCCCGGCGGTCCTTCCCGGCCACGCGACGCAGGCGGGGTCTCCAGGGCAGGTCGAAGAAGCACGGCGCCTGACGCCACGCGTTGGCGTGGGCACGGCCCATGAAACCCGTGCCGACCAGGCCCACGCCCAGTTCCGGATGGCGGCTCTTGGATGCGCGCAAGGTTCGCTTGGGTGGCATGTTCAGGTTGGGTGATGGACAAGCGGCACTGCGCACCGCGCGCCGAGCCTGATCCGTATGCTACGTGCCCAACCCTCAGGAGCCTTCGCATGAGCACGACCCACCAGCGTCTGGATCGCATCGAGCATGAACTCGCCCAGCTTCGCCGCAGCCGCGCCTGGTGGCGCCGCGCTGCCCTGGGCCTGACCGGCCTGGCCGTGGCGGGCGCGCTGGCGGGGCTGGCGCAGGAGCAGGTAGCGGCGGTGATCCGAGCCTCGCGCATCGAGCTGGTGGATGAACAGGGCAAGGTTTCCGCCCTGCTCTCGGTGACCGACCGTGGCGGACAGCTGGACATCTGGGCCCGCGGCGGCGCCAACGTGATGCGGCTGGCCGCGTCCGACACGGGTGGTGACCTGGCCATGTGGAACAGCAGTGGCAACGCCGTGGCGGGCCTCTACGCCAGTTCCGGCGGCGGTCGCGTGGAGGTGGCACGCGGCGACGGCGAACTGGCCGCCTATCTCGAGGCCACGTCCGATGGCAGCGACCTGGCCATGAGCCGCGCCGGCAGTGAACAGGCCGCCGCCCGATTTCGCGTGAATCAGGATCGCTCCGACGCGCTCCTGGCGCGCGCCGACGAGAGCGCCGTGCTGCTCTTTGGCGTGACCACCAAGGGTGCTGCCGTGAGCGTGCTGGGCGAGGATGACCGAGAGATCGCCTATCTGGGCGGTGATGCGCAGCGTGCGGGCCTGCTCCGGCTGGCCGATCCCAAGGGCAGCAGCATGGTCGAGGCGGGCGTGGGTGACCAGGGTGGTGAGCTCATGGTTCGTCACGCCACCGGCCAGGGCGCCTCGGTGCTGGGCAACAACGAGCGCGGCGGCTTCATCGAGGCCCGCAACATCGATGGCAAAGGCGTGGCCTCGATGGGCGTGCAGGAGAACGGCGGCGGTCGCGCCAGCGTGAGCACCGCGGGCGGACAGATGGCCGCGGTCATGGATCAGGGCAAGGACGAGAGCGGCACCGTGCAGATCTACGCTGGCGGGGCCCGCCTGGCGGCGCTGGGCGGCTCAGGCACTGGCGGCCTGCTCAACCTGTTCAACCTGGCCGGGAAGGCCGTGGTGATGGCGGGAACGCCTTCCGACGGCCGCGCCGGCATGGTCAGCGTGAACAACGAGAACGGTTCCCCGGCGGTCACGGCCTCGGCGCTGCCCGATCCCGAGATGACGGTGTTCTCTTCGGACCAGATGCGCAAGCGCGTGATCACGCCGCCTCAGCCGCGGTGAGAGACCTGGTCACGCCACCGGCGTGAAGATCGCTCCGGACTGCATGTAGAAGTTGACCAGGTCGCCCGTGGCGAAGTCGGTGGCCTGCTGGCCGTCGAACGGCTCGATCCACATGGGCACCACCACATCGAGCAACAGACGGTTGGCGGCTGGATCCACCCCGCGCACCACGCCCTGCACGATGCGGGGCTGGCCGATCACCGGCTCGATGAAGCCGCCACCTGCGTTGGCCCGGTGCATGCGCAGGGCCTTGGCGTGCACCCGACCCTTGACGCGCTTGCCGGGGTGCACGGCGGTCGGGCCGCCCTGGGCGAAACGGATGCGGTAGTCGGTCCCGGGAATCGAGACGGTGATCTCGCTGCCGTTGGCGCTCTCCAGGACACCGCGAACCAGGTCGGTTTCAAGGGTCTGCATGGGACGGGCATGCTACCGGGGGAAAGGGGCACGCCGGAACCGCGCCGTCGCGCGGCCTCGCTCGCTCGTGACGACTAGCATTCGCCGTCCATGAAGACCCACGCCCTTCGCGCCACGGCCGCCCTCGCCACCCTCTCCATCTCGCTCATGGTGGCGGCTACCGCCCAGCAGACGGCACCGGCCGCCCAGGAGCCGCCCGCGGAGGCCAAGGTGGCGAAGCCCATGTCCGAGCTCGCCGAGACCATGAAGCAGTTCGCCTTCATGGAGGGCCGGTGGACGCAGCAGCAGCCCCATGGCGCGGTGATCGAGGAGCACTGGATGGCGCCCCGAGGCAACACCATGGTGGGCACCTTCCGCCGCACGCTTGGCAACGGCATCACGCCGTTCTACGAGCTCACGCAGATCATGGCCGAGAGCGACATGGTGATCCTTCGCCAGATCCACGTGCACGGCGACTTCGAGCCCGATCCCAAGCGCACCGACCTCATGCGGCTGCGACTGGCGAAGGCCGAGGGCACGTCCGTCACGTTCGTGCCGGTCGACCCACCGCTGAAGGCCAACGCGCAGGACATGGCCAGCATCCGCTACGAGCTCACCGACCCCAACACGCTGGTGCTCACGGTCACGCCGAATCCGCCCACGGACCCCGCCAAGACCCCGGCCGCGCCGCTCGTCTTCACGATGAAGCGCATGCCCTGAGCGGGCGGCTCACCCCATCGCCAGGAAGTTGGCCAGCAGCTGGGGCCCCTCGTCGGTCATGAAGCTCTCGGGGTGGAACTGCACCCCCTCCATCGGCTTCTGGCCCGGCGGCGCCTTCCACCGCAGGCCCATGACCACGCCGTCCTCGGTCCGGGCGCTGACGTGGAACTCCGCCCCAACCGAGGCGGGATCCACCACCAGCGAGTGGTAGCGCATGGCCGTGAAGGGGTTGGAGAGGCCCGCGTAGACGCCCAGGCCGTCGTGATGCACCAGGCTGGTCTTGCCATGCATGGGCGCGGCAGCGCGACACACGGTCATGCCGTGTCCGTCGCCGATGGTCTGGTGGCCCAGGCACACCCCGAGCACGGGAATGCGGCCCCGGAAATTCGCGATCATCCTGGCGCTGACCCCCGCCTCCTTGGGCGTGCAGGGCCCCGGCGAGATCACCAGATGCGTCGGCTTCATCGCCTCGGCGGCGGCCTCGTCGATGGCGTCGTTGCGCACCACCTCCACGCGCAGCCCGGGGCGGACCTCCTGCATCCGGTGCACCAGGTTCCAGGTGAACGAGTCGTAGTTGTCGATGAGCAGCACCACGGAGGGCGAGATCCTAGGCCCCCGGGCGTGCGGCCATGGCCCGCGGGCTCAGGCCGCCTCGCGCGTGCCGGCCACGCCGTCACGCGTCACGATGAAGAGCGCGTCCGTGATGGGATAGGGCAGTCGCTGGAAGTCGCGCATCACCCGTTGCTGCACGCGCTCGACGAAGTCGTCCGGCCCCTGGCTGATCGCCACGAACATGTCGCGGGCCGGGGTGGCCACGAAGAAGTCACCCTTCATCTGCGGCCGCAGCGTGTCGTGGAGCGACTCCAGCAGCAGCCGGGCCGCGTCGTAGCCGTCCAGCAGCGACAGCACCGCGGCGCGTCCACCGCTCTCGCTCTCCACCAGCCGGACCTGAAGGTCGGGCTTGTAGCGCGCCAGATTCTCACGGGCCAGCCGTTCCAGGTCCTCGGCATCCACCCCCCAGCGCACCATCTGCTCCACGGTCACGCTCACGGTGACCTCGGGCATGTCCACCACGAACACGATCACCGTGTCATTCACGAACGGCACATGAGCCACCTGCTCGCGGTCCAGATGCTGGAAGATGGCCAACGGCTGGATGCGCGGCATGATGCGCGGCCGGACCAGCCCGAAGGGCATGGGCGTGTTGCCCACCGAATCACCCTCGAGCAGCTTCTCGAAGTAGTGCTGCACGATCTCCTCGCCGCGGTGCGGATCCCGGCTGGCCATGCGCCACAGGTTCTCCAGGCCGAGGTGACGGCCGCGCACGATCAGGTCCATGGAACCGGCCACCTCGACGGGTTGCTCGGGCCAGACCTGACGCAGCACGCCCGCCACGTACTGGGCGAACGCCTGCGGATCCGAGGGGAATGCCTGTTCCATGCGGTGCCTCCTCCCTGCCGAATCGCCCGACAAGCCGGGCGGAATGCTGCTACTGTCCGTTCCGACGCGTGGTTTCCAAGCCCCTTCCCCGATCTTTATCGGGATTCGAGACCCCCCTCATGAGCCCGAATGCCGCAGCCATGCAAGCCTTTCTCGCCCAGCCTTCGCGGCAGATACTGGTGATCGGCGGGCCCTGTGTGCTGGAGGGCCCCGAGGTCGACATGGAGATCGGCCACACGCTTCGGGATGCCTGCCGCGATGCGGGACTGGCCTACTGCTTCAAGGCCAGTTTCGACAAGGCCAACCGCTCCAGTGGCGCCAGCCATCGCGGCCCGGGCCTGCAGGCCGGCCTGGACCGCATCCGCGAGATCGGGCAGGCGCTTGGCGTGCCGGTGACCACCGATGTGCACCTGCCCGAGCAGTGCGCGGCCGCCGCAGCAGCGGTGGACCTGCTCCAGGTCCCGGCGTTCCTGTGCAGGCAAACCGACCTGCTGGCGGCGGCGGCGACCACGGGCAGGCCGGTGAACGTGAAGAAGGGCCAGTTCATGAGCCCGATCGAGATGCGGCAGGTGATCGCCAAGCTCCGGGCCGCCGGGTGCGCCCGACCGATGGTGACGGAGCGCGGCACCACCTTCGGCTACAACCGCCTGGTGAACGACTTCATCGGCATCGGGGACCTGCTGGAGATGGATTGTCCGGTGTGCTTTGACGCCACGCACAGCACGCAGTTGCCAGGTGCCGAGGGCGACCGAAGCGGCGGACGACCCGAGCGCGCGCCGCTGCTGGCCCGAGCCGCGGTGGCCGCGGGCGTGCACGCGATCTTCCTGGAGTGCCATCCCGATCCCGCTCGGGCCCGCAGCGACGCCAGCACCATGCTGGCTCTGGACACGGTGCCATCGCTGCTGCACTCGCTGGCCCGCATCCGCCAGGCGGTGGCTGAGCGATCGATCGCCACCGCCTAGAATGCCCGCTTGATGAAGTGCGATCACTGCGACAAGCCTGCGGTGGTGCACGAGGTGGTGATCCGGAACAACACCACCCGCGAGGTGCATCTCTGTGCCGAGCACGCGGCCGAGCGCGGCTACCAGGTGCCCGCGGCGCCGGTGACCCAGTTGCTGGCCCAGTTCGCTGGACAGATCCCCTCGCTGCAGGCGGCGGCACGGCGCGATCCCGCCACGCCGACGCGCTGTGCCGGCTGCGGACTCACCTTTACCGAGTTTCGCCAGAGCGGCGTGCTGGGATGCCCGGGCTGCTACGACGCCTTCATGCCGCAGATCGGCACCGTGATCGAACGGGCCCAGGGTGGTGCCGTGCACCACGTGGGCCGGGCGCCGCGCCATCTCGAGGGCATGGCCGACCGCGTGGCGATGCGGGCCCGCCTGCTCCAGGAACTCGATGCCGCGGTGGCCGCCGAGCAGTACGAGCGCGCCGCTCGACTGCGTGACCAGCTTCAGGAACTGGGCGAGGCCGCACCGGAAGGTGGCGCGGCATGAAGCCCGAGTCCACGGCACCCGAGCCCTGTCGGGATGGCCCTGATGCCGACGTGGTGGTGCGATCCCGGGCCCGGATCGCCCGCAACGTGGCCGGGTTGCCGTTCGTGGGTCGCGCCACAGACATGCAGCGGCAGGAAGTGATGCACATGGTCACGCGGGTTCCACCGGGCGAGGCCTTTCCCGGAGGCCTGACCTGGGTGAACGTGGGACGCACCTCGCCGCTGGAGCGGCAGCTGCTGGTGGAGCGGCACCTGGTCTCGCGGCACTTTGCCGAGAGCACCGTGCCCCGTACCGTGGGCATCGACCGGGACGAAACGCTCAGCGTGATGGTGAACGAGGAGGACCACCTCCGCATCCAGACCATTCTTCCCGGATCGCGCCTGCGCGAGGCCTTCGAGCGGGCTCGTGCCTTCGACCTGGCCGCCGAGGGCGTGATCGACTTCGCCTTCTCCAGCCGCTGGGGCTACCTCACGGCCTGTCCGACCAACGTGGGATGCGGCGTGCGGCTGGGCGTGATGCTGCACCTGCCCGGCCTGCGCTACTCGGGCGAGATGGAGCGGGTGAAGCGGGCCGCCAAGGACATGCACCTGGCCATCCGCGGCTACTACGGCGAGGGCACCGAGGCGCTGGGCAACTTCTATCAGGTGAGCAACCAGCTCACGCTGGGACTTGGCGAGGACGAATTGCTGCGACGCTTCGAGCAGGAGACGCTGCCCCAGCTGGTGGACTACGAGCGGTCCGCCCGCCGCGCCTTGGCGGAATCCAATCCCATGCTGCTCGAGGACAAGGTGCACCGCGCCATGGCCACGCTGCGTGCGGCCCGCCTGCTTGGAGCCGAGGAGGCCACCAAGCTGCTGGCGAACGTGCGGCTTGGCATCTGCATGGACCTGCTGCCGGACATCGCGCTGGATCTGGTGCAGCGACTGCTGCTGCAGGTGCAGCCGGCCCACCTGGCACGGATGGAGCCCTCGGCGGCGGATGAGGAGAAGGGACGCTCCGCACGGGCCCAACTGGTCCGTCGCGCGCTGCGGAACTGACCCCGGCGGTCGCTGCTCAGCCCGCCGCCAGCCCGTCGGCCGCCGCGGCAAAGTCGAAGTCCTTGGCCGTGATGCCGCCCGCGTCGTGGGTGGAGAGGGTGAGCGTGACCTTGTTCCAGCGGACCAGGATGTCGGGATGGTGCTGCCGCGACTCGGCGGCCTGGGCCACCTGATTCACGAAGCGCATGCTGGCCACGAAGTCGGCGAAGTCGTACGTGCGCTGGATGGCGTCGCCGCACTCGGACCACTCGGTGAGCTTCTGCAGTCCGGCCTGAATGTCCGCTTCCACAAGAGGCTTCATGGTCCAGCACAATCTACCCTGACCCGGCATGGCCCACGCCACCCCCTGCACCCGCCTGGCTCCCAGCCCCACCGGGCCGCTGCATCTGGGACATGCCCTGGCCTTCCTGGGCGCCTGGACGCTCGCCCGCCATCTGGGGTGGCGCGTGATTCTTCGGCTGGATGACCTGGACACCGCGCGTGTGCGCTCAGCCGATGCCGATCCGATCGAGACACTTCGCTGGCTCGGCTTGGACTGGGACGGCGAGCCGGTCCGCCAGTCGATGCGCATGGATCGATACCTGGAGGCGATGGAACATCTGGCGCGTGCCGGTCTGGTGTACGAGAGCCCGCAGAGCCGGAGCGAGGTGCGTGAGGCGGCCCACGCGATGGGAGCCCCGCACGAGGGCGAGCCCACGAACCGATTTCCCGCCACGCTGCGTCCGGCCGCGGGTGTCGCGTGGGGCTTCCGGGATCCCGCGGTCAACCACCGCATGCGCGTGGATCCGGGCATGGTGCGCGTGCACGATGCCCTGCTGGGCGAGCACGTCATGGAGCCGTCGCAGGAGCACGGCGACTTTCTGGTCTGGACCAAGGGAGGCGTACCCAGTTACCAGCTGGCGTGCGCGGTGGATGACCTGGAACTGGGGGTGAGCGACGTGGTGCGGGGCCAGGACCTGCTCTCCAGCGTTCCGCTGCAGCAGAGGATCGCCTCGGCGCTGGGTGGACCCCATCCGAACTGGTGGCACCTGCCGCTGGTCCGAGACGCGCACGGCCGCCGACTGGCGAAGCGCGACGGTGCCGAGGGACTGGCTGGCCTTCGGGCCGCGGGCGTTTCCGCATCGCGCGTCCGCGGGCTGGTGGGTTGGTGGCTGGGCATCCATCCTCTGGGCCCGGCGTCACCCGAGGCGCTGGTTGCCGCGTGCCGCCCGGAGCGTGTGGCCCAGGCCACCCGACAAGGCGTTGCCGCCTCGCCACCCACGGCGACGCCGATGATCATGGCGTGGTTGCACGGCGCGGACCAGTGCACCGATACACTCCGCGACCATGCTTGAGGATGCTCCGCCCGCCGAACCAGGTGACTCGGTTCGGCTCACGCTGGCGGGCACCGAGAGCCGGATGCCATGCCTTCCGGAACTCGGGCGTCGGCTGGCCGAGGCCTGGGGACACGGTTGTCACGTGACGTGTCTGGCCTTGCCGACGCTGGCTGCCGGGCACGCCATGCAAGCCGACGCCCTGGTGATGGTGCTGGATCCGGCCGACGATCCGCACGGGCTCACGCGTGCGCTGGACGTGGCCCATCGGAGCGACATGCCGCACCTGATCCTGGCCGACGGCATGGGCCAACGGGCGGACTCGATGCCCCGGTCGACGGAACCGGTCCTGGTGGTGGCGGTGCTCCGCGGCATGCTGGCTCGGCAACCCGAGATCCGGCGCCTTCGAGGCCAGGCCTCCGAGGCCGACCGACGGAACGACGACCTGCGGCAAGGGCTGTCGCGCATCCAGGACGAGCTGCAACTGGCCGCCCAGGTGCAGCGGGAGTTCCTGCCCCGCACCATGCCGGACCTGCCGAGGGTGCACGGTGCGGCCATGTGGCGCCCCGCCAGCTGGGTCAGTGGCGATATCTACGACGTGCGTCGGCTCGACGAGCACCATCTGGGGGTGTTTCTGGCCGACGCGGTGGGACACGGTGTGCCGGCCGCGCTGCTCACCATGGTGATCACGCGAAGCCTGCCGGACAAGGAGATCCGGGGAAGCGACTACCGGATCGTGCCGCCGGCCGAGGCGCTGGCTCGGGTGAACCGCGACCTGCTCCAGCGGCACGGACGCCAGACCCGCTTCGCCACGGCGGTCTACGGCGTGCTGGACCTTCGCACGCTTCGACTTCGCATGGCTTGTGCCGGTCATCCGGCGCCCTGCGTGCTGCGCCGTCACGGGGCCATCGAGCGGGTGCATGCCCGCGGCGGCGTGCTCGGCGTGTTCGAGGACGAGCGATGGAGCGAGACCGAGCTGGACCTTCAGCCGGGCGACAGGCTGCTGCTGCACTCGGATGGTCTGGAGGCGGCGATCGAGGACGATCCGGCGGCCTCCAACGGACAGGATTGCGGCGGTGACGGATGTCGCGGCTTGTTCGAGTCCCTGCTGGGACTGGCCGATCCCGACGACATCATCCGGCATGTCGGCGAGCGGCTGGACCGCATGCTCGATCCGGCACGCCATCCCGACGACATCACGCTGGTGGCGCTGGCGATGAGGGCTGGCCAAGCCGAAGCGACACCTGCCTAGCCACCATCTTGGCCAGCACGTCCGCCTCCACGTTCACGCGGTCGCCTGGCTGCAGCCCTCGCAGTGTGGTGCGCTGCAAGGTCTCGGGAATCAGGGCCACCTCGAACCAGTCCGGCCCCACCGCGGCCACCGTCAGGCTCACGCCATCCACCGTCACGCTGCCGCGATCCACCATCAGCGGCTGCACCGGCACGGGCGGACGCACGCGCACGCGCCAGCCACGATCGCGGTCGACGGCCAGCACCGTCCCCACGCCATCGACATGACCCTGCACCAGGTGCCCGCCGAGGAGGCCATGGGCCCGGACGCTTCGCTCCAGATTCACCGGGTCTCCCGCCGCATGGTCACCCAGCGTGGTGCAGGACAGGGTCTGGGGGATCACGTCAAAGAGCAGGCTGCCGGCCGCGTGGGCCACGAGCGTGAGACAGCAGCCCGACACGCTGATGCTCTCGCCCGTCACCGGATCCGCCGGCCATCCCTCGGCATGCACCTCCAGGCGTCGACCCGAGGGCGTGACGTGACTGGCCCGCACCGTACCCACATGTTCCACGAGGCCCGTGAACATGGTGGTTCAGTCCCTGGCGTCCGAGACCAACGATTCCGCGGATGGTCCGGATGACGACTCCTTCACGGCTGCACCCGGGTAGTACCGGCGGAGGATGGCGTCATGATCCTTGCCCGCCACGGCCATGGCTTGCGCGCCGTACTGGCACATGCCCGTTCCGTGGCCGTGGCCTCGTCCCTGCAGGGTCACCATGCCGCCACCGACCCGCGGATCCAGGTAGCCGCTCTTCAGGCTGTCCCCCCTGCCGTTGCTGCCCGCGTTGACGGCGTAGCGCAGATCCTCGGATGCCCAGAGCGCCGTGCGTCCGCGGCCGTCGCGCAGGCGGAAGAGCACCGGTCGACCTGCGGGGTTGGACTCGGCCACGCTGATCGAGCGCACCGTGCCGAGCTGCGGCAGATCCTTGCGTCCGTTGTCACCGGCCCAGGCGTTCAGCCGCCGGGTGAACTCGTCGGCCTTCATGGTCACCTTCCAGGATGCGGTGGGAGCCTTCTCGCAGCAGCCGCTGCGCCTTCGACTTCGCTGATCGACCACCCGCAGCGGATCGATGTCCATCCAGCTGCCATCGCGGATGGCATCGGTGGCCGAGGCCGCGGCACCGCCGCAGCAACTGCTGTAGTAGGCCGGCACCACGCGCCCGCCGAACACCAGGTACTCGCCCCGCGTGTTCTCCACCGCCTCGCGACTGGTGGCGTCGGCCGTGGCGCCAATCCATGCCTGGCTGGCCTGTCCGGCCACCACGTCGTAATGACGACGACCCTCCCACCAGGCCTTTTCGCACATGGCGTAGCTGCGCGCGGCGATGGCCTGGGCCCGGTAGGCCGCAGGATGCCAGCCCTTGTAGAGCTCCTTGGCCAGCACGCCGGGCAGGTAGGTCTCCATGGGCACCGCAAAGACCAGGTCCACACCGCGGTCGCGACGCACCAGCGTGGCCTGCCCCGGCCAGGACCCACCACGCCACTGGATTTCGTCGTCGTCACCGTTCGGCGGATGCACCTCGAGCGCCGCGCCACCGCTCAGGTCGATGCGGCGCGACGAGGACGCGCCCTCCGCCACGCGCCAACCCGACGGAGTCGCCTCGATGCGCACCGGCGATCGGACGGTGCGGCCCTGGGCCTGATCGGTGGGCTTGAGCCACAACCATCCCGAAGGGTGGCTCAGGACGAACGGCTCGGTGGCGTCCGCCGCCACCCTGACCCGGATCACCGGCTCGGTCGAGGGAATCATGGGCCGCTCCAGCGGTGGCATGGGTCGCGCCGGAGGCGTGCGCTCCGCCATCGACGGCGGCTCGACCACTCCGGCGGCACGCGCACGCTCGAGCGGGCTCTGCGGAAGGCCCGGCGTCCGCGAGGCTGAAGGCCCGGACTGGCAGCCACCGGGAAGCAGCGCCATGGTCCAGGCCACCACCGCGAGCGTGGCCGCCATCGCCAGCCATCGATGGGCCGAGGGTGGAGGTTGCCAGCCGCCGGATCCTTCCATGCGGTCTCCTTGCACCCCGACGGGGCGACGAGGGTTCAGTCGAGGTTGCGCAGCGTGAGCCCGTGCTGCACCAGCAGGGCCTTGAGCTCGTCCAGGCTGGTCTGCCCGAAGTTCTTCACGCCCATCAACTCCGCCTCCGTGCGGGCCGCCAGGTCACCGATGGTGTGGATGCCCAGCAGCTGCAGCGCCTTGCGGGACCGCACGGAAAGCTCCACCTGGGCAAGGGACTTGTTGAGCACCTCCTCGCCAACGGAGTCCTTCAGCTTGTCCATCATCTCCTTGCGGATACGGTCGTAGTGGCCGCGATCCAGGTGCTGACCCAGCCGGAGCCCCTTGGCGGTCAGCATGTTCTTGATCTCGACCAGGCTGGTCTCGCCGAAGTTCTTGTAGCTGAGCAGCTCCGCCTCGCTGATGCGAAGCAGGTCTCCGAGCGTGCGGATCTGCATCTTCTTGAGGCAGTTGCGTGCACGCACCGACAGCTCGAAGTCGGTCACCGGCGTGTCCATGAGCGCATCGCGACGAGCACCCTCGCGGGCGATCTCCTCGTCGTAGAGCATGTCCTTGCTGGCCTTCACGTCCTTCAGGAAGAGCGTGGCTCGATCATGCGTGGGATTGGCCGAGAGCACCTTCTTGAGCAGCTTCTCCGCGCGGGTGAACTGGCCGGCGTCCTCGAGTAGCACCGCCATGTTCAGGAAGGCTCTCGCTGGCGGGCTGGGCAGCCGAACACACTCCTCATAGGTGCGCAGCGCGTCGTCATCCATGCCAAGGCGGTCCATGAGCAGCGCGGCGCGGAAGAGGTTGCGGGCGGTTCGATCCTTGCCGGCCGCTTCGCGCCAGCACTCCATGGCCTGCATCCACTCACCCGCGGCCTCGTGGGCCTCGGCCCTCTTCACCAGCGGCGCGGCGGCGGCGGGATCGTTGCGGACGGCTCCAATGACGGTGTCGAGACCTGCGTTGGCCATGGTTCTCCCTGATCTGGAAACGAGTTCGGATCGCGAACGGTGGATGGACGAAAGGCCAGTCTACCCCGGCCGGGGCACCGGCTCCAGCAGGCGGATCCGCCGCCAGCCACCCCGCTCGAACCGCCAGGCCACGAAGACCCCAAAGACGATGATGTAGACGCTGGCCGCCACCCAGGGGCCCACGCTGGCCCACTCCGGCCTCCAGGCGACCAGGGCCAGGCCCAGGCCCACGATCAGCCCCCAACTGAGCGCGATGGTGGCCACGCCCGGCACCAGCGTGTCTCCGGCCCCGCGCAGTGCCCCCGTGTAGGCGATCCCCACCGCATCGAAGGTCTGGAAGACCGCAGCGCAGATCATCAGCCTCGACCCGATGTCCAGGATCTCGCGAGCCTCGGCCGCGTCCGTGGCGGTCACGAAGATGGCCAGCAGCGGCTCGCGGAAGATCGCCATGCCCAGCCCGCAGATGGTCATGTACGCCGTGGCCATGCCCACCGCCCAGTGCGCCCGGTGCGCCGCACGCTCGGGCATGCCCGCACCGATGTACCTGCCCACCAGCGCCGTGGTGGCCACGCTGAAACCCACCGCAGGCATGAAACTCAGGTGCATGTAGCGCAGCGTGGCCCACCCGGCGGTCAGGTGCGCCTCGCCGAAGCGTCCCACCAGCACGGTCATGAACAGCGCCCAGCACACGATCTCGTTCCCGAACTGGATGCTCACCGGCCAGCCCAGGCGCACCAGCCTTCCCAACTCGCCCCGGCCCGATGCCGTGGCTCTCCACACGTGCAGTTCCCGGGCCACGCGGCCGGTCAGGAACAGCCCCAGCGGCAGGCACGCCTCGACCAGCGTGCCGCACACGGTGCCGATGGCCGCACCCAGCACGCCCAGCGCGGGCACGCCGGGCACGCCGGACCAGCCCCACTCGGGCATGCCGGCCTCGCCGAAGATCAGCACGTAGTTCAGCACCACGTTGGTCACGTTGCCGGCGATGGCGGCGATGGTGATCACGCGCGGCCGCTGCAGGCCGAAGAAGAAGTTGCTCATGGCCTTGGCCACCAGCCCCGCCACCGAGCCCCATGCCAGCACCAGCGCGTACTGCAGCTCCAGCCGCTGCAGCTCGGGCGAGTGACCCATCTGGGCGAAGAACCAAGGCAAGGCCAGCGCCCACGGCACCATGACCACCGCCCACGACACCAGCGCCAGGCGGATGCCCGCCCAGCCATAGCGCGCCACCGCGTCGCGGCGTCCCGCGCCGACGTTCTGGGCCACGAAGGTGTTCACCACGGTCAGGAACCCGAACAGGAAGGACTGCGGCACGAAGGCCCAGATGCCGCCGTTGCCCTGGGCTGCCACCTCCAGGGCGCCAACCCGTGACACCATGAGCGCATCCACGAACTGCATCACCGTGAAACTGAGCATGGTGAGGACCGTGGGCCACGCCTGGGCCCACACCTCGCGTGCCGGGTGCGGCTCGCCCGCACGATCCGCGACCGGATCCGGCGTCACAGTTCCACCAGCACCATGTCACTCTCCACGGTGCTCCGTGGAGGCGTGGCGTGATGCTCGGTGGCGAACCGCTCCAGACCCGGAACTCGGGCCATCTGGGCACGCACGCTGGCGGCATCGAAGGCCGCGGCACGGATGCCCTCGCGGTCGGCCGCCAGGTCCAGCGCGATCTGCGCCTCGCTCTTGGCGAAGTCCACCGGCGCGATCGCCCGGTCGAAGCCCTGCAGCCGACCGCGCGCGCTCTCGAAACTTCCACTCTTCTCGACCCACGCGGCGCCCGGCAGCGTCACCGCGGCCATGCTCGTCAGGACCGTGGGCAGCGTGTCGAGCAGCACCGTCGGCACGCTCCGGAGCGCGTCGGCCAGCGTGACCGACACCCAGTCGCTGGGATAGTTGCCCGTGACCACCGCGGCACCAAGGCTGGAGGCCACACGCTCGAATCCCGCGGCATCGTGCACGGTGCGGCCCGCGGCCAGCGACTCGAGCACGCGACGGACGCCGCGGGCATTGGGGGCCTTTTCCGCGAACATGGTGAAGCCGCCGGGGAAGGTCTTGTCCTGGCCCTGGACCGGCACGGGACCCACGGCCAGTTCGGCCTGCGGATCGTGGGAGAGCACCCACCGGGCCAGCAGGTACGCGTCCTCGCAGCTGAGCATGGGGCTCACCAGCAGGCCCGCGCGCCGGCCCGCGCGAGCGGACGCGACCACCACGTCGTTGGCCTTGGCCAGCGCGGCATCCCACGCTTCAGCCGCCTGCTCGCTCTCGAACGCGGCCCGCCCTTGGATGGCGGGCATGCGAAGGCGATCCTCGCGGTGCACGAACTTCCACCCGTAGCGCACCTCGTCGGTGATCCACCACTTGTTCACGTCCGGGTTCTCGCGGGGCTTCACGCGATAGACCCGGCCATCGTTGTGCTCCACGCTGATGTTGTCGCCGCTGGCGGTCAGGCCGTCGACACTCGCCGTGCGGCTGAGGAACCACACGCGCTGCTGGAACAGGAAGTCCTTGTCCAGCAAGGCACCCACCGGGCAGATGTCCACCACGTTGCCGCTGAGCTCGTTGTCCAGCGCCAGACCCGGGAACACGTCGATCTCCTCGACGCTGCCACGACCCTGCACCATCAGTTCGCCGGTGCCGGTCACCTCACGCGTGAAACGCACGCATCGCGTGCACATGATGCACCGGTCGCTGTAGAGCAGCACGTTGGGCCCCACATCCTTCTTGGGACGCTTGTTCTTGGATTCCTTGAAGCGGCTCTCGCCTCGACCGTACTGGTAGCTGTAGTCCTGCAGGTGACACTCGCCGGCCTGGTCGCAGACCGCGCAATCCACGGGGTGATTGATCAGCAGGAACTCCATCACCGCCTTCTGGTTGGCCACGCTGCGGGGGCTGTCCGTCCAGACCACCTGGCCATCGACCGCGGGCGTCTGGCAGGTGGGGCTGAGGCGGGTGGCCGGCACGGGCTGGCCGCTCTTGGGGTCGGGGTTCCACACCTCGGCCAGGCAGATGCGGCAGCTGGCCACCACGCTCAGGCCCGGATGCCAGCAGTAGTGCGGAATCTCCTGCTCAGCCCTCAGGGCCACCTGCAGGATGGTCTCACCCTTCTGGAACTCGTGCTTGACGCCGTTGATGGTGATGTGGGGCATGGATCGTGGCCGGAGATCAGTCCGGGAGAGGCGGAGTCTAGCGGCCACGCCGAGGCCGTTCCGGCATCAAACAAACGCCCCCGCCAGCTTTCGCGGCGGGGGCGTCAACGGGGAGTGGTTCGTTGGCGACGGGCCGGGAACGGATCGACCGGCCCGTCGCGCTTCAGGCTCGTGTCAGGAGCGTCGGCCTCGGGCGAGCAACCCCGCGGTCGCCAGGAGCGTCAGGGCTCCGGGTGCTGGCACCGGGATGAAGCCAACGCCGAGGCTGTAGATCGTGTCACCGTTCTCGCCGGACGTGCGCAGGCTGCTCGAGGCAACGATCTCGAGCCGGTAGTCACCCACAGCCAACTCGCGGACCGCATGGGCGTTGTCGTCGTCGGTTCCGCTCCAGACCACGTCGCCCGTGCCGGTGTTGACCAGCGAGGCGGTGACCGAGCCGTTGCCGTGCGTGATCGAGGTGAACACGATGTCGATGAACTGGGCTTCGTCCGCGCGGAAGACGGACCGGAACGTGGTGGAGGCCGACCAGTCGGTGGCGGGCGCGAAACCGCCGAAGCCTTCCGATCGCGTCTGGCCCTCGACCAGCATGGACTCTCCGGGGCCCGAGGTTCCATCCGGCATGAACGTGGAGTACTGGCTGGCACCGTTCCAGAAACCGTTGGTGCCGGCCTTGTAGAAGAGTCGGTTGCCCGACCAGTCGTCCGCCGAGACATCACTGTCCGAGCGGGTGCTGGTGGCCACGGCCTCGACGGACCGGAACTGGCTCAGCAGGGTGACGCCGGCATCAGCCGCGGAGGCCAGGCCGAGACCCGCTCCGAGCAATCCTCCCACACGCATCCAGTTGGCTGCCGTCATCTCGTCCCTTCCCTCTCTTCCAGCGATGGCTGGAGCGACATCTCCCAGCCTCAGCCGGCCACGTGGTCAGACCACAAGCCGGGCCGCAGGCCCTTCTTTCCCTCTCCTCTGTCGAAACCTGTTGGAGGCTTCAGCAGGGAGTCCGAAGGCTCTTGCCCATCGGTTCCGGACACTTGTGGATTTCACGAGGACCGGGACAAGTGCAATCGGTGAAAATGGGTCTTCAGGGTGCGTCTGGTCGGTCCGAGAGCCGTCCAGGACCTCACGGACCCTCGGTCCGGAGCCGCAGGCGGGCCTCCCCGGGCAGCAATTCCAGGTCCAGGATTCGAATCTGCCGGCCGTCGACCAGTGAGATGGGGCGGGACGTGACCAGTTCCGACAACGCCGCCTGGGGCTGGATCAGCGGCACCGGGAGTCTGCCGATGCCTCCGCCGCCCTTCGTGATGATGATGCCACCATCCCTTGCCACGGGCGTGCCGCTCACCCATACCACGGCCGCGCCCCGCTGCACGCCGAGCAGCACGCGGCCATCCTGGATCAGGCACTGCACGGGGCCCGGGTCCGGGGCCTGTCGACTGGCCAGCCAGGCCGGAAGTCGGGTGCCAAGCCAGTCATTGATGTCCGACTCCCGGATGCGGATGGACCAATCGGGAGCGTCCGGACGCACGCGCGTGAAGGCCGCGGCGAGCCCCTGCTCGAGCGCCGCACCACGCTCCATCGCCGCCGCATCCGAGGCGGGCACCGGCCGCCACCACGCGGGTGCCGCCACCGCCAGCCATGCCACCACGGCCGCCAGCGGGATCAGCAGCAGGAGCGCCACCCCTGCGGCCCGGCGTGCCGAGCGCAGGACATGGCCCGTGGATGCATCCCGGCTCATGCGCGGAACCGAGTCACCACCAGCGTGTCGTTCTGGCCGCCGAAGCCGAAGTTGTTGCTCAGGCAGGTGTCGACCTCGGCGCGCCGCGCCTGGTTGGGCACGTAGTCGAGGTCAAGTTCTGGATCGGGGTTCTTCAGGTTCCGCGTTGGCGGCAGCATGCCGTCGCGGATGGCCAGCACGCAGGTGATGAACTCCACGGCCCCGGCCGAGGCGATCAGGTGACCCATCATGCTCTTGATCGAGCTCATGGGGATCTCGCGGGCCATCTCCCCAAAGACGCGCTTGACGGCCCTGGTTTCGATGGAGTCGTTCTCCTTGGTGCCAGTACCGTGGGCGCTGATGTACTGGATGGGCGGACGGCCCTTGCCATCGCGTGAGGTTGGATCGATGCCCGCCTGCCGCAGCGCCTCGAGCATGGCCACCGCGGCACCGCGGCCCTCGGGCTGGATGTCGGTGATTCGATAGGCGTCGCAGCTGCTCCCGTAGCCGGTGACCTCGGCCAAGGGCGTGGCGCCCCGGGCCATGGCGTGCTCGAGCGTCTCCAGGATCACCATCCCGCTGCCTTCGCCCATCACGAAGCCGCCGCGGTCCACGCTGAACGGACGGCTGGCCTCGGTGGGGTCGCCCTTGCGCTCGCTCAGCGCGGTCAGGCGATTGAAGCCGGTCACGCCCAGCGGATGGATCATGGTGTGGGCACCGCCCCCGATCATCACGTCGGCATCGCCGCGACGCAGGATGCTGAACGCCTCGCCGATGGCCTGCGTGCTGGCCGCGCAGGCCGTGAGGCAGTTGTAGGCAGGGCCGCGGCAGTTGAACTCGCGGGCCAGATGCGCCAGCGGCATGTTCGGCTCCTGCTCGATCTCCTTCAGCCGCTGCATGGCGGCCAGGCCCCGGCCGGCCCACTTCACGCCGTCCACCCTGCCGGAGGCGCCGTCCCACGCGTGCAGCAGCGTGCCGACGTAGTTGTCGAAGTCCAGCACGCCCTCGCCCGCACCCAGGTAGATGCCCACGCGGCGCGGATCCTTGGGTGGCCTGGCGTCGAGGCCGCTCTGCCTCCACGCCTGCGAGCAGGCACCCAGCGCGAACTGGCTGTTCAGGCCGGCACTGGCGTGCACGGCGGGATCCTTGACGAAGCCGCGGAAGTCGAAGTCCTTCTTCACCTCGGCCGCGAAGGTGGTGGGAAAGGTGCGGGCATCGAAGCGCGTGGTGGGCTCCATGCCGCTCTCGGCGTTCAGCAGGCGCTTCCACACGCCATCGATGGAGTGCCCGAGGCCCGTGACCCAGCCGATGCCCGTGACCACCACGCGCGGCTCGCTCATGCGATCCTCCGAAGGACGATGGCCGCATTCTGCCCGCCCAGGCTGGGCGTGCACACCAGGATCGACTTCACGTCGGCCTTGCGGGTCGGCACCGGCCCTGCGTCGACCCCCAGGCTGGCGTCACCGTTGACACGTGCGGGCAGCATGCCCTGCCGCAGGCATCGCACCGCCACGGCGGCGGCCACGGCCCCGAAGCCGGCACCGCAGTTGCCGATGAGCGGGGCGAGCGTGACCAGCGGCAGCGTGGCCGCACGGTCTCCGAACACCCGTCGGATGGCCGCGGCCTCGGCAGCGTCCAGCGCGGCCGCGCCGCAGCCAAACGGAACCACCGCGTCGATCTCGGCTGGCGTCATGCCAGCGTCCTGCAGGCATGCGAGCATGGCGTCGGAGATGCCCTCGCCGTCGCGGCTTGGATCGGCACCCACGGTGTCCGGGCAGAAACTCTGGGTGGCCGCGAAGCCCGCCAGCTCGGCCAGGAGGGTTGCGCCGCGCGCCTGGGCGGTCTCGGCCGCTTCAAGCACCAGAATGCCACCGCCCTCGCCCGCCACGCCGCCGATGGCGTCACGGGCGAAGGGCCGCACCACCTTGGCCGGATCGTCGCCGGCAACCGCCTTCGCGAGACGGCCCGCGAACTGCTGTCGCAGGATGGCCATCAGGTTCACCTTGCTCTCGGCGCCGCCGCTCAGACAGGCATCGGCCGCCCCACGCCCGATCACCCGCATGCTCTCGCCGATGGAGAGGAGCGCGCTGGCCTCGCCGCAGGTGATGGTGTTGCTGGGGCCCTGGCAGTCGTGGCAGATGGTCACGTGACAGGCCAGCATGTTGGGCAGGTACTTCAGCATCCACAGCGGCGTGAGGTTCTGCATGCCGGCGGCGCCCCACGCCGCGATGTCGAAGGCGCCCTCGGGTGTGCGGCTGGTGGCCAGGGCCGCGGTCAACTCGTTCTCCTCGGCCGCGATCAGGCCCGCACCGATGTGGCAGCCCATGCGGTCGGCCGGCACGGTCACCTTGCCGTCGGCCGGCTCGTGGGCCTTGGTCACCAGTCCGGCGTTCCGGACCGCCTCGTGCGCGGCGCCCACGGCCAGCTCGATGTCACGGCTCATCACCTTGGTGGCCTTGCGGTAGCTCTTGGGCACCACCTGCTTCACGTCGAAGCGATCCGGCGGCAACTGGGCCACGAACGGGCAGCTGAAGCCGGAGGCGTCGAAGATGGAACACGGTCCCACGCCGGATCGGCCCTCGCCCAGCGCCGCCCAGATGGCCTCGATACCGAGACCCGGTGCCGCAATCGGGCCGGTGCCGGTGATGACCACGCGTCGTTGCTGCCGCGGCATGGGGTGGCGAAATGTAACCGCATCCGCCCCACGTCGGCTTGCCAAGAGATCAGCCACCCAGCCGCCGGGCGATCCGCATGGCCATCTCCAGCGCCTGCTCGTAGTTCAGGCGTGGATCCACGCGGCTTCGATAGGCGTGAAGCAGACCCTCGTCACCCAGACCGCGCGCTCCACCAGTGCACTCCGTGACATCCTCCCCGGTGAGTTCCAGGTGCACGCCCCCGAGCACCGAGCCCTGCTCGCGATGGATCTCGAAGGCCTGCTCGACCTCCGCCAGGATGTGGTCGAACTTGCGGGTCTTGACGCGCTTGCCCACGTGCGGGCCGGAACGGATCTCGACCAGGTCGGTGTTTCCGTGCATGGGATCGCAGACCCAGAGGCCACGGCGACCCGCCTGCCGCGCGGCGTGCAGCAGCGGAGGCAGTCCCCGCGCGATGCCGTGGGCACCGAATCGGTGGATGAGCACCACCTTGCCGGGCTCGCCGCGGGGATTGAGCGCCTCCAGCAACTGCAGCAGGCGGTCGGGCGTGGTCTCGGGACCCACCTTCACGCCGACGGGATTCTCGATGCCGCGGAAGAACTCCACGTGAGCCTGCCCCGGAATGGCCGTTCGATAGCCGATCCACGGGAGGTGCGTGGAGAGATCCCACCACCCGGAGCGGTGCGGCACCTGGCGGGTCTGCGCCGCTTCCCAGGGCAGCAGCAGCCCCTCGTGGCTGGTGAAGAAGTCCACGCGGCGCATCTCGTGCACCGGCGCACCAGCGAGCGTCTCCATGAAGCGCAGGCTCTGGCCGATCTCCCGGGTCATCCGCTGGTACTCGTCGCGCAGCGGGCTGTGCTGCACGAAGTCCAGATCCCAGTACTCGGGGTGGTGCAGATCCGCGAACCCGCTGTCCACCAGCGAGCGGATGAAGTTGAGCGTGATGGCGCTGCGCGCGTGTGCCTGCAACAGCCGCTGCGGCTGGGGGGCGCGGGCCTCGGCATCGAACTCCGGCCCGTTCACCAGGTCGCCCCGATAGGCAGGCAGCGTGCGTCCCTCCCGCGTCTCGGTGGGATCGCTCCGCGGCTTGGCGTACTGGCCGGCGAAGCGCCCCACGCGGATCACGGGCATGCCGCCTCCGTGGGTCAGGACCAGGCTCATCTGCAGCAGGATCTTCAGCTTGGCCGCGATGGCACCGCTTCCGCAGTCCTCGAAGGTCTCGGCGCAGTCACCGCCCATGAGCAGGAACCGTTGACCCTGCTCGGCCTCGGCCAGTTGGCGACGGAGGGACTCCACCTCCCAGCTGGTGACCAGGGGCGGCAGGCCGGCCAGTTCCTCCAGCGCGCGGCCAAGCGCCGCCGCGTCGGGGTAGTCCGGTTGCTGCAAGGCCGGGAAGTTGCTCCAGTGCTGGGGCGACCAGTCGGCGTTGGATGTGACCTGGGTCATGCGGGCCTTGATGCGAGTGCGGGCGACAGGAGTTGAACCTGCACGGGGTTGAGCCCACTGGAACCTAAATCCAGCGCGTCTGCCAGTTCCGCCACGCCCGCGTGGATCGATCGGGCACATCGTAGCACCGGACGGCGGGCCTCCCGCCATGGCGCGCGACGGATGCCGATAGCATCCGCCGGGCACGCGGGCGTCCGCCTGCATGGACCCGGAGCGAGGCTTTCAGCGTGGCGAGCACCATGTCCCAGATCGTGATCCGCATCCTGCTCTTCGCGATCCTCTTTCCCACAGGCATGCACGCCATCTTCGGCCACGAGGTCTTCTCTCCGGAGGACGCCCGTCGGATCGAGGCCATGGGCTCCGTGGCGGCGCCATTCGAGCGGCTTGTGGAGACCGCGGATCCCGTCTCGTGGGGCGCGGTTCGGCGGGCGAATCTGGAAGACGGGCCGACCTTTCGCGCGCTGAACCGCTACGCGCTGTGGCTCGAGGATGCGGGCGCCCCGCAACCGCTGCCGATGGCTTGGGCCATGGCCGTGGTGCAACTGGTGGGCGGCGCGGCCATGCTGCTGGGACTGCTCGGACGGCTCCTGGCGTTGCCGGTGGCCGCGGCCGGGGCCGTGCACCTCTGGTGCGGCACCTGGCCACAGGTGGAGGGCATGTGGCCCTGGCAGTGGATGCCCGACGACGCCGAGATGGTCACCGCGTGGCTGGCCGCCACGCTGCTGCCGCTGGTCGTGCTTCTTGCCGGCACCGGGCCCTTCTCGCTGGGCCAGCTGCTTGGCGGGTCCCGGAGCAAGCCGGCCAAGGGAGCCCAGGCGCCGTGAGTCCGGATGCGGGCGATCGTCCGAGACAGGACCGGGCGGCCGCGGCGGTGATCCGCGCCCTCGGCGGCGATCCGGCCCAGCGGCACGTGCTTGCACCGCTGGTCTCGTGGCTGGCCTCGATCGGGGCCCATGTCGCCGCGGCAGCGCTCATCGTGGCCTTTGCCGCCACCGCGGTGCAGATGGCGCGACGGGAGCCCGCCCCTCCGGCGATCGTGATCGACTTTCGGCAGCCGGCGTACGCGCCCACGGTCGCGCTGGGCGACTCGATCGATGACGCCCGGGCGGACGCGGCCCCCGAACCAGCGCCCCTGGCACCGTCGGCCCGCGACCAGTTGCGGGATGCGGCCCGGGCGGCGCTGGCATCGATCCGGGGTGCCATGCGGCCGCTGAGCATGGAGGCCCACCGCGTGGGCCGTCTGGGCGGAGCGACGCGTCCGATCCAGGTCGACTTCGTGGGACTGCGGGCCAGCAACGCGCGGCGGATCGTCTACGTGGTCGACGCCAGCGGCAGCCTGGTGGGAAGTTTCCCGCAGGTCGTGGAGGAACTGCGGCGAAGCCTGATGAAGCTGGATCCGCGCCAGCAGTTCGGCGTGATCTTCTTCCAGCGGGGCGATGCGGTCACGGTGCCGCCCGGCGGCGCGCTGCAGCCCGCCACGCCGGAGAACCTGACCGAGGCGGTGCAGTGGATCGACGCCCGCATGATTCCCGCGGGTCGCAGCAATCCGCTCTCGGCCATGGAGGCGGCCATGCGCCTCAAGCCCGAGATCATCTTCCTGCTCTCGGCCGACATCACCGGCGCCGGCGAGTACGAGATCTCGGAGCGGCAGCTGCTGGAGTCGCTGGACCGGATCAATCCAACCGATCCCGACACCGGTCGACGGGCGGCTCGCATCCAGTGCGTGCAGTTCCTGGATCCCGACCCCGCCGGCACGCTGCAGCGCATCGCCACGGAGCACGGCGGCGCCGACGGCTACCGCTACCTTGGCCGGTCGGAACTGGGACTGGACCCGCGATGAAGGAGACCCGCATGACCCGATGGATTTCGCGACTTGCCCTGGCGACCGTGCTCGTGGCCCCCACCCCCGCGATGGCCGGCCAGGGCTTTGGAAGCATCTTCTTCTACACCCTGGAGACCGCGGCCGACGGCGCGCAACGCATCGAGTGGGTGGGCAGCGGCATGATCTGGTTGCTGGTGGCGCTGAGCATGGTGAACCTGGGCATGATCGGCACGCTCTGGATCCGCAACCGCCGGCCGCGGATCCTGCCGGAGCGATTTGCCCGTGAGGTGGAGGGCATGCTGGCGGATGGTCGCGATGCCGAGGCGCTGCGCCTGGTGCGCGCCGAGTCCAGCGACTACAGCCTGGTGCTCCGCTCGGCCCTGGAGCAGGCGCCATCGGGACGGGCGGCCATGCTGCGCTCGGCCGAACAGGCCGGCGAGGAGGCCGCGGTCCGCCGCTTCCGCAGGCTCGAGATGCTGAACGTGCTCGGGCAGGTGAGCCCCATGCTGGGACTCTTCGGCACGGTGTACGGCATGATCGCCGCGTTCCAGACCATCGCCGGCGTGGGTGGCAACGCCGACCCGGTGATGCTGGCCAGCGGCATCGGCACCGCGCTGGTCACCACCTTCTGGGGACTCCTCATCGCCATCCCGGCGTTGAGTGCCTATGCCGCCATCCGCAACGGCGTCGACGCCTGCACGCTGGAGTGCGTGCGCCGCGTCGAGCGTGTGGTCGCCCAGTTCAAGCCCGCGCCGTGAGGAGCGTCTTCGCACGAGGTCCGGCCCGGCCGCAGGCCGCCATGGCGCCGCTGATCGACATGGCGCTGCTGCTCATCGTGTTCTTCGTGCTGGTGAGCCAGCTCGGGGCCAGCGACCGGGTTCCCATGCGGCTGCCGCAGCCCACGCCCAGCGCCGCCATGCCCCCGGGACGCGAGTCACGCGGCGTGGTCAACGTGATGGTGCGGGATGGCCGCATCGACGGATGGCGGTTCGCCGGACAGGACTTTGGCCCCGATGCCGATGGCCTGCAGGCCGTGGCCGAGGCCGTGGCCGCCGCGGTGCGCTCCCAGCCGACCATGGAGCTGCACCTTCGGGCCGATGCGGGGCTGCCCTACGCGGATGTGGCGCCGGCCATCGACGTGATCGGGCGCGCGGCGGTGCGGGCGGCAGGCGGCAAGCCGGTGCGTTTTCGCGTGGCGGTGCAGCCCGGAGGCGACGCGTGAACGAGCAGGTCGTGCTGCAGGCGCTGGCCCGGTTGCGATGCGAGCCGGCATCGGAGGCCCACGCGACGGACGCGGGCCTTTCACCACCCCCGAGCGCGCTGGATGCTCCGCGCATGGCCACGCGCGGTCCTCGCGGCATCGGCGTGAACCTCACGCCGCTGATCGACGTGACCTTCCTGATCCTGGTCTTCTTCGTGTGCACGGCCCAGGTGCTGGAGCGCGAGACGCTGCTGCGGGCGGACCTGTCCGAACAGGCCGGCCCGGCGGTCGACGCGATGGATCTGGAGGAGCCTCCGTTGCGGATCGAGATCCGCGCCCCGTCCGGCCGCCGGGCGATCGTCATCGTGGCGCCCCTGCCCCAGCCCTCGGATGCCGATGACCTGACCAGCGTGCTCGCCTCGCGGCGATACGGGCCGGAGAACCCGGGCGGACTCTTCGCCGAGGACCAGCCCATCGAGCTGGCCCCCGCGGCCGACGTCTCGTGGGAGCGGGCGGTGGAGATCTTCAACGCGGTCACCCGGGCCGGTTACACGCGCGTCCGATTCGCGAGCCCGTCATGAGATCGATCCTTCTCGGCATCCTGCTGGCGATGGCCGCAGCACCATGGACCGGGGCGATGGCGCAGGAGCCGTCCGTCGACTCGCCGTCCGCCGAAACGCCCGAGACATGGCTGTCACGGGTCGAGGACCTTCGCAAGCGCGTCACCCTTGAGGCCACCGAGCAGGGCCAGCGCGAAGCCGCCGACGAGCTGCTCTCGGTGCGCAGGCAACTGATGCTGCAGCATGCGCAGGACCCGCGTCTGGCGCTGTGGATTGGCGACTACGCTGAGGATTGTTTCACCCTCTGCCTGCCCGCGGGCGGGGACGTGGACCGCGTGCTCTACGGCCTGGCCGGCGCCGAGGCTCGCCAGCGCGTCCGTGCCACGGTGCGCGACATGCTGGTGGCGGCGGAGCGTGCGGAGCAGGTGGCCAAGGCCACGGTTGCACGCGAGGGCGATGCGACCCCGCCGCGCGAGGTGGCGGACCGGCTGGCGCACGTTGAGCGACCGCGTCGCATTCCGCTGCTGCGGTCGCTGGCGGAGGTGCTGCAGGTGGAAGTGGGCGAGTTTGAGAGTGCCAAGCGTCGCGCCATGGCCGAGTCGGCCATCGCGCGCGTGGAGTCGCTGCTGCCGGAACTGGATGACCGCACCGCGAGCGTTGTGGCCCGCTACGCGGGACTGGCCGCAGCGCGGATCGAGGACGAACGCGCCGCCAACCGGCTGCTCACGCTGGCTCGCGAGCGAGCGGGCGACGACGAAGCGCTGGTCACGCTGGCCGACCTGGCGGCGCTCCGTGCGGCTGGCCTGCTCCGCGGGCCCGGTCCGGCGGCCGACGCCGCTGGGTTGCTGGGCCGGGGCGGATCGCCGGCACGGCGCCTGGCGCTGGCCGAACTCGAGGCCCGCCTTCGACGGCAGCAGCAACAGGGCGACGCGGGCCTCCAGCCCGAACCGGGCGCGGCGGTACCGAGCTGGACCTCGCCGTTCACGCGCCTTCTTCAGGACGGCACCCCGCAGTCCGCTGCAGCGATTCGAGACGCCGCCATCGCCCGGCTGGCGCGCGTGGAGTCCGAGGGCACCGCGCTTCCGCCCTCGGAGCCCATGGGACTGCTCGGGCTGACGCAGCATCGGCTGGACGCGGGCGTTCCGGCCGACGATCTGCTCGCGGCGCTGGAAGCGGTGCGAGCCCGGCCGCTCACGCCGGCCAGTGTGCGTGCCGCGGCCACCCGGGCGGTGGCCGGCATCGAGATGGTTCGGGAGAACTGGGGGGAAGCGGCCGATCGATTCGTGACGCTGGCGGCGGAACACCCGGATGATCCCGCAGCCCAGCCGGCCATCGAGGCAGGCGTGCGCATCCTGCGCGAACTGGACCGCGCGGCGGACGGCCAGGACCCTCAGCTCCGCCAGCGACTGGAGTCCGCGCTGCAGCTGGCCGTCGACCGGTTCGCCGCGAGCGATGATCACGCCCTGTGGATGCTGGAGCGGCAGGTGCTGGCCCTGGAGGCGCAAGCCGATGGTCGCGGCACCGAGGCGTTCCCCGTGCCGGAGCGTGTGCCCGAGGGCGCCGAGCCTGCCTCGCTGCACGCCCGGGGTGTGGCAGCCGCGGCATGGCTTGCCGTGCAGGCCGGCGACATGATCGAGGCGGAACGACTGCTGCAGCAGGCGCCCCCACCCCTGGGACCGTCCGCGGCGCGGCGCCGTCTCCGGGCCCGCGTGGCGGCCATGGCCTCGCTGGATCGTGACCTGTCGACGGACCCCGAGATCGGCCCGCTGGCTGCACGGGACGCCGAGTTGCTGCGTCGTGTCATCGTGGAGCGCCTCGCGGCATTGCGGCCCGAACAGGCATGGCCCGTGGAAGCTGCAGCCTCGACCGCCTCCGGCGGGGCGCAGCGGCTTTCGGCCATGCTGGAGCGACTGCCGTCGGCGGATGCGGCGGACTGGCTCGTGGCGGGAGACCTGCTCCGACATGCCGGCGAGCACGCCGCGGCGGTTCGCGCCTATGAACGCTCGCTCGCCATCCAGACCGACACGCGCGAGGCGCTGCTGGGCAAGGCGGAGAGCCTGCGCGTGCTGGCCGGAGATGAAGGCCTTCGTGAGGCCATGGCCATCTACCGACGCGTGGCGGCCGGCGACGGGATGAGCACGGAGGCATCCCAGCGCGACCATGTGTGGTGGCTCTGCCAGTTGCGACAACTGCAGGTGCTGCAGGCCGCCGGTCGCTTCGATGACCGGGCCAGCATGCGCGTCAACCGTCTTCGCGCTGTGGATCCGGAACTCGGAGGACCGCTGTTCGCGGAAGCCTTCGCGGCCCTTCCAGCAGGCGATGATGGCTCACGTGCCGGCCGCGAAGGCGTCGATCGCTGAGCCCACGCGGGCAAGCGACGTCCACGCGCGGGCCAAGTCCCACCCCTGGCGACCGCGATCCCCGGTGGTGTTGGAGATCACGCGGATCTCGCCACCACGGATCCCCAGCCGAAGGGCGGCGTGCACCACGGCCGCGCCCTCCATGGCTTCGGCAATCGCGCCCGTGCGGGCCTGCACCGCCTGCGCCAGCGCGTCGGTGCCGCTGCACGTGGCCACGGTGGCGATCGCACCGTCATGCCTCGGACCCGGAAGGAAGCGCGTGAGCGCCGGATCGACCGGCACCTGGTTGCCCGTGAAGTCCCCCAGCGGAAAGCCCATGCTCGCCGTGTCCTGGAAGCCGTCCGGCGTCTGCAGCCCTTCCTCCATGTACACGCAGGCCGTGGCCACCACCACCTCGCCGGGCGCCAGCATCGACGCGGGCAGGGCGCCCGCGATGCCCACGCTGAGCACGCCATCAAAGGGACCTTCCTCGAGCAATGCCGCCGTGGTCGCGGCGGCGGCGTTCACGCGCCCGATGCCCGAGACCACCACGTGGGCGCGGGAACAGGCCAACGCCTCGGCCTCTCGCGCGGTGGCCGCCACCACCAGCAGCTTCATGCGCCGCGCGCCCGGCATCGCGCCACCAGGTGCCGCTCCAGGTCCGTCATCGCCACCCTTTCCTGCGAGCCTCCGTCGAGATCCTTCACGGACACGGCACCCTCGGCCAGTTCCGCGCCAAGAATGATCGCGAAGCGGGCGCGCGCCTTGGCGGCATCGCCGAGCACCTTGCCGACGTGGCGCGTGGCCTTCCAGTTGCTTCGGGCATGCAAGCCGGCGCGGCGCAGATCGGTGAGCAGCCGGGGCTGCAGCGTCTCGGCCGCCTCGCTGCCGTCGGTGACCACGAACACGTCCGGACGCGGCAGCAGCGTGGTGGTGTCCTTGGGCAGCAGCCCACGGTCGGCCAGCACCAGGCCCAGCACCACGTCACCCATGCCGAAGCCGAAGGCCGGCGTGCTCGGCCCGCCGAAGAGCTCGACCAGCCCGTCGTAGCGGCCTCCGCCCGCCACGGCGCGCTCGTTGCCACCGGCCTCGTGCATCTCGAACACCGTCCCCGTGTAGTAGGCCAGGCCTCGCACGATGCCGAAGTCCCACTCGCACCACTCGGCGAGGCCCATGGAGGCCAACTGCCGGGCCAGGGCGTCCGCACCGCCCGTCGCCTCGACGGGCACGCCCAGCGCGGTCGAGATCGCGGGCGCGTCGCTGCCCACGGGCCGTCGCGTGGCCGCGATGCCGTCGAGGCGCGAGCGGGCGTCCGCGTGCAGGCCGAGCGAAGCGGCGCGGCGATCGAACTCCGCAGGCTCCAGCTTCTCGCGACGATCCAGCAGCTCGAACGCCTCGCCCATGCGCTCCAGCGGCACACCCGCCGCAGCCAGCGCGGCGGCCACCGCGCCGCGGTGACTCAGCCGAACACGGATGTCGGCGGGCTTCAGGCCCAGCCGCTCCATCGCCAGCACCGCACATCCGATCACCTCGGCATCCGCGGCGGCACCCTCCACACCCATCAGGTCCACGTTCCACTGCACGAACTCGCGCAGGCGACCTCGCTGCTGCCGCTCCGCCCGGAAGTGCACCGGGATCCCGAACCACTTCACCGGCAACGGCAGGCTTCCCGACCTTGCCGCCACCATGCGGGCCAGCGTTGGCGTGAACTCCGGTCGCAGGGCGTAGTCGTCGTCACCGCCGGCGCGCCGGAAACTGAACAGCTCGTTCACGATGCCGGGGCCGCTCTTGGCCGTGTACAGCGCCAAATGCTCGTAGGTGGGGCCCTCGACCTCGTCGAAGCCGCAGTCCACGCTGGCCTGCCGCCACACGCCCTCGATGTGGCGGCGCACCGCCATCGCGTCAGGATAGAAGTCGCGCGTGCCCTTGGGACCCTGAATCGTGACCGCCATGCGACGATGGTACGTCCGGCCGCATCAGGCAGCCGAGACGTCGCCCGGGCGCATGGAGCGCATCAGGAACACGGCCGGCAGTCCGGCGAGCGTCCAGCCCACGATGCCGTCGAACATGAGGACCGCGGTGAAGTCATCGGGGGTGAACATGAACGCCCAGCTGACCATGTGGGTTCCCAGGTTCATGAAGAGCACCATGGCCGCGAGCGACAGGAATCGCCGGAGCGGCCCGTGCCCGCTCCCCGCCAGGCCGATCACGGCCACCAGCATCGCCGTGGCGAAGAGCTCGATCAGGACGCCCCGGAGCATGAAGGTGGCATCGTCCGGGTCTCGCTCGCCCTGGGTCAGGGCCATCATGATGACGGGCCCCCGGCGAAACTGGTCCCGACGCGCGGCTTCGGCCTTCTCTCGCTCGGTCTGGCTCATGGGACGGCTGACATCCAGCGGCGCCGGATGCACGTACATGCCGCTTCCCGGGGCGGCATCCGCCATCACGCGCACCACCGCCTCGCCGCCCGGCATCGGACGCAGCCACGGCGCATAGAGGCCGCCGGCCCAACCGATACCGCCCCAGGTGAAGACCAGAACGGTGCCGAGCACCACCGAGAGCAGGTATCGCGTGGGCATGAACGAAGGCTACAAGGACGCTCAGCCGAGGCGTTCGCGCGCCCAGCCGATCCAACTGGAGTCCGGCAGCGCCTTGCCCATGCTGCGGAACATGAAGCTCAACTGCGCATTGTGGTAGAGCGCGTGGGTGGGCACCTGCAGGCAGGCATCGACGGCCCGCTGGCGGTAGGTCCTGCCGTCGCGCGTGCGCTCGACGACACGGCCGCTCTCGGCCGGGGTGAGGTTGGCCAGGTAGCGGTCCCAGTCGGTGCGCGTCGTGCTCCACGCCCTCTCGATCGCATCCAGGTCCGGGTACGCGGCCTGCGTGGGCCACACCACCGTGTCGACGGTGCCGTTGAGCACGCCGATCCACACCATCTCCGCCCCGAGCAGGTGCAGCAGGGTCTCGAACACGCTGCCGAGGCCGATCGGGAACGTGCGATGCAACTCCTCGGTGGAAAGGCCGCGGCAGGCCGCCATGGTTCGGCCGGTGAGCCAGCGGACCCAGTCATGCGCGTCGCGGACGGTCTGGAGGTCGCTCATGACCGGCAGGCTACCCCGCCGATCACCACTCCGGACCGCCGGCGTAGCGGCCGTAGACATCGGCCATGGCCTGCACCATCTCGCCCAGCGTGCAGCGGTCCAGCGCACCCTGCACCAGCGCCTCCATCACGTTGTGGCCCTCCCGGGCGTCGCCGCGGATGCGATCAAGCGCGCGCTGCACGCCGTCCGCGCTGCGCTCGCGGCGGAACCTGGCCAGCCGCTCGCACTGCTCGGTCTCCACGGTGTGCGGGATCTGCAGGATGGCCACCTGCCGTTCCTCGTTGCCCTCGGGGTAGGCGTTCACGCCCACGATGATGCGGTCGCCCGCCTCCATCTCCTGCCCGAAGCGGTAACTGGCCTCGGCGATCTGGCGACGGAAGTAGCCCTTGTGGATGCCGCTCACCACGCCGCCCATGTCGTCGATCTCGCGGATGAGCTGGTTCGCGTCGCTCTCCATCCGGTCGGTGAGCGCCTCCACGAACCAGCTGCCGCCCAGCGGATCCACCGTGCGGTGCACCCCGGTCTCGTGGGCCAGGATCTGCTGCGTGCGGAGCGCCACGCGCACCGCCTGCTCGGTGGGCAGGCCCAGGGTCTCGTCCATGCTGTCGGTGTGCAGGCTCTGGCAGCCGCCCAGCACGCCGGCCATGGCCTGGTAGGCCACCCGAACGATGTTGTTCAGCGGCTGCTGCTCGGTCAGGCTGCAGCCTGCCGTCTGCACGTGCGTGCGCATGAGCCAGCTGCGCTCGTTCTTCGCGCCGAAGCGGAACCGCATGGCGTTCGCCCAGATGCGGCGCGCCGCGCGCAGCTTGCAGATCTCCTCGAAGAACTCGTTGTGGCTGTTGAAGAAGAAGGAGAGCCGCGGCGCGAAGGCGTCGACATCCATGCCGCGCTGCAGGCAGGCTTCCACGTACTCCATGCCGTCGCGCAGCGTGAAGGCCAGCTCCTGCGTGGCGCTGCTGCCCGCCTCGCGAATGTGGTAGCCACTGATGCTGACGCTGTTCCACTTCGGAAGGTGCCGGCTCGCGAACTCGATCGTGTCCACCACCAGCTTCACGCTGGCCTCGGGCGGGTAGATGAACTCGTTCTGGCTGTGGAACTCCTTCAGGATGTCGTTCTGCAGCGTGCCGCCCAGCCGATCCCAGCCGATGCCCCGCTCCTTCGCCATGGCCAGGTACATGGCCCAGATCACGGCGGCCGGACCGTTGATGGTCTGGCTGACCGTCACCTCGCCCACCGGAATGTCGGCGTACAGCCGGTGCATGTCCTCGATGGTGCAGACCGCCACGCCGCAGCGGCCCACCTCGCCGGCGCTCAACGGGTCATCGCTGTCGCGGCCCATGAGCGTGGGAAGGTCGAACGCGGTGCTCAGGCCGGTGTTGGCCTTGGTGCCCTTGGCATTCTCGAGCAGGTACTTGAACCGCTTGTTCGTGTCGTCGGCGCTGCCGAAGCCCGCGAACTGCCGCATGGTCCAGAGGCGGTTGCGGTACATCGTCCTGTGCACGCCACGCGTGAAGGGGAATTGGCCGGCCTCGCCGATGCGGGCGTGCGCCGTGGCGGGATCCTTCGGGTCCTGCGTGGGCACGGTGCCCGGGGCGTAGCGCTCCTCGACCACGTAGCCGGAGAGCGTCACGGTCTCGGGGTCCACGGCGGGCTTGGCGGTTCCGATCTGGGATGTGGTCATGCGTTGGCTCCTGACGGGTTGCATCCTAGAGCACCGGGACCGCGCCTCCCAATGGACCACGCAGGCAGGGTTGGACCTACCATCGGCCCCTCCCCGTGCCGCCCGGCTCCCGCCAGCACCGACTCCTGCTGATCGCCTGCTTCGCCATCGTGTACGTGGTGTGGGGAAGCACCTTCATGGGCATGAAGCTGGCCGTGCAGGAACTTCCGCCGCTCTTCGTGGGCGGGGCCCGCTTCGGGCTGGCGGGCGTGGCCCTGCTCGGCATCCTGGTCGCCCTGGGGCGGGTGGAGTGGACCTGGCTCCTCGCGTGGCGCTACTGGCGCACCGCCCTGCTCACGGGAACGCTCATGCTGCTGTGCGCCAATGGATTGCTGTGCGCCAGCCTGAAGCGGGAAGTGCCCACCGGGATCGCGGCCCTGATCGTGGGCAGCACGCCCATCTCCATGGTGACCATGGACCGCCTCCAGACCCGGCGCGGGCTGCCAAGCGTACGCGTGATGCTGGGGATGGCCCTTGGACTGGCGGGCGTGGCCACGCTGGTCGGCACTGCGGCGCTCTCCCAGGTGCGGCACGAGCAAATCGACCTGGTCGGCGCCCTCATGGTGCTTGCCAGCACGCTGTTCTGGAGTGGCGGCAGCATCGTGGGGCGACCGATGCCGACGCCGCGCGAACCGCTGCTGGGCAGCGCCATGCAGATGATGGTGGGTGGTGCGTCGCTGCTGTTGGCCAGCGGCTTGCTGGAGTCCTGGGCCGATATCCCGGCCATGTCGCTTTCGAGCCGGGCCTGGTTGGCGTGGCTCTACCTGGCCCTCTTCGGCTCGCTGGTCAGCTTCACGGCCTACATGTGGCTCATCCGCAACGCCAGTGCCGCAGCCGTGGCCACCTACGCCTACGTGAACCCGCTCGTGGCCATGGTGATCGGGTGGCTGATCCTGGACGAGCGGCTCCACTGGCGCACCGCCGCCGCGACACTGCTCATTCTGGGTGGCGTGATCCTGATGCAGTGGCGATCGCGGCCCGACGCGGCCCCCACTGGCGGCGAGGGCTGAACTCGTGCCCTCACGCATCGACCCCCTGCGCGTCGAGCGGGTCCGCAACGGACGCGGGCTGGTGGCCGCCAGGCCGTTCCGTGCCGGCGCGCGCATCATCGCGCTGCGCGGACGCATGGTCTCGGCCTCCACGGTCTGGCGGTGGTGGACCCGCGATCCGCGACGGGCCGCCAACTGCATCCGCGCGGATGCGGATCGATACCTGGACCCGAGCGGCGAATGGGGCGCATTCGCCAACCATGGGTGCCGGCCGAACGCGGTCATCATGCGGGAGCGCGGCCGGCTGGTGCTGCGGGCCCTCCGCGCGATCCGCCGCGGCCAGGAGGTGCTCCACGACTACAGCACCCTGCTGGGCGCCGATGACATCTGGACCATGCGATGCAACTGCGGAATCCGCGCCTGTCGAGGCGTGATCCGTCGATTCGACCGGCTGCCGGCGGCGACCCTTCGGCGCTACCGCAGCCTCGGGGCGATCCCGCGCTTCATCCTGGAGACGGCCTGCACGGCGGGCTGATCGCCCTCTCACACCGCGAAGTACTTCGCCTCGGGGTGGTGCACGATGATGGCGCTCGTGCTCTGCTCGGGATCGATCTGCCAGTTCTCGGTCAGGCGACAGCCGATGCGTTCGGGCTCGAGCAGCCGGAAGAGCTTCTCCTGGTCGCTCATGTCCGGGCAGGCCGGATAGCCGAAGCTGTAGCGGCTGCCACGGTACTTCTGCGTGAAGAGCTCCCGGATCCGCGGGCTGTCATCCAGACCGATGCCCAGCTCGGCCCGGATGCGCTTGTGCCAGAGCTCGGCCAGCGCCTCGGCGCACTCCACGCCCATGCCGTGCAGGTACAGGTACTCGGTGTATTCGTTGCGCTCGAAGAGCTGCCGGGCCCGATGGCTGACCTCCACCCCCATGGTCACGCAGTGGAACGCCACCACGTCTCGCTCGCCCGAACCGCGTGGCCGGAAGAAGTCGCTGATGCAGAGGCGCTGCCGGCCGTCCTGGCGCGGAAAGACGAAGCGCTCCAGTTCGCGCTCCGGGTCAGCCGGGTCGAACACCACCAGGTCGTTGCCCTCGCTTGCACAGGGGAAGAAGCCGTACACGACCGCTGGCCGAAGGATGTGCTCGGCCCGGCACTGCACCTTGAGGCGGTCGAAGACCTCCTGCGCCTTGCCCTCCAGCTTCGCGTACGCCGCCTCATCGAGGTCGCCGCGCTTGAAGCCCCACTGGCCCCGGAAGAGCGCCGCGGTGTTCACGAAGGGGTAGATCTCGTCCAGGTCGATCGACTCGATGAGCCGATGGCCCCAGAATGGCGGCTTCGGCACGGGGAGGTCGCGGCGAACATCGCTTCGCTCGGGGGCGACCGCCGTGGCGCTGGAACCGCCCTCAAGCCGCTGCCCCACCTTCGCGTCCACCTCGGCTCGCTTCGTGAGGCGAGCCTGCACCTCGGCGTCCACGCGCCCCAGCTCGCCGCGCGCCATCGCCTCGCACACCGCGAGCCCCTCGAACGCGTCCTTGCCGTAGTAGAGCGGACCGCCGTAGATGCCTCGCAGATGGCTCTCGCAGTAGTGCCGCGTGAGCGCCGCCCCGCCCAGCAGCACCGGCACCGAGATGCCCAGCCTGTTCATCTCGTGCAGGTTCTGCTCCATGATGGTCACGCTCTTCACCAGCAGGCCGCTCATGCCGATGCAGTCGGCCCCGGTGCTGCGCCACGCGTCCACGATCTGCTGCAGGCTCTGCTTGATGCCGATGTTGTGCACCTTGAAGCCGTTGTTGCTCAGGATGATGTCGACCAGGTTCTTGCCGATGTCGTGCACGTCGCCGGCCACGGTGGCCAGCACCATGCTGGCCTTGGGCTTCTCGGCCACGCCGCTCCTCGCCATGTGCGGCTGCAGGTGGGCCACGGCCTTCTTCATCACGCTGGCGCTCTGCAGCACGAAGGGCAGCTGCATGGTGCCGGCCGCGAACAGCTCGCCCACGGTCTTCATGCCGGCCAGCAGGTGATCGTTGATGATGTCCAGCGGCGGGTACGTGGCCAGCGCCGAGTCCAGCGTGGCCTCAAGCGCCCCGTCATCCCCGTCGACGATGTGGCGCTGCAGCCGCTCCTCCAGCGGAAGGTCCTGCAGACCCTTCCGCTCCACGGCCTGCTCCATGCCGTCTGGAAAGAGTCCGATGAAGTGCAGCAGCGGATCGAAGTCAGCGGCCCTGCCCTCGGGCCGCTCGGCGCCGCGACGGTCGAAGATGAGCCATTCCGCCGCCTCCCACTGCTCGGGCGGGATCCGGTTGCTCGGCAGCAGCTTGCTGAAATGCACGATGGCCGCGGTCAGCCCCCGCTGCCGGGCATGGTGAAGGAACACGCTGTTCAGCACCGCGCGAGCCGCGGGCTTCAGGCCAAAGCTGATGTTCGAGAGCCCCAGCAGGATCCCGCACTCGGGAAATCGCCTCGAGATCAGCTCGATGCCCCGGAGGGTCTCCAGGCCCAGCTTTCGGTCGTCCTCGTTGCCGGTGGCGATCGTGAAGGTGAGCGGGTCGAAGAGCAGATCGCTCTCCTGCAGCCCCCACCTTCGCGTGTACAGGTCGTGGATGCGCTCGGCGATGGCCAGCTTGCGCTCAGCCGTCTTGGCCATGCCCGCCTGTGGGTCCTCGTCGATGGTCAGGGCCACGCATGCCGCGCCGTATCGCTTCAGCAGCGGACAGACACGGTTCATCCGCTCCTCGCCGTCCTCCAGGTTGATGCTGTTCACGATGCACCGACCACCTGCGCGCTTCAGCCCCTCCTCGAGCACGTTCGCCTCGGTGCTGTCGAGCATCAGGGGGGCGTTCACCTGGCGGACGATTCGGCTGGCCACCTCGCCCATGTCCGTCACGCCATCGCGGCCCACGAAGTCCACGCACAGGTCGATCAGGTGGCTGCCGTCGCGCATCTCCTCGCGCGCCATGCCCACCAGCTGGTCCCACTGCTCCTCGTCGAGCAACCGCTTGAACTTGCGGCTGCCGTTGGCATTGGTGCGCTCGGCCACGATCAGGAAACTGTTGTCCTGCCTGAACTCGGTGAAGCCGTAGAGGCTGCTGCAGCCGGGCGGTTGCGGCGTGATCGGCCGGGCCGCGCGCGACCGCCTCGGGCCCACCACCTGCCGCAGCGCACGGATGTGCTCGATGGTGGTGCCGCAGCAACCGCCCACCACGTCCACGCGGAACTCCTCCACGAAGCGCCGCATGGCCTCGGCGAAGGCCTGGGGCTGCAGCGGATACTCGGTGCGACCCTCCACCAGCACGGGCAGTCCGGCGTTGGGCACCACGCTCACGGCGCGGTCCCAGTGGCGGGTCAGGTACGCCACATGCTCGGCCATCTCCACCGGCCCCGTGGCGCAGTTCAGCCCCAGACTGGCGATCGGGAAGGGCTTCAGCGCGTTCACCACCGCGGCGATGTCGCTGCCGAGCAGCATGGTGCCGGTGGTCTCCATGGTCACGCTCACCAGCAGCGGAATGTCCAGGTGCGACCGGCCCATGCGGTCCAGGGCATCCAGGCAGGCGTTGATCGCGCACTTCACCTGCAGCAGGTCCTGGCAGGTCTCGATGATGAAGCAGTCCACGCCTCCCTCGATCAGGCCCAGCGCCTGCTCGGTGTAGCTGTCCAGCATCTGGTCCCAGGTGGTGTTGCCCAGCGTGACCAGCTTGGTGCCCGGCCCCATGCTGCCGGCCACGAACCGCGGATGCTGCACCGAGCCCACGCGGTCGCACGCCGCGCGGGCAACCTGCGCGCCGACCCGGTTCAGTTCGCGGGTCCAGGCCACCATCTCCGCGTCGAACTCGGCCCCCACCAGCTTGTTCGCGCCGAAGGTGTCGGTCTCCACCACGTCCGCGCCCGCCACCAGGAAACCCTCATGGATCCGCTGGATCACGTCCGGGCGGCTCTTCACCAGGATGTCCGTGCAGTTGTCGCGTCCGAGGTAGTCGGCCGGAGTGCAATCCGCGCACGCGTGGATGCTGGTGCCCATGGCACCGTCGAAGACGAGAACCCTCTCATGCAGGGCGTCGAGGAACCGGCTGGCCATCTCCGGAACGTAGCCCAGATGCGGCCCTCCTTCAACCGTTCATCCGGATATATGGATGGGCCCACGCCCATACGTCCGGTAATACTGACTCCGGCCGGTTCCGGGAACCGCTCGATCACCGCCGACGGGCACTCCGCGGGTCGTGCACACTCCGGACCGCGATGATCCGCCCTTCCACCGCATGGCTGCTTTCTCTCGCGCTGGCCGGATGTGCACGGACCGCCAGCATGGCGCCCGAGGGCCGGTCCATCGACGCCGAGACGGCACGCGACACCTTTGAGACCGCCTGGACGCTGGTGCACGAGACCGACGTGGATCCCGATCACGGAGGCGTGGACTGGAACGCGGTCCGGGAGCGGCACGAGCCCGCAGCGCTTGCATGCCGGACCCGGGAGTGCCTGCGGGAGGTGATCGCCGACATGCTGGCGGAACTGGACCGGAGTCACTTCGGACTGCTTGCCGACGACGCGCCGACGCCTGACGACGGCGCCGCGGCGGGGCAAGGGTCGGTAGGGCTGGACGCCCGCTGGATCGGGGATCGCGTGATCGTGACGCGCGTGCAGGCGGACTCCCCGGCCGCGGAGGCAGGTGTGCAGGTGGGATGGGTGATCAAGACGATCGATGGCGTCAGCCTTGACGACGTCCCACCCGAGGCGGCTCCCGGAACCATGGCCCGCTACGGTCAGGAGATGCGCGCCCAGTCCTGGACCGCATCCGCAGCCACCGCGGCCTCCGAGTGGAACTTTCTCGACGCGAACGGCGCGCCGCAGCGGCGCGCCCTGCAGCCCAGGCCTCCAGGCGGCATTCCAACCCGGATCGGCGTGCTTCCCACGCTGCACGCCGAGTGCCACGACCGCTGGCTCACGCCCGAGGAATTGGCCATCGTCGGCGTGAACCCGGAGGTCCGAATCGGCCTGATTCGCTTCAACATCTGGCTGCCCACGATCGCAGCGGCGATCGACGATGCCGTGGATCGCCTTCGCCAGGCGGACGGAATCGTGATCGACCTGCGTGGCAATCCTGGTGGGGTGGGCGCCATGGCCATGGGTGTGGCCGGCCACTTTCATGATGGCGAGGACAGCCTGGGAACCATGCGCACCCGCGACACGCAGCTGGAGTTCCGCGTGAACCCTCGGCGCAGCACCGCCGATGGCCGCAGCGTGGCGCCCTTCACCGGGCCCGTGGTCATCCTGGTGGATCCGCTCACCGCCAGCACCAGCGAGATCTTCGCGGCAGGCCTTCAGTCGCTCGGCCGCGCCCATGTGGTGGGCCGCACCACCGCCGGCGCGGCGCTTCCGGCCCAGATGCGTCGCCTCCCAAGCGGCGACGGCATCCTCTTCGCCTTCGCCGACTTCACCACGCCGTCGGGCACGGCCATCGAGGGTCGCGGCGTGGTGCCCGACACGACCAGCGGTGCCACGCCCGAGTCGTGGCGGGCCCCGCTGGATCCGGACCTGCATGCCGCCGTCTCCTGGATCGAAAGCACACGGGCCCTGGCCTCGCCCGACGGCTGATTCGCCCCGATATCCTCTCGGGTACCCATGCGACAACGAATCCTCGCCTGCGTGCTCGTGGCTCTTTCGCCCCTCTCCGCATGGGCACAGAACGGCTTCGGCTCCGCGCCAGCGGCCACGCCGCCGTCCGAGCCCACGCCTCCACCTACCCGCGACCAGCCCGTGAGGCCGGAGCCGGGGAGCGTGCCCGCCGCACCCGAACCGGCACCCGCGGCGCCCGCCAATCTCCCGAGCGCCCAGGACATCTTCCGCCGCAGCGTGCAGGCGATTGGTGGCGAGGAGGCCTTCCGAAAGCACACGTCGATGCGCATCAAGGGCTCGCTCGGCGCGGCCGCCATGAACATGAACGGACGCATGGAGATCCTGGCGCTGGCCCCCAACCGCTTCCTGACCACCATCGACATGGGTCAGATGGGCACCATGCAGCAGGGCTTCGACGGCACCGTGGGCTGGATGAAGAACCCCATGATGGGCACGCAGTTGCTGCAGGGCAACACGCTGGAGGAACTGCGGAGGCAGAGCGACTTCTACAAGGAACTGGATCCGGGCAAGGTCTGGGACAAGGCCACCACCAAGGGGGTCAGCACGTTCGCCGGCATGCCGTGCTACGAGATCGAGGTCGAGGGCGACATGGGCCGCGGCAGCCTGTTCTACGGCGTGGACGATGGCCTGGCGCGAGGCATGCGACTGAGCATGGACTCGCCGATGGGCAAGATCCCCACCGAGACCCGCATGGTGGAGTACCGCGACTTCGGCGGCTTGAAGATGGCGGCCAAGACCGAAATCGCCGCGATGGGTGCCGTGCAGACCATGACGGTGGAGAGCGTGGACTTCGCGCCGCTGGAGGAGAAGCTCTTCGAACTTCCGCCCGACGTGCAGGCACTGGTTGCCGGGAAATCCGGACCCGCCAACGGCGCCACCCCGCCGCCCGCCAAGCCTTGAAACTCGCGATGCTGCTCCTGGCGGCGATTGCCGCCGACCCGCCGCCCGCCGCGACCGCCGTCGCACCCTCCCCGACACCCGCCACGCCGCACCAGGTGATTCAGCGGGCCATCGATGCCGTTGGCCCGCTCGAAGCGGCGCCGCACCTCCTCGCCCGAGGCACCGTGGACACGCGCGGCGACCGGACCGAGTTCGAGCTGCTCGCCACCGCCGGAACACCGCGCCGCATCCTTCTTCGTCAGCGGCTTTCCGACGGCCGGCTCGTGGAGATGGGCTGCGATGGCGAGACGGGCTGGATGCGTCCCCCCTCGGGCGGACCGCCCGTGGCGATGGAGCCAGCAGCCATTTCCACGGTGGCATCCGCCCTGCTTCCCAACCGCATGATGCTGGCGATCGCCGACCGCTTCCCCATCCGGAGCATGGGACCGATCGAGGAGGTACCGGGCGGCACAGCGGCATGCCAGCGGCTGGAACTGGAGGATCGCGACGGTGCGCGCGGGCAGGCATGGTTCGACCTGGAGACCGGCCACCTGCGGCTGCTTCGGGTCGGTTCGGGCGCATCGCAGGAGTCGCTCACCGTGGCGGCCTGGCAGCGATCCGGATCGCTGGAGATGCCGGTCTGGCTGGTGACACGCCGCGGCGACGAGACGGTGACCACGCGCTTCACCACGATCGAGCTGGACCCGATCCCGCCGGAGCGATTCGCGGCGCCGAAGCACCTGCCACGGTCGGCCGAATGACTTTTTTGATTCAATCAATTCGAAAATCATCATCCCGATTCCGCTATCCTTCCCCCCGCCCATGCCCGCCGAACGCGTGATCGACCTGCAGGACGTGCACAAGCGGTTCGGCGGCACCCACGCCGTGCGTGGCGTCTCATTGTGCATCGAGCGGGGCGGCATCTGCGGATTCCTGGGTCCCAACGGCGCCGGCAAGAGCACCACCATCCGGATGATCATGAGCATCATCCTGCCCGACCGGGGCCAGGTCTCGGTGCTGGGCACCTCGGCTCTGGATGCCAAGGACCGGATCGGCTACCTGCCCGAGGAGCGCGGCCTGTACCGGCGCATGCGGGTGGCGGAGTTCCTGCGCTTCATGGCCCGGCTCAAGGGCCTGGACCGCGCCGATGCGGATCGGCGCATCGGCGCCTGGCTGGAGCGGCTGGAACTTCCGGGCGTGAGCCGCAAGCGATGCATGGAGTTGAGCAAGGGCATGCAGCAGAAGGTGCAGCTGGTGGCCAGCGTGGTGAACGAACCGGAACTGCTGATCCTGGACGAGCCCTTCAGCGGCCTGGATCCCGTGAACGCCCGGCTGCTCACGCGCGAGATCCGTGGTCTGCGCGAACGTGGCACCACCATCCTCTTCAGCACCCACCAGATGCGCACCGCCGAGGACCTCTGTGACCGCGTGGTGCTGATCCACCGCGGCGAGAAGGTGCTGGACGAGCCGCTGACCTCGATCCTGCGGCGATTCGACCCGCGGACGGTGCTGGCGGAGCCGGCCGAGGATCATGCCGTGGCCGAGCGGGCGATCGAGCGGCTGCCGGGCGTGCAGTCCTGCGGCTGGAACGAGCCCGTCAAGGCACTGCAGGTGCGACTGGCCGAGGGCATGGACCCGCAGGCGGGCTTGCGCGCCATCCTGGCCACGGCGCCCATGCGCCGGGTGGAACTTCGCCGGACCACGCTGGACGAGGTCTTCGTGCAACTGGTCGGCGGCGATGCCGGCATGCTCGGCGACGAGGAGGTGAGCGGTGACTGAGGGCTTCTCGATGCGAAGAACTCTGGCCGTGGCGGGCCGCGAGTTCCGTCACACCGCTCTCACCAAGGGTTTCATCATCGGCGCCATCGGCATCCCGGCGATCCTCTTTGCGGTGATCCCGCTCATCCCCCGGCTGATGCGTTCCACGCCGCCTCCGCTCGAGGGCCGGATCGCGGTGGTGGACCGGCTGGGCCACGTCGTCGAGTCGCTGCAGGCCGCGTTGGCCGAGTCCCCCGAGCGCCAGCCATGGGAGACCCGGGAGGAGGACGTGGAGGTGCGCCTTGAGGTGGAGGCCGCCCTACCAGACACGTCGATCGACGGGCTCCGTTCGCAGGTGGCCGACGAGTCGTTGCGGGGGCTGCTGATCGCGGACCGCTCCGAGGATGGCTCGGAGCAGGTGGAACTGCTCGTGCCCAGCACCAGCAGTCCGCGCCACACGCGGCGGCTGGAGGAAGCGGGACGAAAGGCCCTGGTCCGCGCCCGCGTGACGCGTCAGGGGCAGGACTTCGGGTCATTGCAGGAACTGATGAAGTCCGAACCTGTCCGCACCAGCCGCATCAGCCCGCAAGGCGAGCAGGCGAAGGAGCGGACCGAGCTGCGCACGCTCGTGCCCATGGGCTTCATGCTGCTGCTCTGGGTCACCATCTTCACCAGCGCCAACTACCTGCTCACCAGCACCATCGAGGAGAAGTCCAGTCGCGTGATGGAGGTGCTGCTGAGCGCCACCAGTCCCATGGAACTGCTCGCCGGCAAGCTGCTCGGCCAGGCGGGCGTGAGCCTGGTGATGCTGCTGATGTACGGCGGGGTGGGCCTGGCGGGGCTGGGCGCGCTCGCCATGCTCGACGTGGTCCGGCTCACCGATCTGATCTGGCTGGCCGCGTGGTTCCCGGTGGCGTACTTCATGGTGGCCGTGATCATGGCGGGTGTGGGAAGCGCCGTGAACGACCTGCGCGATGCCCAGTCGCTGGTCGGTCCGGCGCTCATGGCCCTGATGGTGCCCATGGTGCTCTGGCTGCCGATCGTGGAGAACCCGCACGGTGCCATGGCGGTCATCTTCAGCTTCATTCCACCGGCGTCGCCCTTCGTGACGGTGCTGCGGCTGACCGCGGTCTCCGACCCGGTGCCGGCTTGGCAAGGCCTTCTGGCCCTGGCGGTGGCCATTCTTTGCACGCTGGCCATGCTCTGGGCCGGGGCCCGCATCTTCCGGGTGGGCGCCCTGATGCAGGGCAAGACCCCCACGCCGCGCGAGTTGCTTCGCTGGATTCGCGTGCGCTGAGCGGTTCACGGCCCGGCCGCACGCGTAGGCTGCAGCCGTGGGCGGCGAGACGCTCCTTCTGCTGGCGTGGATCGGTGGCGCCGTGTTCGCGGCGGCCATGCTGTGGACGCTGTGGTGGGCCTTGTTCGCCGACCGCAGCCGTGGCGTGCGCCGATGCCCGGGTTGCTGGCACCAGATGGATGTGTCCGTGGGCATGCGCTGCCCGGAGTGCGGCCGCCAGACAGCCCGTGAACGCGAGCTGTTGGCCACTCGCCGCCGATGGCCCCTTGCCGCGGCCTGCGTGCTGGCATTGCTGCTCGGTACCGTCTGGCTGCGGGTGACCATCGCCCAGCGCGGCTGGTGGACGTTGGTGACGGACCGGGCGCTGATCGCGATCCTGCCGTGGCTGCCCGAGGGCCGTGATGCCGCCGAGGTCCGCTCCCACCTGCGTGATCGCCTGCTCCAGGGCGCCACCACTCCGGAGAACGGTGCGCGGATCCTTGGCATCGTGGAGCGCGGCGACGCGTCGGCACCGCCCGGCTCGGATGCCTGGCGGTCCAGTTACGGCGTGCTGCTCGACGCGCTGCGGATGCGGTGGTCGGATCCCGCCACCCCACCCGACGATCCACTGCGCGTGGCGGCCGCCGGCCTGCGTCCACTGATACGGATCGAGGCACCGGATCGCTGGTGGCCGCGGCGCCCCCTGGTGCTGATGGCGCGCGTCGAGTCCTGGTGGCCCCGCTCGGTTGACGTGTCGCTTCGACTCACTGGCGTGAGCGGGCTCGACCTGCAGCCCACGGCCCGCGATCTTCTGCAGCGCACGCGATGGTCCCGGCAGGAAGCCGGCTCCTCGAGGCAACGGTGGGGCGTATTCCCGGTGGAGCTCGGCCCGTTGCCACCGGGCGAGCATCGGGGCACGCTCGACTTCGAGTGGACCCTGCAGGACACGCTTCGGCCTGGCGCCTCCAGTCGCGGCGTGGTCCGGGTACCCGTGCACGTGAAGGTGCCCGAGGGCGATGCGCCCGGGCTGGCTGCCGTGGACACCCCGGAACTGGAGCAGGTGCTCGAGCGCGTGTTCGAGCCGGGACTGCTGCTCATGCAGTCGGATCCACCGCGATTCGCCTTCAGCTACCGGCCCTTCGAGACCAGCAGCGGCGAACTGGATCACGTGGCCTTCGGACTGGTCGTGCAGGCATGCCAGGACGGCGTGCCGCGTCGCACGTTGCGCGTGTGGTGGCGCGGTGGCTCGGCGCGTTCGCTTTCCGGATGGGAACCGCCCGAGGAGGACCTCGAGAGGCTGGTGCAGGCGGACGAGGCGGGCTCATGGACGTTGCGTGTGCGCGGCGACCCCGAACTGGCGTTGCGAGCGGCGGCGGGACTGGGGGATGTGGATGCCACGCACGCATGGACCGGTTCGATCGAGCGTGCGCTTCGCGTGCAGCGTTCGCCCGGCGATGCCGCCTCGCAGCCATGGCGCACCGAGCGGGCGGCTCCGACCGATCAGGCGTCCAGCCCCCGCTAACCTGATCGTCATGGAACGGAATCTCTGGGCACCCTGGCGCATGGCCTACATCCGCAACCTGGAGACGCAGGCCGAGGAGGCCAGCGTGGGAGCCGTGGCCAACGGCGGCAACTTCCTGCTGGAGGCCTGGCGGCATCCGGACCTGGATTCCGCGAACCACGTGGTGCACCGGGACGATGCCGGACTGATCATGCTCAACCGCTATCCCTACGCCAACGGACACCTGCTGGTGGCGCTGGGTGACCCACGGCCGCGGCTGGCGGATTACGGCGCCGCGGCCCGCGCCAGGTTCTGGCGACTGGTGGACGTGGCCTCGCTGCTGGTGGAGCGGTGCATGCGTCCGCAGGGCGTGAACGTGGGCCTCAACCAGGGCCGGGCCGCCGGCGCCGGACTTCCCGAGCACATCCACGCCCACGTCCTGCCTCGCTGGAGCGGCGACACCAACTTCATGGCCGCGGTGGCAGGCGCGCGGGTGATCCCGGAGTCGCTGGAATCGGTGGCGGCGGTGTACCGGTCGGCGGTGCGGGACTCGCTCGCGGATGCGGCAAGGGAACCGAATCACGCCTCGGCGTAGACTGTCTCGTACGCGACCCCCTGCCCCGTCGGGCGGCGGGCCGGCCATGCACTCGAACCGATGCGAACTCCCAGGGATCCCTGCATCAATGGCTGCGTCGATGACCATGCCTCACGCCCCATCGGGGTGGAGTGGAAGGTCGGGCACGATGGCCGGGGAGCCCACGTTCAAGCGGGGGTTCGAGTTTCCTTCGCCGGCCCGCGGTGCCCTTGCGGCAACGACGGGATTGATCCGACCTCCCGACGGGGCAGGCGGCCGCGAGCCGCTGGTATGCTTCCCATTCCATGAAGTCGCCGATCCTGACCGCCCTGACCCTCGCCCTGCTGGCCGCCTGCCATAGCCAGCCCACCTACCTGCCCAACGGCGACCTGGCCCCCGCCACCGACGCGGACTATCAGAAGGGCGGCATCTACGACGTCAGTTTCAAGTCGATCAAGGACAACCCCACGCCCGAACTGTTCGGCGTGAACGAGCGGACCGTGGACATCGACCGCAACATGGCGGTGAACACCAACCAGACCACCCGCATGTTCTGGAGCGACTTGGGTCGCATGTGGCTCACGGACGAACCCTCGCCGCTTTCCCCCTATCCCACGGTCAACACCACGGGCAATCCTTGATCCTTGGGCCCGTGCCCGTGCCACGACCCGCCTCAAGGCGGGTCGTTTCGCTTTTGGAATCCGCGGCCGCGGCCGCCCGAACCCGCGTGATCGAGAACCGACGTGGCTGAAGCCGCCCCGCCAACCTGGCTGCACACCATCGCCTCCCTTCCGGGGATCCGGCTCTTCCATCCTTCACAACTGCCCCTGCTCTCCCGCCGGGCCTACATGCAGGAGCTCATGAGCTGGTCGCTGTTGCCGCTGTTCCTGGGGGCCATCGAGGGCGGCGCGCTCGGCGTGGTGGTCAAGAAGGCGTTTGCGGACTGCGGCGTGTCGGAGTTGCAGCTGAACATGGCGGTGGCGGTGGTGACCGCGGCGCCCAACGTGGCCAACCTGACCAGCTTTGCGTGGGCGGGCATGGCCCGGGGCCGGCCCAAGGTGCCGTTCACGGCGCTGCTGCAGACCATGACCGCGGCCTGCGTGGCCCTGATCGCGGCCATGCCGGAGAACGCGTGGGGACTCTGGGGCCTGTGCGTGCTGGCCACCCTGGCACGCTGCACATGGACGGGGGTGATCACGCTGCGTGCCGCGGTGTGGCGGGCCAACTATCCGCGACACATCCGGGCCAGGATCGCCGGCAACATGGCCACGATGCAGTCGCTGGTGCTGGCACTCAGCGGCTGGATTCTGGGCCTGGGCATGGACCTCTCGCCACGCAGCTTCCACGTGATCTTTCCGGCGCTCGCCGTGCTGGGCATCGGCGGCAACATGCTCTGGCGCAAGGTGCGGGTGCGCGGCGAGTCGCGGCTGCTCAGACTGGAGTCGATGGACGCTGGCTCGGCGCCGCGCATCCATCCCGCCAGCGTGATTCACGTGCTGCGAGAGGACCCGCCCTTCGCGCGATTCATGCTCTGGATGTGGATCTTCGGTCTGGGCAATCTGATGATTGGGGCGCCACAGGCGATCATGCTCGAGGACGAGCTCCACGCCACCTACACGCAGGGCATCCTGGCGACCACGGTCATCCCGCTGCTGGTCATGCCGCTGGCGATCCCGTTCTGGGCACGGCGGCTGGACCGCAGCCACGTGGTGGACTTTCGCGCGGTGCACGCCTGGACCTTCGTGGCCGCAACGCTGGTGATGTTCGTGGCCTCGGTGATGCGATCCATGCCGCTCTTCTACGTGGCGGCCGTGCTGCTGGGCGTGGGATTCGCCGGGGGCAGCCTGGCCTGGAATCTGGGCCATCAGGACTTTGCGCCTCCCGAGCGAGACGCCGAGTACATGGGCGTGCATGTCACGCTCAACGGGCTTCGGGGCCTGCTCGCCCCGTTCCTGGCCGTGGGTCTCTACCAATGGCTGCAGTCCCTCGGACATGCCCCGTGGATCTTCCTGATCTGCACCGTGGTCAACGTGATCGGGGCGGCGGGATTCGTCCTGCTTCGGCGGGACCGCCGTCGCCGGGCCACCGTGGTGGCCACGGCGGGCTGACGCCGGGTCCGCATCCATCCCGCGGGCGGCTTCAGGCCGAGCGCGGTTTCCGCTACCATCATCGACCCGGCCCATCCAGGCCGGTCTGCCCCGGCGCGTGCCGAGGCGCTTCGCACCCAGCCGGCCTGCCGCATGCGTGGCAGCGGCGCATCTCGCACCCCATTCCACAACTCATGGTCAACCAGAATCTCATCGAACAGCTCGCTCTCGAGGCCGACGCGGCCGATCTCATGCTCCGCGAGGCCTTCGGCTCCGCCGACCCCATGGAGTCGGTCCTGGGCACCGAACTCGCCGCCGTCGGCACAGGCAACATCGTCAAGGGCAAGGTCGTCGCCATCAGCGGCGACTTCGTCATCGTGGACATCCGCGGCAAGAGCGAGGGACAGGTCGAGAAGGCCGAGTTCGACGAGACCGGCGGCGTGGCCGTGGGCGACGAGGTGGAGGTGCTGGTCGAGGAGGCGGAGAGCGCCGACGGCGGCGTGACCCTGAGCAAGCGCAAGGCCGACCGGATCCGAGGCTGGAACCAGCTGCTGGAGACCCGCAAGGAAGGCGACGTGATCGAGGGCAAGGCCCTTCGCAAGATCAAGGGCGGCCTGCTGGTGGACATCGGCGTGCCGGTGTTCCTGCCGGCCAGTCAGGTCGACGTGCGCCGCCCTGGCGACATCGGCGAGTACATCGGCAAGACGCTGCGCGCCGTCATCCTGAAGATCGACGAGGAGCGCCGCAACATCGTCATCAGCCGTCGAAAGCTGATCGAGGAGGAGCGCGAGGCGGCCAAGCGCACGCTGATGGGCCAGGTCAAGGAAGGCGACATCGTGCGCGGCACCGTCACCAACATCGCCGAGTTCGGCGCCTTCATCGATCTGGGCGGCCTGGACGGCCTGCTGCACATCACGGACATGAGCTGGGGCCGGGTCAACCACCCCAGCGAGATCGTGAAGATCGGCGACGAGATCGAGGTCAAGATCCTGAACATCGACCGCGACCGCGAGAAGATCGCCCTGGGCCTGAAGCAGAAGGAAGCCAGCCCCTGGGAGGAGATCGAGCAGAAGTACCCGGTCAACGCCCGCGTGCGCGGCACGGTGGTCAGCCTGATGAGTTACGGCGCGTTCGTGCGGCTCGAGGACGGCATCGAGGGCCTGGTGCACGTGAGCGAGATGAGCTGGACCCGGCGCATCAACCACCCGAGCGAGCTCGTGAACGTGAACGACGAGATCGACGTGGTGATCCTGGACATCGACAAGGAGAAGCTGGAGATCAGCCTCGGCATGAAGCAGACCGAGGTGAATCCCTGGGAGCTGGTGGCCGAGAAGTACCCCCCGGGCACCATCATCGAGGGCAAGGTCCGCAACCTGGCCAACTACGGCGCGTTCGTGGAGATCGAGCCGGGCATCGACGGCCTGCTGCACGTGAGCGACATCAGCTGGACCAAGAAGGTGGCCCACCCCAACGAGGTGTTCAAGAAGGGCGACTCGGTCCGGTGCGTGGTGCTCGACGTGGATCGCGAGAAGCAGCGCGTTGGGCTGGGCACCAAGCAGCTCAGCGAGGATCCGTGGGTCGAGGCCATCCCGAGCGCCTACCGCCCGGGCATGATCGTGAAGGGTCACATCACCAAGATCACCAACTTCGGCGTGTTCGTGGAGCTTGAGGAGGGTCTCGAGGGCCTGCTCCACATCAGCGAACTGAGCGACCAGAAGGTGGAGAACCCGCTCGACGTGGTCAAGCCCGGCCAGGAAGTGGACGTGAAGATCCTGCGTGTCGACACCTCCGACCGCAAGATCGGCCTGAGCCTGAAGCGTGCCCAGTGGGGTGCCGGTGCCGTGAGCGACACCCGCGACGCGGGCTCGGACGAGTTCCCGCGGATCAAGCCCGCCCCCACCCGCGGCGGCATGGACGACCATGGCGCCTTGGGCACGGACAAGATCAAGTTCTGAAACATCGCGCCGCTCCTGAAAACCACGCGACCTCGGCCATGTGGCCGAGGTCGCTTTGTTCGTGGGGGCTGGGAACGGGCCCCCTGAATGACCCGCGACGCCCGCTCAGCACATCGCGATGAAGCCCAGCAGCGACAGGCCAAGGAGGCGGCGCTGGTGCTTTCGCAAGGTGACGAGTCGGCGCAGGGAACGCATGTCGCGGATCTTTCGGTCGCCTTGTCGGAGCCGCCCCCGTCCGACGAGGGCGAAGACGGCTCCGCTACGCTGCCAACCATGTCCCTGATTCGCGCGTTGTCCAGCGTGCTGCTGCTCGCAACCGCCGGTTTTGCGGATCTTCGGACCGGCGAGAACGGCGAGCGCGTGGCCATGGCGTGGTTCACGAACATCCGACAGGCGCTGGACGAGGGGCGGCTCGACGCGTCGAAAGGCCCTGAATTCCCGGCTGATTCCGAGGCATGGTCCTCAGGAACCCCTGAGCCCGTCTCCGCCGTGTCGGTGATCCTTCGCCTCGACGGAAGGCCGGTTGGCATGGCATGGCGAGCGGGTCCGGAAACCTCGAAAATCTGGGTCGCGGCCGCGGACGCGATGTCGCAGGCCATGGCCGACCCCCGCGTGGCTGCGCTTCCAGCCGACCTGCGGAGCCGTCTCGGCGAGCGGCTGACGCTGGAGCTGGAACTTGCCGGTGGAACGGTGCCGGTGATTGGCGATCGACTGGACCAGATGGCGACGCGCGCGGAGCCGGGTGTGGAAGCCCTGGCCATCCGGAACGGCGACCGCTGGGCCTTCGCCATGCCGGGCATGCTGCAAGCCCGCAACCAGGCCGGACTGCTGCCCTTTCTCTCATTGGGGCTGGCCCGCGAGGCCGGACTGGACCTGCGCGGCGCCAAGGATCTGGCGCTACCCGAGGGCGCCGGCGTCTACCGAGCCCCCACGATTCGACTGGTTCAGCGACGACCGGATGCGCCGGCAACGCGTTGCCTGCGAGGCGGGCCGCCGCACGTCCCGTTCGGGGCGGACGCGGCGACCGTGCAGGCCATGGCCGCGGCACTCGCAACGCATCTGGAGCGGCGATGGCCGCGCGTCGAGGGGCTCGATGCGGTCGAGGCGGGCACGATCGAGGCCTTGGGGCCGCGTGCCCTCTACCGGCCGGCCATGGGCACCTGGGGCGATCCCGTGTCGCCGCCCGCTGAGCAGGCGCTGGCCGCGCTGGCCATGGCCCGCTGGGCAGAGGCCCCGTGGGTTCACGAGGCCGAACGCGCGCGAGCGCATGACTTCGTGCGTCGCACGATCGACAGCCTGCGATGCATGGAGCCCGGTGAGATCGATCCGGCTGAAGACCCCATCGCCGCCGCGTGCGTGGTGCTGGCGGCACGTGCCTCGTCGCAGCGGCGTGGCGTGGGAACGTTCGACGCCGAGACCGCGACATGGATCGCGCGGCTGGCGAGCGGACTGGCAAGCCGCCTCGATGCCGGCGAACTGCAAGGTGTCGCGGAGGCCATGGCGGTCTCAACCCAGGGTGATGGCGGTGGCGCGGCACGGATGCTCTCCATTCCGGAGCAGGAGATGTCAGCCGAACGCCTGCTGCTGATCACGCCGTGGCTGGACGCGCCTTGGCCACCGGCCGCGGCAAGCGCGTGGCCCGAGGTGCTGGATGGGCTGGCTGCGGCCCAGATCGATGCCCAGTCCGAGACTGGCGTGCCGGCCGACTTGCATGGTGGCTGGGGCGAGTCAGGATCGGGTCGACCCTCGGCATCCACCGCACGTGCGGCGTGGGCCCTCGCGGCCGCCTTGCTCCGATGCGATGGCCTGGACCCCCGCCGCCGTGCGGAGGGGTGCCACGCCCTGCGGATGGCCATGGGCTTTCTTCGGCGATTGCAGGTCGATGATTTCGCGTGCCACGCGTTCCGCGATCCAGCCAAGGCGATCGGCGGCGTGCGGGCCACCCCCTGGGACAGCGACTTGTCGATGGCGGCTGCGGCCTGGACGCTCCTGGCCTGCGTGGACGCGGTTCCCGCGCTCGAGGCGTGTCCGGAGGCCGATGGCTCGACCGTAGAATGATCCCGTGCTGCGCGCCATGGTCATCCTTGCGACAACATGGGCTGGCTCGATCGCGGTCGCCCAGGCACCTCGCACCGGATCGGTGGGAGACGTCTCCGGAAGCGTGGTCGGTGGTGTGGTGGAACGCACGGCGCCGCCATCGAGCCGTGCAACGCATGTCGCACGACTGGAGCGCACACCGGCGCCCCGACTGGAGACGAGCCTTCCGCTGAAGGAAGTGCTGGAACGCATCGCTGCCGCGAGTGGCGTGGAGATCCGCGGCCTGTGGGTGGGACGGGCGGATCCTGGCCTGGATCCCGAGCTGCCCGTCCAGGCTGAGATGCCACCCCATGCCTCATGTCTCGATCTGCTGGAGCGGATCCTCGACGAGGCATCGCCTTCAGGCGAACCTGCATGGTGGCAGACCACCAAGTTGGGCATCGAGGTCGGGCTCCGCCCGGCATTGCTCCGTCCTCGCGCCATGGAGACCCGCGTGTATGACGTGAAGGACCTGCTCGTCCGCGTGCCCCTGTTCCGCAGCACCGGTGTTCCGCAGGTTCCCAATCCGGGTCAAGGTGCCGGGGGTGGTGGTGCCGGTGGAGGCCAGGGAGGTGGAGGCCAAGGCGGGGGTCAAGGCGGCGGTGCGGGTGGTGGTGCCGGTGGCCAGGGCTCCAACACCGAGGACACCGAGTCGCGGGAGCGACGGATCAAGCGGGTCGAGGACCTGATCGCGCTGATCCAGCGATCGGTGGAACCCGACGTGTGGGAACCGGCTGGGGGCTCATGCACGATCGCCTCGCACGACGGTCTCCTGGTGATCCGCGCGCCCGACTTCGTGCATCGCCTGATCGAGGATCCCGTGTCACCCCGCCCACGCACGATCCGCAAGCCCGGCGACTAGCCCTTCATGCGCCCAGGCCATTCGTCGCGGCGGGGTGAGCTGCGGCGCGATCTGCGCGCATGCTCCGGAGACGGCGCCACCTACTGCCTGATGGTCGGCGCGGCGGAGACCTATTTCTCGGCGTTCGCGCTGGCGCTTGGCAAGAGCAGCATCGTGGGTGGCCTGGCCGCCACGCTGCCGAACCTGGCCGGTGCCCTGCTGCAACTGACGTCGCCGTCGGGTCTTCGACGGGTGGGCTCACCGCGAA
>JBJOGW010000040.1:0-23226 GCA_046048055.1 Planctomycetota bacterium
CGTGGCTCCGTGGGATTGTCCTTTCAGCACTCGCCCGACGTGACGCTGTTCTGCGAGTACCGCATGATCAACAACTTCTACGACAGCGCGCTCTACCCCAACGACGAGCTGCTGCAGCCGGTCGTGGCCTACAAGATCGGCAAGCTCTACACGCTCTCCGCCAGTCCACAGATCGACCTTGGCCAGGGCGATGTGCGGGCACTCAGCGCCACGCTCACCCGCGACTTTCCCGACTTCAACCTTGGTGCCGTGATCGGCTACAGCGTGATCACCGACCAGTACTCCTTCGGCATGCAGCTGTCGATCCCGGCCACCGGCCGCGGCGTGGGCACCGGTCCGCTCGGCACGGATGGGGCGTCCGCGGGTCCGTGGAGCGGCCTGAACAACGCGTTCTGACAGGGCGTCACGCGACCCGCGTGGCCGCCGTGCCTCACTCGGCGGCTTCCACGTTCTCCAACCGCTCGCCCACGCGCTCGGCGCCGGCTGCCGTCAGGCGACGCCCCTGCCTGGTGCGGGCCAACAGACCGCTCCGCAGCAGGAAGGGCTCCACCAGATCCTCGAGCGTGTCGGCATCCTCGCCGATCGTGGCGGCAATGGTCTCCAGTCCCGCGGGACCACCCTTGTAGACACGGGCCAGGGTGCGCAGGTACTTGCGGTCCAGTTCGTCCAGCCCCTGCGCGTCCACGCCTTCCAGTTCAAGTCCCGCCGCCACCGCCTGGGCGTCCACGCGGCCCTTGCCCTTGACCTGGGCCCAGTCCCGAACGCGCCGCAGCAGCCTCAGTGCCACGCGAGGCGTGCCGCGACTGCGTTGGGCCATCTCGCGCACGGCGGCATCGTCCACCTGCACACCCAGCAGACCGGCCGCTCGGGCCACGATCCGCTCCAGTTCCTCCTGCCCGTAGAAGTCCAGGTGATGGGCAAGTCCGAACCGGCTCCGGAGCGCCTGCGTGAGCAACCCGGCACGCGTGGTGGCACCGATCAGCGTGAAGGGCTTGATCGGCAGCGTGACCATGCGCGCATGCATGCCCTGGTCCACGGTGAAGTCCACGCGCCACTCCTCCATGGCGGGATAGATGTATTCCTCGACCGCGGCGGGCAGGCGATGGATCTCGTCGATGAAGAGCACGTCGCCCGCGGCCAGCCGCGTGAGCGTGCCCACCAGGTCACCGGCCCGGGTCAGGGCCGGGCCGCTGGTCACCACCGCACGCGTGCCCATCTCCGCGGCGATCACGTGCGCCAGCGTGGTCTTGCCCAGCCCGGGAGGGCCGTGCAGCAGGACGTGGTCCACGGGCTCGCCGCGAGCGCGCGCCGCCTGCACCGCGATGCGCACGCGCTCCACCAGTTCCGCCTGACCCACGTACTCGCCCAGCCGCTGCGGGCGCAGGGCCGGCCCCGTCGAGGACTCCTCGTCCTCCAGACGCTCCGTCGCCGCAACCAGCCGCTCGCGCGCCACGGTCAGAAGGCCACCCGCGGCGCGCTTCGGACCACCTCGTCGTCCTCCTTGAGGAACGACAGGGGCCGGAAGCCGAACAGTCCGGCCACCAGGTTGTTGGGGAACACCGACAGCGTCTCGTTGTAGGAGCCCACGGCGGCGTTGAAACCGGCGCGACGACCCGCGATGCGATTCTCGGTGTCGCCCAGCTCGCCCTGCAGCCGCAGGAATCCCGCGTCGGCCTTCAGCTGCGGATAGGCCTCGGCCACGGCCAGCAGCCGGCCCAGGCCGCGGGTGAGCGCGCCCTCGGCCTCCACGCGCTCGTTGAGCGTGCGGGCCTGCGTGGCGGCGGATCGCGCCGCAATGACCGCCTCGAGCGTCTGCCGCTCGTGCGTGGCGTAGCCCTTGACCGTCTCCACCAGGTTTGGCACCAGATCGTGACGGCGGCGAAGCTCCACATCGATGTTGGAAAAGGCCCCCTCCGCGCCGATCCGGGCACGCTGAAGGCCGTTGTACACCGAGATCACGAAGCCCAGCACCACGAACAGGGCCACGACCACCACCAGAAGCACGATCCAGCCGTCCATCGGCAGCCTCCTTGCGGCCCGCGGGGTCCGCGACTCGCACTCTATCAGCCGTCGGCCAGACGCAGGATGATGCCGAACGCCTTGTCGGACACCGGCATCACGCTCAGGCGATTGCCTCGTCGAAGCAGCGGCAGGTCGGCCAGTCCGGGTGTCTCGCGAAGCGTGGCGAGTTCCACGCACGCCGGGAACGCCCTGCGGAATCGAAGCGGTCGTGCCCACCAGACCGGCGCCTCACGCGTGGCTCGGGGCTCGAAGGACTCGTCACTCCGCAGAAACTGCGTGGCGTCCGGCACGGCGTCACCGGCCACCTCCGCCAGCCCCACCACGCCGGTGGGATCGGCGTTGGAGTGGTAGATGAGCACCTGATCACCCTTGGCCATGCCGTCGCGGAGCATGAGCTTGGCCTGATGGTTCCGGACCCGGTCCCACATGGTCACGCGGTCCCGGCGCAGGTCGCCGATGGCATAGACCGAGGGTTCCGTCTTCACGAGCCAGGTGCCGGGCATGCGTTCAGTTCCAGCTGAGTCCCTTGGGCCAGCGATCGGCGTGCTGCGACTCCGCTCCGGCCACCACCGCCTCCAGCCGCGCGATGGTGCGGGCCACGATGCGGGCACGCGCCCAAGGATCGGCGCAGGCGAGCAACTCGTAGCGACGCGGCTCCTCGCGCACCAGCGCCGCGCCGATCAGTTCCACCATGGCATGGGTGGGCAGGTCCCCGCGCTCGGTCCAGGCGCTGGCAGCCTTGGCACTGGCCAGCCGCTGCAGGCGTGGCCGCTGCAGCAGCTGCTTGAGCACACGTCGGGTTTCCGGCATGCACGGGGCGCGACGCTCCGGAGGCTCGATGGGTCGCAGTCGCGCCTGCCGATAGAGCCGGCGGCCCGAGGGCTCCTCGATGAGCACGATCTCCGCACGGCACACGCCGTGCAGCAGGATGTTGTGCCGGCCGTCCGCTAGACGCTCGTGCTGCACGATCTGCCCCACGCACACGGCTTCGCGAAGCGGCGGCGACTCGCCAGGAGACCGTCCCGGAGCGAGCGTGGCCATGGCGATCGGGCCCGCCGACAGAAGGGACCCATCCTGCACGCGGGCCAGGCAGTCCTCGACCATCTGTCGGTAGCGCGGCTCGAACAGGTGCAGTCCCTGGACCGCATGAGGTAGCAGCACGGTCTCCCCCAACGGGAAGAGCGGCACCGGCCTCTTGAAGTCCACCACGATCGATCGGGCCATGATGGCGGGATGCTAGGCCTGACCCGGGTCCTGGACTCGGGGCGCCTCAGGCCGCTCCGACCATGGTCAGGGCGGCTCCATGCCTTCGATCGCGGCGACGCGACATCACGAGGCGATGCAGCGTCACCAGGTCCTCCAGTTCCGCGTTGCCCACGCTCGACTGGCCCAGCAGGTCGCCGTCCACGGCTGGAACACGGCCATCCGAGAGCACGGTGATTCGGCGGACCAGGTCGCGGTGTGCCCAGTCGTCGTCGCCGCTGGCCGCCAGAGGCGCACGATCGAGCGGTCCGCCCCACGGATCCCGCTGTGGCGGCGGATCCACCATGGCACCGCTCCCCTGCTCCGACCATCGTTCCAGGAACGTGGCCACCCACGCCACGCTCTCACGCAGCCGCTCCACGCGCGGCAGGATCAGCGGGGCACTCCCGTGGCCATGCTCCCGATGCGTCGCCGCGAGTCGATGGACCGCCGCCTCCACGCGGCCAAAGTCGGCTGGACCCATCATGGCGCGGTACCCCAACGCGTCGACCGCATGCAGGTCCACCGACACCACATCCACGCCGGAACGCGACACCTGCTCCACCGCATCGGTCGCGATCAGCTCCGTCCGCACCTGCACGGAGAGGGCGCCGGCCTCGCGGATGCGGCGAACCAGGTCCGCCAGATCCGGATGGATGAACGGGTCTCCCGCGCCGCCCAGCGTGACCACCGTGTCACGGCACTCGTCCAGCCGGGCCACGATCCGGTCCAGACGCCGTGCGGTCATCGGGGGCCGCTGCAGTGATCCGAAGCGATGGGGACTGGCCAGCCCGCAGCCACGGCGGCCCGTGTTCAGTTCCAGCTCCAACTGCTGGGGCGGCAGCGTGGGCGCCGCATCGGACTGCCGAGCCACCGCCGCCAGCAGCGTGACCAGATCCGGCTCGGCATCGCCGTGCAGCAGCGGCTCCACGGCCCGTCGCAGCCGCAGCGTGCTGCGCGGCGTGTCCATGACCACCCGCTCCCGCAGGGTGAAGACGCTCGAAGGCGGATGCATGCATTCCGGCCGGCGTGTCCAGTCCATGCGAGCATCCAACCAGCGCTGCAGACTGGACACGCTTCCCCGGACCAGCGCGTTCACCATGCTCCGGTGAAGCAGGCATCCGCTGACGCCGGCCGGCCCGGGGGCGAACTGCATGCCGATCGGCTCGGCCGCATGCGCCAGCCTTCGCACCATCGCGTCGGCGCCCCAGCTCTCACGCACGGCCACCAGCGGCCAGTCGGGTCCGCACACGAAGGCGGCGTTCGCCGCGGTCATCTGCATGGCCGCCTCCAGCGCCACCGGCGCCAGCACCTCGTCGAAGACGCTGCCCGGTCCTGGGCCACCCCGCCAGCACGCGTCCGACCAACCTCGCGCCACGGCTCGCCGACGCGGATCGCCCGCGAGTGGCGTGCCGGACCAGGGCACGAACTGCAGTCGACCCGACACGGTCAACCCGTCCAGCGCCGGCCGGGCATCCCAGTCCGATGGGGCCACCACCACCACACGCTCGAGTTCGCGTGATGCCAGCAGCCGCTCCAGCGTTCGTCGCATCACGGTGCGGTCACCCAGCGCCGACTCCAGGCTCCGCGCCACACCCGTGCCTCCGTGGACGGGGTCCACCGGAACCACGGCCACGGCGCGTGGCGGCTCATGTGTGACCTGCACGCCAGTGATGCGCGGTCGATGCACAGGCATGGCCTCCAACGCGGGCAGGGCCGCCACTCGGCGATGCGCGTGACGCTCGATCGCGTCGGCCAGCCGCTCCTGGTCGGTATGCCGCTTGCTGCATCCACCCTCGGTTGCGTCGATCACCCGCAGGCCGGCGCGGCGATCCTCATCGAACGCCATCTCCAGCATGGATCGTTCACGGAGCAGCATGGCATCCATCAGCACCGTGCGGCCCCCTCGGTCGGGCTCGCGAAGGAGTCCGCCCTGTCGCTGGGCCATGCGCTGGGCATGAAGCCAGTCCCACGAGCGGAACGGGTTGGTCTCGAGCGCCCACGCATGATCGATGGCATGGCCGGGCGCGTGCGCGATGCCGTCCACGTACGCCAGGTCCACGCCCAGCAGCACCACCGGATCGCACCCCAGATGCCGCAACAGCAGATGGGCCACGAAGGTCTCGTCACCGTCCCCGGCCTCGCTCGGCACGGCCACGCCGATCCCGCCCAGCCGCATGTCCTCGGCCGCGTCGCCCCAGGCGACCAGCGTGCCTCCCAGGCCCAGCACCATCTCCAGATCCAGCTGCCGCGGTGGTTCACAGGCCACCACCACGTCCGGCGTCACGCCCTGGTGACGCAGCGGCATCACCGCGTCGATCGTGGCGCACACCAGCACGCGTGGCCGCACGGCCCCATCCGCAAGCAGGCCGGCGTTCCGGGAGAGGCTGGGGCCCGCGGACACCAGCACGCCAAGCCGGTCCTTCATCACCCCGCCCCACCGACGCCCCAGCGGCGACCCGATCAGGGCCTGCCAGAGGGCGGAGCGGTGGCGGTTCATGGCGGTCAGATCCATCGCGGTTGGGTATCGACCAAGTCCGTCCATCGCCCTCATCTATATTCCGGGCCATGCATCCGTTCCGCCCCGCCCCAGTCGCTGCAGGCCCCAGCCTCCTGGTGGCAGCGATCATGATCTCGGGATGCCGATCGAGCTCGGATCTCTGGCAGCGGCATCTCGCCGACGTGGAGCGCAAGATCGACGCCGAGGTGGCCCAGGGTCCGGCCTCGCCCTCGCAGGCGGCGCCCGACTCGGAGCATCCGGAGTCCATGGTTGCGCGCCTTCGGTCGCTTGGGCAGGCCAGTGATGCGGAGCAGGCTCGCATGATCGAGCGCGGCATCACGGCCGCCGTGGCTGCCGAGGCGGAGCGCGACACGCCGTCGGATCCCGTGAACGGGCCAGGTCCGGGCATCGCTCGCGTGTGGGGACTGGCTGAACTGGCCGCGGCCGCCCTCGAGGCCAATCCATCCACACGGCAGTCATGGCAGCGCGCCAGGGCCGCGGCGGCACGTGAACAATCGGCCCTGGCCGCGTACGGACCGCAGATCGGCATCGAGGCCGGAGCGAACTACTTCCAGCAGCCCGGCCAGGCCCTGGGCGAGTCCACCGCGCCACCGGACCGGGAGTTCCGCTTCACGCCGCAGGTGTACGCCTCATGGCTGCTGCTGGACTTCGGTCGCCGTGACGCCGACACCGAGCGTGCCCGGGCCGAGCTCGCCGCCGCCAACCTCTCGCATGATCGCACGATCCAGCGCACGGTCTTCGAGGTGCAGTCCGCGTACTTCCGGCTCGAGGGCGCGCTGGGGCTGCGCACGGCCGCGGAGCAGGACCTGGTCTCGGCCCGAAGCGTGCTGCGCGCCACGGAGGCCCGCCTGAGGATGGGACTGGCCACGCGTCCCGAGACCCTGCTGGCACGACAGGCCTTCGCGGAGGCCATGTACCAGCTGGAGAAGCGCCGTGCCGAGGTGTTCGTGGCCGAGGGCGACCTGCGGACACGCGTGGGCTTCCCCGCCTCGATTCCCCTGCCGATCGATGCCACGCCCGAGACCGACGTGCCCGAGATCCTGCTCGCGGGCGTGGACGGGATCATCGACCAGGCGCTCGCCCGTCGCCCCGACCTGGCCGCCGCCGTGCTGGAGGTGCGAGCCCGCGAGGCCGAAGTTCGCCGCGCGCAGGCGGAATTCCTGCCCGAGGTGGTCACGCGCGGCTCCATCGGCGGAAACTTCTACGACTACAACGTGGAGGGCTTCAGCATCCAGGGTGACGGATGGGGCTTCGCCGGGGCCGCTTTCCTGGGTGGCCGCTGGCTGCTCTACGACACTGGCGCCCGCGACGCGGCGCTGGCCGAGGCGGTGGCCAACCGTGCCGCCGCCGCCGCCAGCCTGGCCAAGGCGCGGCTGGACGCCGCCGATCAAGTCTGGCGCAGCTACTACACGCTGCAGAGCGACCGCGCCCGCTACGACGCCGCCAAGGCCCAGCTGGTGGCCGCCATCGACACCTTCGAGGCCGTGAAGCGCTCCTACGAGCTGGGCCTGAGCACGTTGCCGGAACTGCTCATGGCCGAGAGCGATCTGTCGGTGGCGAGAGCTCAGCGGATCGAGAGCCGTTCGGACGTGCTGCGTTCCAGCGCGGCGCTCATCTTCGCCTCGGGCGACGGTCCAGGCCAGGTCGGCGCGCTGCGCTGAGACCCCTCCGACTCAGCGGGATTCGGGAAGCAGCGTGGGGCCCGAGCCCGAGGGCGGAAACGCCTCAGGCGGCGCGTCGAATGGGGAGCCCAGCAGCCCCAGCTGGCTGAGCAACGGGTCGCGTCCCTGGGTCCTCACGATCGCCGTCACCGTGGCGCCCATGCGGTAGGGACGATCAGGATCGAACGGCTCCAGCGTGATGCGCACGGGAAATCGCTGGGCCAGCCGGATCCAGTTGAGCGAGGGCGCCACCGCAGGCAGCGACTCCTGCGTGGCGCCGTTGGACTGATAGAGCGCCCAGCCGATGCCCTGCACGCGACCGCGGAAGCGATGGCCTGGGTAGGCGAACACGTACACCGCCACCTCCTGGCCCACGCGGATCTGCTCGATCTCGGTCTCCAGGAAGTTGGCCATCACCCACCATTCGCTGTTCTGCACCAGGCTGAACAGCGTGTCGCCCACCTCCACGAAGGCGCCGACGTTGGTGTTGAGGTTGGTCACCCACCCGTCGACCGAGGCCCGAACCTCGCAGTACTGCAGGTTGAGCCTGGCGTCGTCCACCGCGGCCTGCGCCGCCGCCACGCGCACGTTCATGTCACCCACCTGCGCCAGCTCGTTGCGGGCGCGCTTCGCCTCGGCCGCGGACTGCGCCACCGACGCACGTGCGGCGATCACCGCCGCCTCGGCATCCACCACGCCCGCCTCGGCCGCCACCACCGCGGCCTGAGCCGCCTCCGCCTCGCTCTCGGCCAGCTTCACGCGGTCCGCGGTCACGAACTCCTCCTGGAGCAGCGGCCGGACGCGCGAGAGGTAATCCTCCGCGTAGTCGGCCTTGGCCTGGGCGCTGACCACGTCCGCCCGGCGCCGTCGGACCTCGGCTTCGGCCCGTCCCACGTCGGCCTCGGCGGTTGCCACGCGAGCGTCGGCCACCACGATGGCATCCGCCAGCGCCTGCACCTGAAAGTCCACCACGGCCAGCCCGGCCTCCGCCTTGGCCAGAGCCACCTCATAGGGGCGCGGGTCGATGCGGTAGAGCAGTTCGCCCGTGCGCACGAACTGGTTGTCGCGGATCGGCAGTTCCACGATCTGCCCATAGACGCGCGGCGCCATGCCGATGGTGTTGGCACGGATGTAGGCATCGTCGGTCCGCGGATAGCGCTCGAACACGTCCCACACCGTCAGCGTGGCCACGATCGCGGCCGCGATCGATGTCCATGACACGATCCGCCCGATGCGCCGGCGACGAGCCTCGCCCGGAATGGGTAGCGACATGGATGGCTGCACGGTCGACATGGATCAGTACCGGAAGACCGCCAGCCAGGCCAGGCACGCGCACAGCACCGTCCACGAGACGTACACCAGCGGACGGGCCACGAGATGCCGGTCGATCCCGGTTCGGATCAGCACGGCCCGGCATGCCGCGGTGCCGAGCACGCCCACCACCATGGCCACCAGCCAGGCGGGCACGAGCGCCCCGTCCACGTCCAGGTTCGGGTTGCAGCCCGCCAACGCCGCAAAGACCGCGACAAGGGTCACGGTCCGGAAGCGCGAGCCACCCTTGAAGTTCACGGCCTTCATGACCTGGAACACCTGAGTATAGAGATCGCATCACCCACGGTCAGGCCCGATCCCTGCACCTCCATCGTGCTGTGCAGGGTGCCGTCGACCCAGGCGAAGCCCTCGCCGATCACGCGCTGCGCCCGCTCCAGACCCTCCACCAGCATCTCCAGCGCGTCCCGGCGGAACATCATTCGCGCCACCATCACCGGATCGCAGCCGGCCTGCTCCAGCAACCGCCGTGTCGTGGCAGCCGCAGGCACCATGGACGGGTCGATCGGCTGGATCACGCCTGGCCTGCCGAAGAACGCGGCCATGGCCTCCAGATGTGCGGCGATCCGCTCCAGCGACGCATCCAGCTCCACGATCGCCTGTCGCGGCGGCATCACGTCATGGAAGCGGCCCACCGCCAGCGCCCGAACCAGCACCAGCGCCCGCTGCTGCTCCGCGACGGTGGCCAGCACGGGACTGAACTGGGTGCTCACCAGCCGATGCTCGAAGGCGTACTGCTCACGCAGATCGCACGAACTGGCCAGCGTGAAGGTGGCCACGTGACTCTGTCGGCGAAACGCCGCAAGGTCCTGCTCCTGCCACGGCGCGGCCACGGCGTGTCGAAGCAGGTCGGCCATCTGGGTCCAGCTTGAGCCCAGCGACTGCATCACGCTCTCGCGAGCGCTGCGCGTGGCGAAGATCCACACCGTGCAGGTCACGCAGATCCCGGAGATCATCACGCTTGCCACGCGCTCGAACACCGGGACCACCGTCTGGGGCGGCCCCGGGCTCGTCACCAGCACCAGAACCCAGGCCGCCGCCATCATCAGGCCCGCGTAGTTGGTTCGAGGGCTTCCGACCACCACCCAGGCCGACAGCAGGGAGAGCGAGCCGGTCACCAGCACGAAGGCGGTCGTGTCCTGCCACCCCGAGGCGAAGATGGCTGCCGCCGCGATGGTCAACGCTCCACCCAGCGCCGTGCCCAACAGGCGCAGCATCCCGCGGCGACCGGATCCTCCCACGGTGGACTGCAGCACGAACACGGCGCCAAAGCCCGCGGCTCCGCTTTCGGCAGGCAGAAAGAGGGCCGTGATGACCAGGGCCAGACCAAGCCCGAATGCCGCCGCCAGGGCACTGGTGCCCGCCACCGGATCCCACCGGGTGAGGGTGGAGAGCACCGATGGAGCGCGACTCAGCGGACTGGCAGGCGAGAAACCCAGCGGCAACGCCAGCGCTGCGGTACCAGTCGGCGCCGCCATGGGCCGTTCACGAAGCGTGTCCACCAGCGTCATGCCCACGCGCCGCGCGAAGCCGGCCACGGAGAGCATTGCATCATCGATCGCACGGCCCCGCGCGGCAAGGATCCGGTCGCATTCCTGCAGGATCGACTCCGACTGCCTCACCAGATCGGCCACTTCCGGCACGTCATCGCCCGGTCTGGCCCACCGCGTGCGGAACGTCATCTCTCGAAGGCCCTCGCAGAGCGCGGCCAGGGGTGGAGCCAGCTCGCGCACCGCGTCTCGCACGCCCGGATTGCCGGCGTTGGCACGAGCCAGCCCCCGCAGGTGCACCGTGGCCGCGTCCATCACGGAGGCCGCGCGCGTGAGCGGCACCAGCTCCGGGAACAGCCCCTGCGGCACCGCATAGGTGGCCACAGCCTCGTTGAGCACGCCCAAGTGCGCCAACACCTCGGGCGACGTGCTGTCCCGCCAGGCTCGCAGCCGTCGTTCGGCGTCGCTGGCCGACGCGTCGTCCGCAAGTTGCCGCAAACGGCCCGCCACTTCGCCCAGCACGCCGTCCACGGCCACCCGGGCTCGCCCCGACTCCGATCCTGGGAACAGGATGACCGCCCCTGCATACGCGATGGCGACCCCCGCACAGACGCCCAGGGACGACAGCACCGCCTGCCGCTCGAACCCAGCAGGACCCTCGAGTGGTCCCGAGAAGAGTGGCGCCAGCGACCACATGGCCACCCGCATACCCGACGCGCCCACAGGCAACTGCCGCACCATGTACAGCAGCAGCCACACGCCACCCAGGATGCCCAGATAGAGCAGTGCCGGTGACTGCGGAAAGGCCGCCACCAGCAGGATCGCGTAGAGGGCGCACGCGACACTGCTGGCGCATCGCTTCAGCAGCAGGGCTGGCGAGTGCACCGAACCCGGCGAACTCTCGGTCATCGCGGCCATGGCAACCATGGCGAATGCCGACTCCCCCACCATCGCCGCCAGCACCACGCCAGTCATCGTGCATGCCGCGGCTCGCAGCGTGGCCTGCCAGCGACCCGGTGTGGGGGCCATTTCCGCCACGAACACCGGCCACCAGGCCTCCCAGTGCAGGATCCGATCGGCACCGGGCGCGATCAGGGAGGTGCGGGCGTTCGGCATGGTGGCATCATGCCACAGGACCGAAGCATTGCCGTCGCCACCATGCCGCGGTAGATCTTGTCCGGTCGTGGACTGGATTCTCTCCCATCCCGTCACGGTGCTGCTTCTGGGCGGCCTGGCCACCCTCGGCCTTGCATGGCTGGGGTTGCAACGCGAGCAGCCGCGACTGCTTCTGGCAGCCGCCATCACGGCATGCCTCTCGGGCATGCTGGCGTGCGCGGCCTGGTGGATCGACACGCCGGCGGAACTGGGCGAACGCGCGGTCATGTCCCTGATCGACCGTGCCGTGGCCGGGGATCCGGACGGCGCCTCCGCATGGATCTCGCCCGAGGCCGTGATCCACTTCGGCGGCTTCGACCGCCCGGCTCTGGATCGCCGGGAGATCGATCGTGACCTGCAGTCGCTCTGCAGCCGTCACCGCGTGGAGTCGCACGTGAACTCCGCGCTTCGTGCCGTCACCATCGGGCCTCGAGAGGCCCTGGTCGAGGTGGCCTGCCTGACGCGTACCGTGTCCAGCCCGGGCCACGTGGCCACCACGTGGAGTTTCCAGGTTCGCGGTGACCCGGACGGCGTGTGGCGGATTCACGCCATCTCCTTCGACCGCCTGTTCGGCAGCGAGCCGCGACCCGGGATCTTCTGATCCGGCCCCGCGGCGCGGGCCGATCCAAGCGGCATGCGATCGTTGGCGCGCATCCTCCTGGCCGCCGTGTGCATCCTGCTCCTGGTCGGCGGCGGATGGCTGGCGGTCATGATCACGCAGGCTGCACGCCTGCAACGGCAGGTGGTGGCTCTCGAGGAGCAGCTTCGCCGCCAGGAGGCGCATCATCAGGCCGTGCTCGAGCGGCTTGGCCGGGCCCGTCGCGTGGGCTCGCTGCAGGTGCTCTCGCAGCACCGCGCCGGCGATCCCGCGGCCACCGCACTCTCGCCATCCGCCGCAGCCGAGGTGCCGGACGACGACATCCGCACCACCGTGCTGTTCGTGGAGCTGGACGAGGGCGGCCGCGAGCTTGGCCGCATGCAGGCCACGCTTCCTGGACGCGTGATCTTCCTGGATGCGTGGACGGTCCGCTTTCCGCAGGACACCGTCGCTGCCGCCGATCCGCTCCGCGGCCGTTCCGTGGCCCTGCTCCGACGCATCTACTCCGACCGCATGCAGCCTGCGCACGGCGTCTGCATCGATACGCCTGGTGCCGTGCCGCATGGCTACGCGGCCGGCGACGCGGCCCGGTTCGAGCAGGCGATCTGGAAGAGGTTCTGGGCGCTGGCCAGCGATCCCGCCGCGGCGGAGGCCGACGGGATCCGCGTGGCGCAGGGCGAGGCCATCTACAAGCCCGTCGCCGCAGGCCAGCGCTACCGTGTGGAACTGGAATCCAGCGGCGGACTCACGCTGGTCCCCGAGTGACCGCCGGGCTGGCCGCTCCGACTCCGCTACCTTGCGAATCATGCCCGTGGTCGACCTGCGTTCCGACACCGTCACGCGACCGTCCGCAGCCATGTGGGAAGCCATGCGTTCGGCGCCGCTCGGGGACGACGTGCTTGGCGACGAACCCACCGTGCAGGCGCTCGAGGCCCGGGTCGCTGCCCTGCTCGGAAAGCCGGCCGCCCTGTTCACGCCGAGCGGAACCATGGCCAACCAGCTCGCGATCCGATGCCATGGCGAGGGCGGTGACGAGATCATGGCGCACGGCGAGAGTCACATCATCCACTACGAAACTGGCGCGCCGGCGGCGCTCTCGGGCTGCATGATCCGGCCACTGCACGGCGCGGGCGGTCTCTTCTCGGCCGCGGACGTGCTCGGTGCGCGACGGCAGCGGGACATCCACGCACCGCATCCTCGCCTGCTGGTGGTGGAGAACACGCACAACCGGGGCGGCGGAACCGTGTGGCCTCTGGATCAGTTCGTGGCCGTGGCGGAGGCCGCGCGATCGCTCCAGATGGCGGTGCACGTGGATGGTGCCCGCCTTTGGAACGCCTGCGTGTCCGCCGGCTACGCGCCGGCGGAATTCGCGGCCCATGCCGACACCGTCAGCGTGTGCTTCTCCAAGGGACTGGGCTGTCCCGTCGGAAGCGCGCTGGCTGGCCCGGCGAACCTCATCGCCCGCGCTCGGCGCTTCCGCAAGATGTTCGGTGGCGGCATGCGACAGAGTGGCCTGCTGGCCGCGGCCGCGATCTTCGCCCTGAAGCACCATGTCGAAAGGCTGGCTGCGGACCACGCCCACGCACGTCGTCTTGCCGAGGCGGCCATGGCCACCCCGGGACTCTCGGTCCCCGGTGGGCTGCAGGCCGTGCCCACCAACATGGTCTTCGTGCAGGTGGATGCCTCGCTGGGAACGGCCGCGGATCTGGCCGCCAGGCTCGCCGACCAGGGCGTGATGACCCTGCCGCTGGATCCGCAGCGAATTCGGCTGGTCACCCACATGGACGTGGACACGGCAGGCGTGGAACGCGCGTGCCAGGCCCTGACGCGGTGCGCCGTCCCGATCGCGTCCTGACCCCGGCCCGCTCGTCGCTAGCCTTCGCCCATGCTCTCCGACCCCCGCGTCCGCCGGCTGGCGGAACTCCTCGTGCATCACTCCACCCGCACTGGCCAGGGCGACCACGTGCTCATCGAGACCTTCGACTGCCCCGACTTCGTGGCGGCCGTGCTGGCGGAGACCGTCCAGAAGGCGGGCGGTCATGCGCACGTGGCCCAGCGCAGCACGCGCGTGATGCGGATCCTCAACCAGGGACACGACGACGCGCTGCGCACGTGGGGCGACTACGACACCGAACGCATGAAGCGCATGCAGTGCTACATCGGGGTGCGCAGCGCCGACAACGCCAGCGAGATGAGCGGCATGCCGGATGCCCGGATGAAGTCGGTTGGCCGCCTGTACAACAAGCCCGTGCACTTCGACCAGCGCGTGAACCACACCCGCTGGTGCGTGCTGCGGTGGCCCAATGCCAGCATGGCCCAGCTGGCCCAGCGCAGCACCGAGGACTTCGAGGACTTCTACTTCCGCGTGTGCACGCTCGACTACGCCCGCATGCACGCGGCCGCGTTGCCTCTGGTGGATCGCATGCAGCGCACCGACCAGGTGCGCATCCAGGGTCCGGGTCCCACCGACCTGCGGTTCAGCATCAAGGGCATCGGCGTGGTCCCCTGTTGCGGCGACCGCAACATCCCCGACGGCGAAGTCTTCACCGCTCCCGTGCGCGACAGCGTCGAGGGCGTGCTGCAGTACAACACGCCCACCCTGCACAACGGCAACACGTTCAGCAACATCCGCCTGGAGTTCCGCAAGGGCAGGGTGGTCGCGTGCGACTGCGAAGGCGGGGATCGCAAGCTGCTCGAGAGCATCTTCGACACCGACGAGGGCGCCCGTCACATCGGCGAGTTCGCCATCGGCTTCCACCCGCACATCCGTGAGGCCATGAAGGACATCCTGTTCGACGAGAAGATCGCGGGCAGCTTCCACTTCACGCCAGGCCGCTGCTACGAGGAGACCGAGAACGGCAACCGCAGCGAGATCCATTGGGACCTGGTGTGCATCCAGCGGCCCGAGCACGGCGGCGGCACCATCGCGTTCGACGGCGAGGTGATCCGTCGCGATGGCCTCTTCGTGACCCCCGAACTGCAAGGGCTCAACCCCGACCGGCTCGGGTCGGACTGACTCAGGGGGCGTCCCGAGGCGGGGCGGGGACTGCGGGAGGCGGCGATGGACTGGTTCCCTGCTCGATCGTCTGCTCGATCTGCCGGTTGTAGGCGTCCACTTCCCTCTTCAGGTCCTCGGCCCGGTCCATGGCCTTGCCTGGAATGCTGGTCCTGCGTCCGGGTTCGGGCGACGCCGCAGACGGACTGGCGTTCGGATCCTCGCAGCCGGCCACACCCAGCACCGTGACCAGAGCCGTGGCCGTGATCCTTCGTGCACGCACGGCTCAGCCCCCACCCTGCGGCGCGCCGGGCATCGGCGCAGCGGCAGGCGGCATGTCCGCCTCCAGCAGTTCCACATCGAAGATCAGCGTGGCCTTGGCCGGGATGGTCGGTGGCCGCCCGGCCTCACCGTAGGCCAGAGCGTACGGAATCACCAGCTTGCGCTTCTCGCCCACCTTCATCATGCCCACGCCCTGGGTCCAGCCCTTGATCACGCGGTTCAGGGGAAACTCGACCGGCTTTCCGCTCTTGGCATTGCTGTCGAACATGCGGCCGTCGACCAGGTAGCCGGAGTAGTTCACCTTCACGCGCGAATCGGGGCCCTTGGGCGTCTCGCCAGTTCCTTCGCGCATGACGATCCACTGCAGGCCGCCCGCCTCGCCCTGCAGCGGGCCATCCGTGGGCTCGCCTGGAAAGCGGCTCTGGATCTCGTCGCCCGTGATCGAGCCGTCGATGGCGTTCACGGTGATCTTGTGGGCCTTGCCCTCCTTGAACACCATCACGCGCCACACCGGAGGCTCGGCGGAGTGGTCCACGCTCATGAGTCCAATGCGACCATCCACCGCACGGCGAGCCGCTGCGGCGGCCTCGATGCTGTTGAGCCGGGCCATGGTCACCTCGCCGGTGGCGGCACTCACCATGGCGCGCTTCGGGATCCCCGCATCCACCAGCGCCACCTCGTACACCCAATTGCCATCCTCCTGGACCAGGCGGATGGCGTTCACCCGCGCGCCCTGCTTCTCCACCGCCTCGGCGGCGGCCGCCATGTCCACCGTCAGCCCCTCCAGACGCTGCTGCATCTCGGCAGGGTCGGGCGGAAGCGTGGTGAAGTCGGCGTCGGAACCGGACTGGGCCAGGCACGGTGCGGCAAGAAGAACGCTGGCAAGAGCAGGTAGAAGGCGCATGGGTTGGGACTCCTCGATCGGGTCCGACATGCTACCCCGCCGCCACCGACGCCGATCGGGCCACGCGATCACGCCCCGCGGGTGCGTTCAATGGCTTTCATCTTCTCCAGGCGTCGCACATGGCGCGGCTCGCCGGTGAAGCGAGCCGACAGGAACGCGCGCATCATCTCCTCGGCCACCGCCGACCCGACCACCCGGCCGCCCAGCACCAGCACGTTCATGTCGTCATGCTCCACGCCCTGATGGGCGGAATAGTGGTCCATGCAGTTTCCCGCCCTCACGCCATCCACCTTGTTGGCGGCCACGCTCGCGCCGATGCCGCTTCCGCAGAACAGCAGGCCGCGCTCGGCCCTGCCCGCGGCCACCGCCCGGCCCAGGGCCAGGGCGAAGTCCGGGTAGTCGTCCTGGGGATCCGCGGTGTGGGCCCCCAGATCGATCACCTCGTGACCCATCTGCGTCACCAGCGGCTTCAGGGCCTCCTTCAAGGGAAGCCCCGCATGATCGGATGCCATCGCCACCCTCATCGCGTCACCTTGGCCATGGATGCCCGCACCGCGTCCACCACCTTCTGGGGCGTGAAGCCGAAGTGCTCCATCACCACCCTGGCCGGCGCACTGGCCCCGAAGCTACGCATGCACACCGTGGTGCCGTCGAGGCCGATCCAGCGGCCCCACCCGAAGTCCGCGGCCATCTCCACGGCGGTGCGCGCCCGCACCGAGGGCGGAAGCACCTCGTCCTGATACGCCTGATCCTGCCGCTCGAAGAGTTCCCAGCACGGCATGCTCACCACCCGCACGCGCACGCCCTCCTTGGCCAGCATCGACTGGGCCGACAGGGCCAGATGGATCTCGCTGCCCGTGGCGATCACGATGGCCTGCGGCGCGCCGCCCTCGGCCTCGCTGAGCACGTAGGCACCGCGGTCACAACCCGATGCCGGACCAAGCCTGGCGCGGTCCAGCGTGGGCAGGTCCTGCCGCGACAGGGCCATGATGCTCGGCCCGTGCCACTGCATCGCGGCCCGGTAGCACGCCATCACCTCGTTGGCATCACCCGGCCGGAACACGCACACGCCGGGGATCGCCCGCAAACCCGGCACCTGCTCGATCGGCTGGTGCGTGGGTCCATCCTCACCCACGCCGATCGAGTCATGCGTGAAGATGAACAGCACCGGGAGTTCCATGATGCTGCTCAGCCGCATGGATCCCCGCATGTAGTCGCTGAAGATCAGGAATCCGCTGCCGTAGGGGCGGAGCCCGCTCAGCGCCAGGCCGTTGCAGATCGCCCCCATCGCGTGCTCTCGGATGCCAAAGTGCAGGTTGCGTCCCCCCGGCGTGGCTGCCTGGTAGCTCTCCTTGGCTCCGTCAAAGGTGAGCAGCGTCTTGGTGCTGGGAGCCAGGTCCGCACTGCCGCCCACCATCCACGGCACGCCTTGGGCAATCGCGTTGAGCACCTTGCCGCCCGAGACGCGGCTGCCCATGCCCTTGGCATCGGGCGCAAACGCCGCCAGAGCCCGATCCCAGCCCTCCGGAAGAGTGCCCGCGAAGATGCACCGCAGTTCGCCGGCCTCCTTCGGGAACTTGGCCGCGTAGTCGTCGAACATCTTCCACCAGGCCGTGCTGGCGGCGGCACCTCGATCGCCCACGCCCCGCTGAAAACGCTCCATCACCCCATCGGGCACCAGGAACTTGGCATCCTCGGGCCAGCCGTACACACGCTTGGTCTTGCGGATCTCGTCCTCACCCAGCGGCTCGCCGTGCGCCTCCTTGGTGTCCTGGCGGCCGGGGGATCCCCAGCCGATGTGGCTGTCCACCACCACCAGCGTGGGACGGCCCTTGGTCGCCTCGGCCGTGCGCAACGCCCGCTCCACCGCATCCAGGTCATTGGCATCGCCCACGCGGAGCACGTTCCATCCGTATCCCAGGTAGCGAACCGCGGCGTCGTCGTCGTAGGCAAGGCTTGTCTTGCCCTCGATGGTGATGTGATTGTTGTCGTAGAGCCAGACCAGGTTGTCCAGCTTCAGGTGCCCGGCCAGACTGCCGGCCTCGCCGCTGATCCCCTCCATCATGCAGCCGTCACCGCAGACGGCGTACACCCTCCAGTTGAAGAGCTCGAAGCCCGGTCGGTTGTAGTTGGCGGCCAGCCACTTCTGGGCCATGGCCATGCCCACCGAGTTGGCCACCCCCTGCCCCAGTGGACCCGTGGTGGTCTCGACTCCCGCGGTCCACCCATGCTCCGGGTGACCCGGGCAGCGGGTGTGCATCTGCCGGAATCCCTTGATGTCATCCAGTGACACGGCCGGATCCCGGGCGGCCCGGCCCGATCGGTCCACGGCGCGGGTGCCGCTCAGGTACAGCAGCGCGTAGAGCAGCATGCTGGCATGACCGTTGCTCAGCACGAAACGATCGCGACCCGGCCAGCGGGGATCCGCGGGATCGAAGCGCAGCACGCGCTGCCACAGGGCGTACGCGAGCGGCGAAAGGGCCATGGGCGTTCCCGGATGTCCGCTGTTGGCCGCCTGCACGGCATCCATGGCCAGCGTGCGCATGGTGTTGATCGCCAGCGCATCGATGGCGGGCACGTCGCCCGGGGTGCCCGCCTGCAGGTTCGGAAAGTCCTTCAACACGCTCGGTTCCACGGCGGCCATGGTCATCGGTTTCTCCTTGAACTCGGATCCTACCGAGGGCAGTTGCCCCCAGCGCGCGGCTACACTCGCATCATGAAGCGATCGACTTTTCGTCCCGCGGTGATCTCGCTCGTGCTTGGTGCCGGCGTGGCCGGGGGACTGGCCATGCGACAGTCACCGTGGCCGGGTGGTGGCCAGCAGGGTGGCCGCACGCAAGGTTCGCAAGGCAACCAGGCACCGGGCCAACCGGCCGCCATGCCGCCCTCCGCCGCTGGCCGCATCACCGACCCGCAGGCGATCGACAGCAACGTGTCGGTGCCGATCCAGCAGACACCGGTCGCCAGCCCGGTGAACAGCAACGTGTCCGTGCCCATCGGCCAGACGCCCACCATGCAGGCGCCTCAGCCCGCCAACGTGGGCTTCAACAATCCGGGCGGTATCGTCGATTCGTCGCAGCTGGAGCAGCAGGCACTCTCCGGCGTGCATTACCACTACCACTACTACGGCCCGGGCACCTTCACCAGCAACCAGGCGTTGCCCGGCTACAGTTCCGCCGGCTACCAGAATCCAGCCACGGCCGCCGTGCCGGTCAATCCGTACATGACGGCTCCGATCGGTCCCGGCAACCCGGCCCCCATGAACACCCTCGCCGGCGAGTACGGATTCAGCAACAATCCGGCCGAGTACCGGGGTGGTCCGGCTCCCAACCCGGAACTCGTTGGCGGCGCAGCGGGAAGCGCCGCGGGCCAGGCCTGGAGTTATGGCGGTGGCATCGGCTACTGGAATCCGTACGCCATGGGCGGCAACGGATTCATCGAGGGCTTCAACGACTAGGCTGCCGCCGGTTTCAGGCCCGCGGCGCAAAGTCCCTGTTGATGAGTCGTGCGATCAGCACGGCCGGAAACAGCACGCCGATCACGCCCTCCAGGGAGCTGGCGCATCGCGAGAACGCGTTCGTGGGCACGATGTCCCCGAAGCCCGTGGTGGTGAAGACCGTGAAGCTGAAGTACAGGTAGTCCGCCCAGTTCAGGGGCGCAGCCCGGGGATCGGCCGTGCTGGCGTACGCGCCCGTCATCGATGAACCGATCCGGTGGTGGATGAAGCTGAAGACGATCGCCAGCAGCAGGTACACCGCGATGCCGCCGTACACGCGGTCATCCACCAGCGCGGTCGACTTGAAGACGATCGCGCCCAGCAGGACGATCAGGCACAGGTAGAGCACGATATTCGCCAGGCCGACCCATCCGTCCAGCACCACTTCCATGCTGCCTGACTCCCTCAGGCCGATCACGAACACGCCCAGACAGACCAGGGTGATGGCCGCGATCACCTTGGGATACCGACCCAGCAGGAACAGTCCAAAGAGCGGGATACCCGCCATCACGTAGGCGATCCCGACCGGTGTTGGCTGCCCCGGAACATCGAAGAAGGGATGCGCCACCAGCGTGAGAACCGTCACCACCAGAAGCGGCAACGAACGGTTGCGCAGCCAGCGAATCGGCTCCGTGATGTCCCGACGCCGCCGGCTTGCCCTGGGGTGGGAGGACGTGCTCTCGCTCATGCTCCCTCCATCGGCCGCGCCGCCGCTGCCACACCAGTTCCAGCACGCTCATCGCTCCTCCCAGTCCAGGTCGCTGCCGAACGGCTCCGGCAGCCGCCAGGTGCTGACCAACCCGAGCAGGATCACGCAGCCCCCCACCCATGCGGCCGCAGCCACGGATCCGAGTCCCGGCTTGAGGAGTTCCCATGCGGTCACGATCACCACCGCGAACCCCCGCACCAGGTTGGGCGCCGCCGTCGCGGCCGTGGCTCGGAGATTGGTGCCGAAGGTCTCGCCCGCCACGGTCACGAACACGGCCCAGTAACCCGTGGCCATGCCGGCCAGCGCGGTGAATCCGTAGAACCACGCGCTGCCACGCCCTCCCAGCACGAACAGTGCCGCGAGCGACACCGCCAGCACCATGATCGCCGCCGCGATGGCTCGCCGTCGACTGCGCCACAGTTGACTTGCCGTGCCGCTGATCAGGTCGCCCGCCGCCGCGCCGAGATAGCCGCAGAGCACCACGGTCGCCGGCTTGACCGGATCAGGGCAATCCAGTGCCTTGGCCAGTTCCGGCCCGAACACGAACACGATCCCGCCCACGAACCAGATCGGCGTGCCGAGCCCCACCACGCTCACGAACCGCATCAGTCGTTCGCGCGGCCACAGCAGCATCCATGGATCGCCGCGACGCACGCTCCGCACGCGGCTCTGGCTGTAGATGCCGCTCTCCGCCAGCCCGATCCGTAGAGCCAGCAGGCCGAATCCCATGATGGCGCCCACCAGATACGCGTGCCGCCACGCCAGCCACGAGCCCACCAATCCCGCCGCCACCGGACCGAACATGCCTGCAAAGGCCACGAGCATGGTGCCCCAGCCCCGCTGCGTGCGTCCCATCAGCTCGCTCACCAGCGTCACCCCGGCGCCCAGTTCCCCCGCCAGTCCCACGCCCGCAACGAACCGCAGGGTGGCGTATGCCGGAACGCTCTCCACGAACGCGTTCAGGAGGTTCGCGGTCGAGTACAGGGCAATGGACCCGAAGAGCGTGGTCAGTCGCCCCCGACGGTCGCCGAGCATGCCCCAGAGAAAGCCCCCGATCACCATGCCGATCAACTGCAGATTCAGGATCACCACGCCCGCACTCGTCACGTCGCCACGCTCGGTTCCCCACATCACCCGCAGCAGATACCCCATGCGTTCCATGCCACCCTGCGGAGCCGCACTGTCCAGTTCCGGCAGTCCCAGCCCAGCCGCCCCAAGGCTTGGAACCCGGACCACGCTGAAGATCACCAGATCGTAGAGGTCCACGAAGTAGCCGAGGGCGGCCACCGCCACCGCCAGCCACGGCGTGCGAGTCCCGGTCATGAACGGGCCTGCGAACCGTTCGGGCGTGTGCATGCCCGAGCGTTGTACACGGCCGCGTCGTTCCGTTGCAGCCCAAAAAGCACAGGGCCCCGCCAAAACGGAGGGGCCCTGTGGAACGATCAAGGAACAGTTGGAGGCCTTCGCCCAGCGTCGCCGCTGGACTATCCGACGGTGCCTGGCGTTCACCAGGCGTTGTCGGGCGAGAGATGTGTGAACGGATCTCGGCGACCGAGGTCTCCCTCGATCCACCGTCTACAGATCCTGTAGAAAGGAGGTGATCCAGCCGCAGGTTCCCCTACGGCTACCTTGTTACGACTTAGTCCCAGTCACCAGCCTTGCCGTGGGCACCCCTGAAACGAGGCGACTTCGGGCACTGCCAGCTCCCATGACTTGACGGGCGGTGTGTACAAGGCTCAGGAACATATTCACCGGGGCGTAGCTGATCCCCGATTACTAGCGATTCCAACTTCATGGAGGCGAGTTGCAGCCTCCAATCCGAACTGGGGCATCTTTTGAGCGATTTGCTCCACCTTGCGGTCTTGCGTCGTTCTGTCGATGCCATTGTAGCACGTGTGCAGCCCCAGGCATAAGGGCCATGAGGACTTGACGTCATCCCCACCTTCCTCCGGTTTGACACCGGCAGTCTCGTTAGAGTCCACGCCTTTACGCGTTTGCAACTAACGACAGGGGTTGCGCTCGTTGAGGGACTTAACCCGACACTTCACAGCACGAGCTGACGACAGCCATGCAGCACCTGTGCACGTTCCACTCTTGCGAGCGTCATGACCGTTTCCGGCCACTAATCCGTGCATGTCAAGCCTGGGATAAGGTTCTTCGCGTTGCTTCGAATTAAGCCACATGCTCCACCGCTTGTGTGAGCCCCCGTCAATTCCTTTGAGTTTTAATCTTGCGACCGTACTCCCCAGGCGGCGCACTAATCAATTTTTCTACGACCGAGAAAGCGTTCAACTCCCTCGACCAAGTGCGCATCGTTTACGGCGTGGACTACCGGGGTATCTAATCCCGTTTGATCCCCACGCTTTCGTGCCTCAGCGTCAGGTGCGGCCCAGCGGCCTGTCTGCACCATTGGCGTTCCGATAGATATCTACGCATTTCACCGCTCCACCTATCGTTCCGACCGCCTCTACCGACCTCAAGACTTGTGGTTCGCCAAGCAGTTCCCCGGTTGAGCCGAGGGATTTCACAAAGCGCCTTCAAGTCCGCCTACGCACGCTTTAAGCCCAGTGATTCCGATTAACGCTCGAGCCCTCTGTATTACCGCGGCTGCTGGCACAGAGTTAGCCGGCTCTTCCTTTGGGTCTCCTCATGTTGTTGGTGGACCCTGACAGTGGTTTACACCCCGAAGGGCTTCATCCCACACGCGGCATTGCCCCGTCACGCTTTCGCGCATTGCGGAAGATTCGTTACTGCAGCCTCCCGTAGGAGTCCGAGCAGTGTCTCAGTCTCGATGCGGCGGGCCGTGCTCTCACACCCGCTAC
>JBJOGW010000041.1:0-23917 GCA_046048055.1 Planctomycetota bacterium
CCCTCGAGCAGGCTCTGCCAGAAGGTGGGCACATCCAGGCCCACATCGGTGACGGCACCAAGGCCGGTCACCACGACGCGTCGAAGCGTGACGGTGCGCGGCATGGGCAGCGTGCGGCCAGGTGCGTCAGGACTTGGACGAGAGGCCCTTGGAGATCATTTCCACGGCCTGGCCCACGGTCAGGATCTTCTCGGCCTGGTCGTCGGGGATCTGGATCTCGAACTCCTCCTCGAGCGCCATGACCATCTCCACGGTGTCCAGGCTGTCCGCGTTCAGGTCGTTGGTGAAGCTGGTGTCCCGCGTGATCGTCTCCTTGTCGACGCTCATCTGCTCGGACACGATCTTGATCACCTTGGTTTCGATCTCTTGTTCGGTCACGTCGCTTCTCCTGAGGATGCGGCCCGGCGCCTTGCCGACGGCCTGAGCGTGGGAAGGGTAGCGAAAGCCTTAAGGGTCCGCCAGATCCGGTCGGGCATGGTGTCACATGGCCATGCCGCCATCGACCACGATGACCTGGCCGGTCACGTAGCCACCATCCTCGCCGGTGAGCCAGCCCACGGCGGCGGCGATGTCGGATGGCGTGCCGAATCGACGGAGCGGAATGCCCGGCAGCGCCTGTTCCTTGACCTGGGGCGGGAGCACCGCGGTCATGTCCGTCTCGATGAAGCCGGGTGCCACCACGTTGGCGGTGATCCCCTTGGATCCCAGTTCGCGGGCGATGCTCTTGGTCAGACCGACCAGTCCCGCCTTGGCGGCCGCATAGTTCACCTGACCGGCGTTGCCCATCAGCCCGCTCACGCTGCCGATGTTCACGATTCGCCCGAAGCGGCCCTTCATCATGGGACGCGCCGCGGCACGGCAGGCCACGAAGGCGCTCCTCAGGTTCACGTTGATCACGCTGTCGAAGTCCTGGTCGCTCATGCGCAGCAGCAGCCCGTCCCTGGTGATGCCGGCGTTGTTGACCAGGATGTCCAGCCGCCCATGCCGCTCGGCCACGCCCTCGACCAGGGCGGCCAGCGCGCCTGCGTCGCCCGCATCGCAGGCCAGGGCCTCGAAGCGCCCGCCGGCGGCCGACACGGCGGCGGCGGTGTCCTGGAGGTTGTCCACGGAGCGTGCCACGCCCACCACGTGGCGTCCATCCCGCGCCAGGCGTTCGGCGATGGCGCGCCCGATGCCCCGGCTGGCTCCCGTCACGATGGCGATGCGCGTGTCGATCTCAGGCCTCCTTCAAAGCGGCGATGGTAACGATCCAAGGTGAGCGAGATCACGCGCCCGCGGATCCACCTGGTCCGGCGGGGCCGCTGGGTCCACCGGGTCCGCTCGGCCCCGGCACCGTCGGACCGCCGGGCTTGCGCTTGCCGGGTCCGCGCGGCGCGGACGGCTGGCCTCCCGGCGCGCCGGGCGATGATGGACTGTCCTCGGATCCGGCGCCGTCGCCACCCTCGCCCTCGAGGGAGCGATCCTGCTGCGGGATCTCCACCTTCTCGTCGGGCTGCCTGGAGCGTTCCATCTGCTCCTTCAGCATCTTCATCCACTGCTGCACGCGGGGCTCGGCCTTGTTGCCCTTGAGCTGATCGATGATGCCCGGGGGCTGCGGCACGGCCTCAAAGCGCACGGCGTCGTCACCCAGGCGAGCGGTCCACAGCTGCGCCTCGAAGCGATCCCCGTTCATGTAGATGCCCAGCGCCATCACGGTGTCGGGCTCCTGGCCGGCGGCGCAACCCACGGTCACGCGGTCGATGGCTGCCGTGGCCGCCTCCCACTGCCCGTCCTGCCGCATCAGTGCCAGCGTCTTGCGGTCCTCGTCGCCCAGCATGGGCTGCACCTTGTCGGCGCTGCCACGCACCATGCCGTCGAAGAATGCGAGCGTGGCCTCGAGGGCGCGCAGGTCGGCCTCTGGGTTGCCGGTGTTCGGGCGCTCGCTCTCGTCCATGCGCACGCGTCGGTCGATGCCCAGACGCTTCATCACGTCGGCCACGCTCTCGAGTTCCACCGTCTGCACGGGTGGCGGGGGCGGCGGAGCCTCGGCCTGCTGCTCCTCCTCACCACCGCCGCAACCGGCCAGACTCAGCGCCAGCGAGATGGCGGCCGCGCGGAGCAAGTGGGCAGGATCAGGCACGTTGGGGTTGGTCGATCGCGTCATGGGTGGTCACCTCGGCTGCTCGGTCGATGCGGCGCATCAGTCCTCGAAGCACACTGCCTGGGGCCAGCTCGTGGAGCGAGGCGGTCTCGCTCAGGCCCTCGGCCTTCCGCCAGGCGAGCATGTCCTGGCAGCAGGTGTCCCAGCGTACAGGCTTCACGATCTGCTCGACCAGGAGCCGCTTGAGCGTGGCGGGATCGGCCCCGTGCGGCCGCCCGGTCACGTTGCTCCACACAGGGCACTGCAGCGGCTGGAAGGTCACGTGCTCCAGCGCACGCGCCATGCCCTCGGCGGCGGGCTGCATGAGCGGGCTGTGAAAGGCGCCAGCCACCGCCAGCTTGGTGGCGCGAAGACCCATGGTGCCTGCGATGGTCACCGCGCGGTCACACGCCTCCAGATTGCCACTCAGCACGATCTGGCCAGGGGCGTTGAAGTTGGCCGGCACCAGAACCTGTCCTTCAGCGGCTGCGGCGCAGACCTCGTGGGCTCTGGCCTCGTCGGCGCCGATCAGCGCCACCATGCCGCCACGGCTGGCCTCGGCGGCCTTCTGCATCAGGCGACCCCGCGTGGCCACCAGCCGAAGACCCTCCTGAAACGAGAACGCGCCGGCGAGCGCCAGCGCCGTGTACTCGCCCAGCGACAGGCCCAGCGCCGCGGCGATGGGTGCGCCACCACCGTGCTCGGCCAGTCCCGCGTGCGAGGCCAGTCCGCACACGAACAGCGCCGGCTGGCTCACGTCGGTCCGGTTGAGCAGGTCGGTGGGTCCCTCGAAGCAGATCCGGCTCAGGCACGCGCCGCCCTCGAGCTCGACCACCTGGTCCGCGTGCGCGAACATGGCCGCCGCGGAGGGGCTGGCGTGGTGCCACGAGTGGCCCATGCCCACATCCTGGGCGCCCTGTCCGGGGCAGAGATAGACGTGCTGGAGGGTCATGACGGTCTCCTTCCCGCGGTCCGCCCGTCGTGGGCGGATGCCGCGCATTCAGGCGTTCCAGACGCTGCTGGCCCAGGTCATGCCGCCGCCGAAGGCGACCATCATCATGGGCCGGCCCGCGGGCACCTTGCCCGCACGCCACAGCTGGTCCAGGCACAGGCCCACGCTGCCCGCGCTGGAATTGCCGAAGCGATCGATGTTCACGTAGACCTTGTCCGGCGGCAGGCCGATCTTCTCGATGGCGCTCTCGATGATCCGGATGTTGCTCTGGTGGCAGATCACCTGGCTCAGGTCGGCGGGCGAGAGGCCGGTGGCCTGCAGCGCGTCCTCGATGACCTGGCGGAACTTGCTCACGGCGAACTTGAAGACCTCGCGACCGTTCATGCGCAGGTAACCCAGGCGTATGGGATTGGCCAGGTCCGCCTCCGGCACCTCCCGCATGCGCCGCGGCATGTAGAGCGCGCCCCAGTCCCGGCCGTCGCTGCCGAGCTGCTGGTGGATGCAGCCGCGACTGGGATCCGGATCCGCCACGAGCACGGCGGATCCCGCGGCGTCGCCGAACAGGATGCTGACCGAACGCTCCTGGTAGTCGATCACGCTGCTCATGGCGTCACCGCCACAGACGCCGATGGCCTTGAAGCGACCGGAGCGGATCAGCGAGTCGGCCACGTTCATGGCGTAGACGAATCCGCTGCAGGCGGCGACCACGTCGAAGGCGCCTGCAGGCACGGCCCCCACCTCGCCCGCCACGCGACAGGCCACGCTGGGACAGCTCATCTCCTGGGTGCAGGTTCCCACGATCACCAGGTCCAGTTGGTCTCCCCGCATGCCCGCCGCGTCGAGCGCGTTGCGAAGGGCATCGCGGTTCAGCGTGAAGGTGCCCTCGCGACTCGGGTCGCAGACGCGACGCTCGCGGATGCCCGTTCGCTGCACGATCCACTCGTCGCTGGTGTCCACCATGCGCGACAGGTCGTCGTTGGTCAGGCGCCGTTCCGGAACCGCACTTCCCGTTCCGGCGATCCGGACGCCCACGGCGCCGGTGGCATGGCTCACGCAGGCACCTCGGCGTCGGCCCCCACGCCCCGCAGTTCGCCCAGCCGCTGGCTGATGGTGGTGTTCACGCCGCTGAGCACGAAGGCTCGCATGCGCAGGATGGCGTTCATGATGGTGCGGGCCTGGCTGCTGCCGTGGCTGATCAGGCACACGCCGTTCACGCCGAGCAGGGGAGCGCCACCGTACTCGTGGTAGTCATGCTTGGCGTAGAGGCTCTTGACCACTGGCTCGAGGCGTGCCGCCAGTTCCGGATCGATCTCCAGCACCTCGCGCGCCAGGGCCCGGAAGATGCCGCTGGAGAGCCCCTCGGCCAGCTTGATCATCACGTTGCCCACCACGCCATCGGTGATGACCACGTCGGCCTCGCCGTCGAACACGCCGCGCCCCTCGACGAAGCCCGTGAAGTTGAGTCCCTCGGCCGATCGCAGCAGGTTCCGGGCCAGCCGCATGTCGTCCGTGCCCTTCTGCTCCTCGCCACCCACGTTCATGATGGCCACGCGCGGACGCTCGATGCCCACCAACGCCTTGGCGAAGGCCTCGCCCATCACGCCGTACTGGGCCAGGTGCACGGGCTTGGGCTCGATGTTGGCGCCCACGTCCACCAGCACCACGGGACCGGCGAACGTGGGCACGGTCACGGCGATGCCGGGCCGGATCACGTTGGGCAGCCGCCGCATGTACATCTGAGCGGCGCCCACCATGGCACCCGTGTTGCCGGCGCTCACGATGGCGTCGAGACGGTTCGCGGCCTTGGGGCCCGCATGGCGCGCCATCACCACAAGGCTGGCGTCCTTCTTGCCGCGGATCGCGTCCACAGGAGGCTCATCCATCCCGATCACCTCGGAGGTGCCGAAAACGGAGATGCGGCTGTCACGCACGCCGCGTTCGCTCAACGTCTCCTCGATGATGCGACGATCGCCGTACAGAACGAGCTCGTCCTCGGGGGGGAGCTTGGGAAGGGCCTGCAGGCAGCCCTTGAGGATTTCGTCAGGGGCGTTGTCGCCGCCCATGACATCCACGCCGAGCCGCATGGATCACGCTCCGACGCGGGAGGTCTTCACCTGCAGACCAGGCCGGACGTAGCCGCAACCCGAGCATGCGGCGTGGGGGCGCTTGGCCGTGCCGCAGTTCGGGCAGAGCACGGTGTGTGCCGCCTTGATCGCATGGTGGGCGCGACGGCGTCGGGTGCGACCTGGAGACGTGCGGAAACATGGTTGCATGGCGTCCTCGATGTCTCGCGGGTGAAAGGTTTCGCTCCGGCGAGTCCCGCAAGGTAACCAAACGGCCATTCATGTCAAGGTCACTGCAATTCCGATAACTGACCTTCGCGGTCGTACAACGACTCAAGAGCATGCTCCGTCGGGATTTGTCGCATCCCTTACCTTTGGCCACGCCATGCCCAACTACGAACTGTTCACGGACGGCGCCTGCAGCGGCAACCCGGGCCCCGGGGGCTGGGCGTTTCTGCTGCGAGGGCCGGGTGTGGAGGGCACCGTGGAGCTGAGCGGTGGGGAGCAGGGAACAACGAACAACCGGATGGAGATGTTGGCGGTGATTCGGGGCCTGGAGGCCATTCCGGCTGGTTCCACGGTCCGGCTTGTCTCCGACAGCGAGTACGTGGTGAAGGGCTTGAACGAGTGGCTGGATGGCTGGAAGGCCCGGGGATGGCGCACGGCGGCAAGGAAGGCGGTCAAGAACGAGGACCTTTGGAGAAGGCTGGACGCGCTGCGAGCGACCCACCGACTTCGGCCGGAGTGGATCCGAGGACACAACGACCACCCCGAAAACAGCCGCTGTGATGCCTTGGCGGTGGCCGCGATCGAGTCCCTGCGACGTTCCGGGGCCGCCCAGGCCTGAGTCCGTCCGTGGGCAAGCGGAATGGGGCGAGAGGTGCCAGTCCTCCCATGCTTGCGGCGGCCTCCCGGCTTCGGTTACACTCGCCGATCCGGCCCTCTACAAGCCGGATTCTTCACCCGCAGGACTTCCGAATGCCCACGATCAACCAGCTCGTTCGCAACCCCCGCCGCGACAAGCCCGCCAAGAGCAAGGTGCGCGACCTGGCCCGCTGCCCGCAGAGGCGCGGCGTGTGCCTGCAGGTCAAGACCGTCACCCCCAAGAAGCCCAACTCGGCGCTTCGCAAGGTCTGCCGCGTCCGCCTGAGCAACGGCAAGGAAGTCACGGCGTACATCGGCGGCGAAGGCCACAACCTGCAGGAGCACAGCATCGTGCTGGTGCGCGGCGGTCGCGTGCGGGACCTGCCCGGCGTGCGATATCACGTCGTGCGTGGCACCCTGGACTGCCTGGGCGTGGACGGCCGCAAGAAGGGTCGCTCGCTCTATGGCGTGAAGAAGAAGGCCGCCGCGGCTGCCAAGAAGAAGTGACCTGATTTCACCGGACCGATCCGGCGCCGGCCACGGCGCCACAACCCGATTCGGCAAGTAATCGCGGGCTTCGACCTCCGGGCATGTCGCCCGACCCGCGGTGAACGAGAGATTCCAGTGGGAATCGCCGAGCCAACCAGGAGGAACCGCCATGAGCGGACGCATCACGCACAGCGAGAAGCAGCTTCAGCCCGATCCCCGCTACCAGGACACCACGGTGGCCAAGTTCATCAACTGCCTGATGTACGACGGCAAGAAGGCCACCGCCCAGAAGGTCGTCTATGCGGCGTTCGACGCGATCCAGCAGAAATTGGACAAGGAAAAGCCGGAGAACCTGCCGCGCACGGCCATCGAGGTCTTCCAGAAGGCCCTTGAGAACGTGAGGCCGGTGGTCGAGGTGCGCTCCAAGCGCGTCGGTGGTGCCAACTACCAGGTGCCCATGCAGCTGAACCGCCGCCGTCAGCAGAGCCTCACCTTCCGCTGGATCCTCGAGGCCACGCGCGACGAGAAGGGCAAGCCCATGCATCTGAAGTTGGCCGGCGAGCTGTACAGCGCCGCCAAGGGCGAGGGCAAGGCGATCCAGACCAAGGAGAACACCCACCGCATGGCCGACGCCAACAAGGCGTTCGCCCACTTCGCGTGGTGATCGGGTCGGGCCCGGAGAACTTGAAGCGCCCGCAGGTGTCGGCCTGCGGGCGTTTCTCCATGATGGCCGGCGCGGGATCATGTCTGGCGTGAGCCAGGTGCATCGTCGGCAGCAACTGCTTCCATGGCTCGGTCCGGAGGGCCAGGCCCGTCTGGCCGCCTCGCACGCGCTCGTGGCGGGATGCGGTGCGCTCGGGGGCGTGCTGGTGGAGTGGCTGGCCCGGGCGGGCGTGGGCCAGCTCACGCTGGTGGACCGTGACGTGGTCGAGCCAGGCAACATGCACCGGCAGGTGCTGTTCACCAGTGAGGACGCACGCCGCGGCGTGCCCAAGGCCGAGGCGGCGGCGCGTCGTGTGCGTGACATCGCCCCGCAGGCTCGCCTGCACGCGTGCGTGGAGCACCTGGGACCGGACAACGCAGCCGATCTGGCGCGCGGCACCGACGTGCTGGTGGACGGGCTCGACAACATGGAGACCCGGCTGGTCTTGAACGATCTGTCGGTGCGCGAGGCCGTGCCCTATGTGCATGCCGCCGCCGTGGCCATGCAGGCCCGTTGCATGCCGGTGATGCCGGGCGGGGCCTGCCTTCGATGCCTGCTGCCCGAGGTGCCTGGCCCCGGCGTGCTCGAGACCTGCGACACCGCCGGTGTGCTGGGGCCGGTGGTGGGCCTGGCTGCGTCGTGGGCGGCGGTGCAGGTGCTCCGACTGCTGGCGGGCCGTGCCGACCTGGTCGACCGTCGACTCTGGAGCATGGATCTGGCTGCGGATCGCGTCACGGCCGTCTCGATCCCGCCCGATCCGGACTGTCCCTGCTGCGGCCAGCGGCGATTCGATTTTCTGGAGCGTCAAGGCGAACGAGTGGTGAACCTGTGCGGACGTGGCGCGGTGCAGGTGCTGCCGCCCAGCGGAAGCGGTCGGGGCGTGGACCTGCGAGCGCTTGCGGCACGCCTGGCGGCGCATGGCGCGTTTCGCATGGAGGGCGACCGACTGGTCGGCTCGCTGCAGGCTTCGGCGGATGGCCAGCCCCTGGAACTGACGGTGTTCGCCGATGGACGCGCCATCGTGGGCCGCTGCACGGATCGAGACGTGGCCCGCGGCGTGTACGACCGCTTCATCGGGGGGTAGCCGCACGGGCACGCTGGCTCGGGCTAGCATCCGCGGATGACCCAGACCAGCATCGGATCAATGATCGCCGCAGGACTTCGGATGGCCATCGGCTATGGACAGAAGCTCTGCGAGGATGTTCCGGCGGACTCGTTCGGCCACATGCCGCCCAAGGGGATGAACTCGGCTCTGTTCAACATGGGCCATCTGGCCATCTACGCCGACAAGGGCCTGGCCCTGATCGGTCGACAGGACCTGGTTCAGCCGCTCGATGCTGGCTGGGAGGACCTGTTCAAGAATGGCGCACCATGCGTGGAGCAGGATGGTCGGTATCCGGGCAAGGAAGCGGTCATGCGCCGGTTTGTCGAGCGCTACGGGGTGCTGGCCGACGCGTTGCCCGCCGTGCCGGACAGCGCGTTCCAGCAGCCCAACCCCATGGGGGGCCGCATGACCGAGATGCTGCCCACGCTTGGCGCCGCCATGATGTTCATGTGTGGCAGCCACCTGCAGATGCACCTGGGCCAGGTCAGTTCGTGGCGGCGCGCCATGGGGCTGGGAAGCGCCATGTGAGCCAGGTGGCGCCGTTCAGTCGCCTGGATCATCGGCCTCGTCGACGGAGCCCTCCTCCTCGGAGAGGGGAAGCATGGCCTGCATCTGGAGTTCCTCGGCGGCTTCGATGCCCTTGAGCTTGCCGTCCATGAGACGCGTGCGCTTGACGGTGCGAGCGATCGCGGTTCGGGACTCCTCGAGCTTGCGCTCCACCTTGGCCAGTTCCTCGCCGAAGGACTGGAACTGCTTGCGCACCACGGACAGCAGCCGCCCGATCTCGGCGCTCTGCCGCTGCACAGCCAGCGTGCGAAAGCCCATCTTGAGCGCGTTCAGGTATGCGGCCAGCGTGGTGGGGCTGCACAGCGTGACCTTGCACTCCGACTGCACGCGCTCGATGAACCCCGGCTCGCGGACCACTTCGGCAAAGAGGCTCTCCAGAGGCAGGTAGAGGATGGCGAAGTCGGTTGTGCGGGGCGGGGCCACATACTTGTCGCGGATGTCGCGGGCGAAACCCAGCACCGACGTGAGCAGCTGACGCCGCTCGATCTCGGCCGCCTCCAGTTCGCCTCGCTCATGATGATGGATGAGGCGCTCGTAGGACTCGCTCGGGAACTTGGCGTCGATCGGCAGCCACACCGGCTCGCCCTCGCCGTCCTCGCCACGGTTGGGCAGGCGCACGGCGAACTCCACCGCGTCGGCGCGGCGGGCGTTGGGCCGGAAGTTGCACTCAAACTGGCTCGGGTGCAGGAACTCCTCCAGCAGGGCCTTGAGCATGACCTCGCCGAACACGCCACGGGTCTTCACGCCGGCCAGGGTGCGCTGCAGATCGGTCACGCCCGAGGCAAGCGTCTGCACCTGGCCGAGCTGCTGGTGGACCTGCTCCAGCCGCTCACTGACCTGCTTGATGACCTCGCCCAGCCGCGTCTGCAGCGTCTCGTTCAGCTTCTGGTCCACCGTGCCGCGGATCTGCTCAAGCCGCTTCTCGTTGTCGGCACGAATCTCGTCCAGCTTCTTCTGCGTGAGTTCGCGCACCTCGCCGATCTGCCGCTGCGTGAGGGCCTGCATCTCGGACAGTCGCCGTAACGTGTTCTCGAGGGCCTGGTGCAGGCGCGTGTCCACCGCAGCACGAAGGGCCTCGGCCGCCTCGCGATGGTCCTTTCGGAGCTCGCCGGCCATCTGCAGGATCGACTCGCGCGAAGCGGACTCCGAGCGTCGGACGGCCTCGGTGAGCCTGGCCTCGGACTGCCTGGACTCCTCGGCCTGCCGCTGCGCAGCCTCGGCGGTGTCCGTGGTGCCGGGTCGGGATCGCAGCATGATCGCCACCACGCCGGCCACCGCGAGCAGGCTCAGGATGATCTGGAGCAGGTCCATCACGACTGGAGTATGCACGCGAAGGCGAACGGACGCGGCCACGTCATCTGGCTGGCCATCATGGCCGCCACGTTCGGACGCAGTCCGGACACAGCCCGGTCCCGCCTACCCTGCACCGCCATGGAATCGGAGGCCCTGGGCATCCACCCCATCGATGTTGGCTATCTGGGCCTTCCCGAAGCGGCTCTCGCCTTCCTGGTCCGGGTGCCGCAGGGCGCGCTGCTGGTGGAGTGCGGGCCGGCGGCCACGCGAGCGACGCTGGAGGCCGGGTTGGAACGCCACCACGTCCCGATGGACCGCGTGCAGCACCTGTTGCTGACCCACATCCATCTCGACCATGCCGGTGCCTCGGGTCATCTGGCCGCAGCGGGTGCCCACGTGCACGTGCACCCTTTCGGCGTTCGCCACCTGGTCGATCCGGGCAAGCTGATCGCCAGCAGCCGACGCGTGCACGGTGCCGCCTACGACCGCTTCTACGGGGATCCGCGACCGATCTTGCCCGATCGCATCGTGCCGGCTCAGGATGGCGTGACCATATCGATCCTGGGCGCACACGCCACGCCCCTCTTCACACCCGGGCATGCGCGGCACCACGTGGTCTGGATGCTTCACGACGGCGCGCGAACGCACGCGTTCATGGGTGACCTTGCGGGCATCCGCGTGCCGCAGAGCGAGTGGATCGCCGTGCCCACGCCGCCGCCGGAGTACGAACCCGATGCATGGCTCGCCAGCCTCGATCGGGTTCTGGCGGCCCGGCCCACCGACCTGTGGCTCACCCACGGGGGTCACGTGGCCAACTCGGCACCAGACAGCGAACGGTTTCTTCGGCGGGCTCGGGACCGCGTGGCGCAGGAGGGCGAACGCCTTCGGCAGGTCGTGGCCATGCCCGAGTCGGAGGCCCTGCCTGCCTACGGCGCCTGGGTCCGCGAGCAGGCACGCACCGGGGGCGTGCCGACCGGGCAGATCGCGTGCTTCCTGGACGAGGGATTCCTGCGCATGAACCTGGGCGGCGCCCGCCGGGCGTTTGCGACACCGGCGTGAGCCTGCCTAGCGCAGCGTCACGTCCACCACGCGTGCGCCGCCGATGTCCGCGATGACACGACTCTTGAGCACCTTGACCACACCGCCCTGAAAGTGCATGGAGAGCACGATCAGGCGACCGCTGCCGCCCTCGCTCACCAGCAGGTCGTCGCAGCCGTTGTTGTCCCAGTCGCGCACGGCCTCCACCTTCCACTTGCCGCCATCCAGGCCGGTGTCGCGGGCGCTGATCAGGTTGCCCTGCCGGTCCATGCGCCAGATCGCGATCGCGTCGTCGGATGGATCGCGGCAGACCATGTCCAGGTTGCCGTCACCATCCACATCGCCGATGCCCTCGATGCGGGTGGAGGGAGACGGCGACGGAGCGTCCCGGATGGTGATGTCGCCCGTGAGGGGGTCACGCTCCACCCGACGAACCGTGCCCGAGGGGCCGTGACGGATGAGCATTCCGAAGTCCAGGGCGTGCGGCACCACGCTCCATCCGCCGCCGGGCATGTTGAAGGAGAACTCGGTGGTGGGTTCGCCGTCCCGCATGCGCAGCACGCGGATCTGCCGCTGGTCCGCCGCGCGGGTGACGATGTCCTGCACGCCGTCACCGTCGAAGTCCATCGCGGCCACCACCCGCTCGCCGGCATCCAGGGCCCGCAACTGCTTCTTGGCCAGGAAGGCGGTTCCATCGCGCAGCCAGGTGCGGATCTTGCCGTCGCCGTCGCGCCACACCAGGTCGCCGCTGGCATCGCCGTTCACGTCGCCGGTCACTTCCAGGTTCCAGTTGCTCGGGTAGGTGGCCAGCACCTGCACCTGCGGGCCCTCGAAGCGCTGGATGCCGTCGGTCTGCAGCCCCACGATCGATCGCTCCGCGCCCGTGTCGATCACGATGGTGTCGGTCACGCGGCCGAACCCCGCGGCAAGCGGGGGAAGTTGCTTGGGTGCACGGGGCCGACCGCCGCTGCCGGGGTTGGAGCCGATCTCGCCACCGCCACCGAGCGGATCCTCATCGCCACCGGATCCACCGCCACCAGTGCCTCCGCCGCCGGTGCCATTGCCCCCGGAGCCACCGCTATCGGTACCACCGCCGCCAGCAACATCATCTCCGGTGCTGCCGCCAACGGTGCCCCCGAAGGGTCCCGATCCACCGCCACTTCCGCCCGAGTCGCCCTCTTCGTCCACGCTGGATCCCGACGTGTCGTCGCGCCACACCATGGGGAAGGCGCCGCCGATGGACCCGCGCGGCAGATCGCTCGAAAGCAACGCCTCACGGCCAAGAGCCGAGACTGCCACCACCTTGCCCGCGAACTGCCCACGGATGGCGGTCGCGGCCCAGAGATCGGTCGACATGCGGGCCCAGCCGCCCGAGTTCCGCTGATACGCGATGGCCACGCCGGAGTCGGCCTGCGGCAGGTCGTATCCAGGAACACCCACGATCACCAGGGGCAGGTTGCCGGGACCGGTTGCCGTGGCGGCCAACGCGTACCCGAAGTTGTCGCCGCTCCGACCCGTTGGCAGCGAGATCTCGGCCCCGATGGTCCATGCTGTCTCGGTCCGCTCGAAGATGGTGATGGCACCGGTCTTGGACAGGCCGGATGTGCCTCGTGTGGGCGCTCCGACCGCCGCGAAGGTGCCGCCACTGGCCACCGCGGAGCCGAACCCATCACCGGGGGTCTGCACCGAGGAGGAGAGCGTTCCGTCATGCGTCCAGACCCCGTTCACCCGGCGGAACGCGTCGGCCCGCGCGGCGCGCGGCATGCCACTCACGATGAGTCCGCCCTGGACGGAGACGGTGGTGCCCAGTTGCTGCGCGGCTACCGGATTGGGGCTGGCCAGCTTGGCCACCTGGCTCCAGTCCCCGTCGACGAATTCGAACACGTAGATCGCGCCGTGACTGGCATCTCCGTCGTTGGGTCGGCCCACCGCGATCACCGGTGGCGCATCGGCCGGGATGTCCATGCTCAGCGACCAGGCGAACAGCGCCGGCTTGGAAGGCTGTGGATCCTGCGGTTCCAGCATTCGGGTCTGCGTCCAGGTGTCGTTGCCATCACGGGTGAAGACGAAAGCCCGGCCCGCGAAGGAGTTGCTGCCCCAGGAACCCACCACCAGCGTGTTGCCGCGCAACGCCACGGCACAACCGAAGATCTGGAAGACCAGCGGCGAGCGGGTGAAGAGCGTCTGCTTGAACTCCCACGCGTCGCCGTTGCGCTTGAACATGTGCACCGATCCGGTGGCCCGCGCGATGCCCACCGTGGACTCGCTGGCACCCACCGCCATCCAGTCACCATCCACGGCGGCCGAGATGCCGAACTTCTCGTTGAGCAGCGGGGGCGTGGCGTTGACCTTGCCTTGCGACGTCCAGCCTGCGGTGGCGGGTGCGGCGATCAGGATCAGGCACGCCGCGGCCAGCAGCGTGCGCAGGATGGAGTGGACTCGACTCACGACGTACATGATGGGATCCGGCTGGGCGTGCTGAAAGGCTGCGTGCTCCGATACAGATTCGGATGGAAGGGCAGTCAGGTGAACCGCGATCGGAGGCGATTGTTGCTGAGTGATGCTTGTTTATCGGACAATCCGCCGGATTGCTGCATCCGATCTCATTCGATTCAATAACTCTGTCCCATGAACGTTGCTCGCATCATGCCTCGTTTCCCAGCCCTGCTGATCACCGTGCTCACACTCTGCCTGATCGACTCCGCCGCCATGGCCCAGGGGGGTCCGCCGGGCGGCGGCCGCGGCGGGCGCGGTGGTCGCATGTTCGGGCCCATGGGTCGGTCGCTCGACGCGGTCACCGAGATCCGGGAGCAGTTCCAGCCGCTGCTGGGCCGGCGCGACGTGGTCTTGATGCGCGATGAGCTGGGTCTGGATGAGGGGCAGGTGGCGGTGGTGGAGTCGCTGGTCACCGACTACGACACCCGATTCTCGGAGGCCTCGGATGCCGCGCAGGAGGAGCAGCGGGGACTGATGCGGCGGATGTTCCAGTCCTTCATGGGCGGCAGCACGCGAGAACGCTTCCAGGAGTCGTTCCAGAAGATCCAGGCGGACCTGGAGCAGATGGCCGTCGAGGCGGGTGGCGAGCTTCCGCCCGAGATGCGTCGTCAGTACTTCCGCGAGCAGATGCAGAAGATGAGCGAGTCCATCCAGCAGGAGCGCGAGGCCAGCGGCGAGGCGGCGCAGACTCGCGCCGTGGCCGCCGAGATGGTGCAGGCCGCCGAGGCGTGGCGCAAGGAACGCAGCCAGATGGATCAGGAGGTGATGGCGGGCGTGAAGGCGTCGCTGAAGGAGTCGCAGGTTGGCCAGTGGGACGCCTTCGACCGCTTCCTGCGGCGCGAGAAGACGCTGCCCCGCGGGCGACTGAGCGGCGAGGGGGTGAACCTGTTCACGGTGATCGACGAGGCCGACCTGCCTCGCGAGAGCGTCGATGCCCTGACCGAGATCCTGGACCAGTACGAGATTCGTCTGGACGAGGCACTGCGGCGCCGCAACGAGTACCTGGCGCAGAACGAGGTGCGGGCCCTGAAAGCCATGCAGGCGGGTGATGCCAGGGAGATGGAGCGGATCGCGGAGCGCATGATCGACCTTCGCAACGCCGTCCGGAACGTTCATGAGGAGGCCCGTCAGGCGGTGGTGGCGGCCCTGCCCGCCGATCAGGGCGCCAAGGTGGAGCGGGCGGCCCTCTCGGCGGCGTATGGACGCGTGTATCGGCCCACACGGGCCAACCGCGCGTTCGAGACGGTGATGGAACTTGAGGACCTCGATCCGGAGAGCCGAAAGTCGGCGGAAGAACTGGCTGCGCTCTATCAGACCGAGTTGGACGCCATGAACCAGCGCATCGCCCAGGCCATCCGCAAGAGCGAGCCCGAGCGGCTGCGCGAGGAGGCGGTGCGGGCCGCGGGACTGCTCTACGGGGGCGGACGTTTCTTTGATGGGCCGCCGCAGGATCCCGCCGACGAGCTCTACGAGAAGCGTGGCGAAATGACGGACAACTACGTCACCCGCCTGGCGGCACTGCTCACGCCCGAGCAGGCGGCCAAACTTCCGCAGGGGACCGGTCGGGACGACGGTCGCTGGCAAGGCCCGTTCGGCAGCTGGACCATCCGTGACATGCCTGAGGACGCTCGAGAGGCCGCCAAGGCAGCCGACAAGGATGGCAACGGCATCATCGAAGGCGACGAGCGACGCGAGTTGATGCGCGGCATGCGAGGGGACCGCGACGGTGGTGACAGGCAGCGAGGTGACGGCACCAGAGGCGGCCGTGGCGGTGGTGCAACCGCTGGCAACTGACGTGCATCCGGCTTTCTCCATCCGGACCGTGGGGCCGGGGCGGTAGGCTCTCCGGATGGTCTTTCGCGCCTCCACTCGTCCACAGACCGCTCCGCAGGCAACCCCGGCACGTCTTTCCCCGGACGTGCTGACGCGTCGCCGATTCCTGAGGGGCGCGGCATCGCTGGCGGCCCTGCCGCTGATGCCGCGACTGGCTTGGGGCCGGACGGTCGGTGCCAATGAGCGACTGAGCGTGGCCAAGATCGCGGTGGGGGGGATGGGCTGGAGCGACCTGAACGAGATCGCCACGCACACGGGGGTGCACATCGCCGCAGTCTGCGACGTGGATGCCCGACATCGCCCAAAGTTGCGGGAACGCTTTCCCGACGCGCCATGGTTCGGCGACTGGCGCGAACTGCTGGCCACGCTGGGTGACAAGGTGGATGCCGTGGTGATCAGCACGCCCGACCACATGCACGCGCCGATCTCGATGCGGGCCATGCAGCTGGGCAAGCATGTCTACTGCCAGAAGCCCCTCGGGCACTCGGCGCTGGAGAACCGCAGGCTGGCCGAGTTCGCCGCGGCGCATCCCAAGGTGGTCACGCAGATGGGTACGCAGCGATCGGCCATGATCGGCCGCCGCCAGCAGCTGGCCCTGCTCCAGGAGGGTCGGGTGGGACGCATCGAGTCGATCCACGCATGGAGCGACCGCCCGATGGGGTGGTGGCCGCAGGGCGGTCCACGGCCCACCAACAATCAGCCCGTGCCCGAGTGGTTGGCATGGGACCTGTTCCTTGGCGTGGCACCGGATCGGCCGTATGTGCCCGACGCGTATCACCCGTTCATGTGGCGTGGCACCTACGACTTTGGATGCGGCGCACTCGGCGACATGGGCTGCCACATCCTGGACTATCCCTTTCTGGCCGCGGGGCTCACGTATCCCGTGCAGGTGCGAGTGGATGCCAACGACGGCACCGAGGACCAGTACCCGGCGGCCGAGACCATCACGCTCACCTACGCCTCCACGGAGCGGACCATGCCCGGTGGCGTGAAGTTGACGTGGTACGACGGCGGTCGCAGGCCCACCAATGCCTCGCTGGGGATTCCCGAGGGCGTGGACATCCGAGGCAACGCGGTGGTGGTGATCGGCGAGAAGGGCGTGATGCTCTGCCCGCTCGATCCTGAGCGGAACAAGGACGGCCAGATCACGCTCTCCGATGAGCCGCTCATGTGGGATCGCTCCGCCAAGGCCGTGAAACTGGAACTGCCCAGGCTGGATCGCCGCAACCACTGGCACCACTGGATCGACGGGTGCTTTGGCAAGGCCAAGCCCGAAGCGGGCTTTGGCTTCGCCGGCCTGCTCTGCGAGAGCCTGAGCGTGGGGGCGGCGGCCAGCCGATTCCCGAACCGCGACCTGACGTACGACGCCAAGGCGATCGCCTTCCCGCAGGAGCCCGCCGCGTCGGCGCTGCTTCGCAAGCCCTACCGCGCGGGCTGGAGTGTGGACGGGCTGGCGGGTTGACGGCGGCCGGCTTGGCTCAGCGCTCGCGCACCACTTCAGGCAGCGTGCAGACGAAGCCGATCAGGGGGCTCTTGTCATCCATCTGCGCCTGCACCAGCACGATGGGCGTGGGCTGGTAGTAGCGGAACCAGCCTCCCTGGAACGGGCCCTCGCCCCGCACGTCCCAGAAGGTGTCCAGGGGAACCTCGACGGTGCGGCCGCTGGGCAGGGCCTCGACCTTGGCCATGTACCGCTGGTTGAGCCAGAGATCGAAGGTGCCGTAGCTGGTGGCCGTGGCATTGACCAGCCTGATGCTGTGCGGACCCGGGATCACCTGCACCTGGGCCACCGAGCCCTGTTCCAGTTCCGATGGATAGCGGCGGGTGGCCTTCTGCGGTTCGTAAGGCACCGCGCGGCAGCCCGATGCGGCAAGAAGGCACAGGAGCGTGAGCACGGCGCGCGTCATGCGAACGGGCAGGATAGCCCGCGGCGCTATCCTTGACGCCATGAGCGTGGAACTGAATCCTCTGCCGCGGCCTGAGCGAGCCCTGTCGGCGCCGCCGGAGGAGATCGCCCGTTCCACGAGCATGGATCCGCGCATCCCGGCGCTGGTGCCCGGCTTCGACGCGCCGTTCTTCCAGGCGGGACTGGCCGGATACAGCGACGGCGCCATGCGTCTGGTGGCGCGCGAGCACGGGGCGCCGTTCTGCATCACCGAGGCGTTGCTGGACCGGACGCTGCTGCTTGGGGGCAAGGGCCGCCGGAAGGAGGACCCCGACCTGATCGCCAGCGAGTGCGGCCTTGGTGACGTGGAGGACAATCGCGTGGCGGGACTGGACGATCATCCGATCGCGGGGCAGGTGATGGGCACGCATCCGGACGAGATGGCCGCCGCCGCCGATCTGCTGGTGCGGATGGGCTACGACGTGGTCGACGTGAACATGGCCTGCCCGGTGAAGAAGATCCGCTCGAGCAGTCGCGGCGGACACTTCCTGCGTGAGCCGCAGGCCGCCGTGGATGTGCTGCGCGCGGTGCGGCAGGCCGTGCCGGCCACCGTTCCATGCACCGTGAAGCTTCGCCGCAGCTGGGACGACACGCCGGAGATGGCGGCGCTCTTCGAGCGCGTGTTCGATGCGGCCTACGAACTGGGCTACGCCTGGACCACCGTGCATGGGCGCACCGTGGTGCAGAAGTACGAGGGCTACGCCAGGTGGGAGGTGCTGCGAGACCTGGTGCGCCGCCGTCCGGATCGCCTGGTCTTTGGAAGCGGGGACATCTGGAGCGCTCAGGACATCTTCGCCATGCTGGACTTTGCCGGGGTGCAGGCCGTGAGCGTGGCCCGTGGCTGCATCGGCAATCCATGGATCTTCCGGCAGGCTCGGGACCTGATGGCAGGCCGCCCGGCCAGGGAACCATCGCTGGCGGAGCAGCGGCAGGCGCTGCTGCGGCACTGCACCTTTGCCGAAACCATCCATGGCGAGCGGAGCGCCGGCCGCCGCATGCGCAAGTTCGGCATCAAGTTCGCCGCCCATCATCCCTCTCCGCAGGCGGTGAAGGAGGCCTTCATCCGATGCGAGACCATGCAGCAGTGGCGGGCCGTGATCGAGCATCACTACATGCCAGGGGCCACCGGCTGAGCGATGTCCGCGGCCCGCTCGGTCGCCATGGGGACATGAGGCCCGGATGGATCGAACGGAGGACCATCGCGCTCGAACACGGTCACCGAACCGGGTGCCGGGTCCGCCTCGGGATCACCCAAGCGACCCACCGCGATGCATGGGCCGTCCACCGCCACGCCGTGCCCGATCAGGGCCGAGTCGCCCGCATGTCGCGGATCCAGTCGCTGCTCGTGCCAGCCATCCGCGGGATCCCGTTCGAACACGAAGGCGCAACCGCTCAGGTCACCGCGCACGCTGTCCGCGGTGGCGCCAACGACCACGCGGACGCCATCCGTGGCCAGAGCCGCGCCAAACCCATCGCCTTCGCGCCACGCACCCGGTGCGAGCATGTCCGTGCATCGCCATGATCCGGCCACGCGCTCGATGACCCATGCGGCCCCACGGTCCAGGTGCGAGCGGGAGGCTCCGGGACGCGTGGCTCGCGGAGCCCCGCCCACCAGCAGTCCGTCTGAAGCGGCCACTGCGGCTCCGAACCAGCTTCGCGGGCCAGCGGGGCAGCCCACCGAGCCATCCCACCGCCACGATCCGCGGATGCGGCGATAGAGGTGCACGCGTCCCGCCAGGGGACCTTGTGCCGAATCGCCGGGAGCGCCCACCAGCATCGTTTCACCGCTCAGGGCCACCGAGATGCCGAACAGCATGCCTGTGGCGGGATCCGGTGGCGCCAGCGTCTGGGTGTGGATCCACGCACCCATCGCGTCCCGCTCGAAGACCTCGACCGCGCCCGTGTCGAGGCCACCCTCGTCGGCCTTGGGCGCACCGATCACGAGCGTGCCGTGATCGAAGGCCAGCGCGGTGCCGAACAGGTCGCTGGTCGAAGGCCGTGGGCGTCGCAGCGTGGTCACCAGCGGCCATTGGTCGTGTCGCACGGCATGCACGAAGACGGCGCCAGCCTGGAACGCGCCATCACTGTCGTGAGGCGCGCCGATGACCAGCTCGGTGTCCGACAGGGCCAGCGCCGCCCCAAGGTGCGATCGAGCCTCGCCAGCCGGGTGCGCGATCTGCGCCACGGATCTCCAGCGGCTTCCCGCTCGCCTGTACACCTGCACGCCGCCCACGTCGTGACCCAGATCCCAATCACGGGCTGGCGCGACGGCAAGCATGCCTTGGTGCAGGGCCACCGCCGGACCGATCGCCCATGCCGCGTCGGCCGGCGGTTGCAGCGATGCCGCCTCCCTCCACGCGGATCGCTGCCAGCCCCTGTAGGCGCCGCCGGCGGGCGCCGGCGAACCATCCGTGTCCGCCGGCGCCCCGCCCACCATCGCGCCCCACGCGGCGCATGCCGCCACCATGCGCACCGCGCTGGCGCGGATCCTGGAACCGTCCATGGTCATCCCTCCTCTGCCGCCTCGTGCGGCGTTGTCCGTGTCGAGCCGATGCACGGTAACGCTGTCCTCTTCGTCTTCGCGAAGCCGTGGACCTTTTTCCCGCAAGTTCCGCGGATCGCAAGGCCGGTGCCGTGACGTGCCAGGCGGCGGGAGGTCCGCACGGGCCGGGCCACGGTTACCCTGCGATGCATGGAAACCGAACGGCTTGACTACGCCGATGGCGACGTGGTGTGCGAGGCCTACGTGGCCCATGATCCTTCGACGACCGGCGTTCGCCCCGCGGTGCTCGTGTTCCACGCGTGGGCGGGCCAGGACGACTTCGCCCAGGCCAAGGCGGAACACCTGGCGCGGCTGGGCTACCTGGGCGTGGCGGTGGACATGTACGGCAAGGGACGCCGTGGTGGCACGGTCGAGCAGAACAGCGCGCTCATGACCCCCTTCATGAAGGATCGGGCCATGCTGCTTCGGAGGGCGAGCGCCGCGTGGAACTTCGCCAGGCACCATCCGCTCGCGGATGCGCACCGCATGGGTGCGATCGGCTTCTGCTTTGGCGGGCTGTGCGCCATGGACCTTGCCAGGGCCGGACGATCAGGCGTGCAGGGTGTGGTGTCGTTCCATGGCCTGCTGCACGCGCCCACAGGGGTTCAAGCCGGACCACGGCCCATGCACGCCCGCGTGCTGGCCTGCCATGGCTGGAACGATCCCATGGCCAGGCCGGCGGATTTCGAGGCCTTTGGTCGCGAGATGACCGAGCGTGGCTGCGACTGGAACGCGATGGTGTTTGGCCACCGAGGCCACGCCTTCACCAATCCTCAGGCTTCGGATCCCAAGGGCGGCATGCAGTTCTGCCCCCTGGCCGAGCGCCGGGCCATGGCAGCCATGCAGGATTTCCTGCACGAGTGCCTGGTGCTGCAGCCGAAGGCCACCGTGGGGGCATGCCCGGTTCCCATGTGAGCGATGGGCCGTGCCCGCGCGATCAACGCCTGCGTCGAATGGTGACCAGGCCCGCGATGCTGGCCAGTGCAACCGCTCCAGGCGCGGGAATCACGGTCGCCACCAATGACTGTCCGTTGTAGCCCTGCAGCGTGCTCGATTCCACGCTCACCTGCCAGGACAGGCCTTCAGGAAGGGTCGGTGCAACCAGCGTTCCGCCCCAGATGAAGTTGCCAGTGGTCGCGATCAGTTCGAAGCGGTCGCCCAGGCTGGGCATGCGCGATGGCATCCGAGAAATCCCCGGAGTCAAACCCGACGCCCTCTCGGACCGTGATTCGCAGGTGCTAAGGCAAAGCGGGAACCGGGATCCGGCATCCTCGGAGGTTCAGCCAGATGCCGTCGGGATCCGGCCTCGAGTGCGTTCCAAGCGATTGGCGAGCGTCGACCCAATGCACGATGCATCACGAAGTCGCGTTACAGATTGCGGAATCTTGCTATCCTCGGTCAGGAACCTTGCTGAATACGGTCTCTGGGGACCGATCGTGTTAAGGTTCTACCTTCCGAGGAAACATGGGCGTGACGACTCCGGGCTTGGAAGCTCTCGTGCAGGATGCAACGGCGTTGTCGTTGTGGGAGCGACTGCGCCGTGGCGGTCGCACCGCATCTGCTGCGGATCTTGCGCAGGAGAGCGGTCTTCCGGTGGCCGACGTGGTGTCCGCGCTCGATCGCCTGCAGGCGGCGGGATTGGTGGAGTGGATGCGGGCGGCCCGCGGCCGACGCATGGGTGGCTATCGCGTGGCAACTCACAGCCTTGATGGTCACCTGAACGGTTCCAGTCCCCAGGTGGTGGACGCCCGCAAGCGGCTCCATCGCGTGCTGCTGGATCACAACGATCGTGTCACGGCGGCATCGGTCCCGATGGCCGCAGAGGCGCTCGAGCGTGACGGGATCCGCTTGGAGGCCTGCGACGTCACCCTCTCGCCGCTGGAGCATGCGGAGCTGAACCGGCGACTGGATGCCGTCACGCAGTTCGTGGACCAGCTGCAGCGGCGAGGCTCAGCCACATCGGGAGGACGTGGAACCCTGCATCTGCACGTCTCGATCCGATGCGTGCCCATGGAGAAGCCACCCGAGCCCATGCCTCCGCTGCGGTTGGGTGTTGGCGGATCAGGCTCCGGAACCGACGGTGACCCATCCGCTGCGACGCGTGGCGTGTTGCGCCTTTCCCCTCGCGAGCGAGAGGTGGCCCTGGCCTTGCTCGAAGGCCGGACACTGAACGAGGTGGCCGAACATCTGGGCCTTTCCTTCTACACGGTTGACACGCTGGTGCGGCGGATCTATCGAAAGATGGGCGTGCGACGCCGCACCGAGTTCGTGGTGCGGATGCGCGATGCCGCCGCATTCTGAGCGCGTCGTGTTCACCGCCCCTTGCGGCCGCGACGACCCTGCTTGAATCCGCGCTTGTGGCCGCGGCGAGACGAGGTGACGTCCCGGTGCAGCAGGTCCCGTCGCGCATCGCGGTCCGCGAGCCGGCGCTCGTCGGCCTGCGTGCCCGAGGTGGCTGGCCCCTGTCGCGGCAACGCGGTGATGGCCAGATCCAGCGTGCGGCTGGCCAGGTCGATGGCCTGAATGCCCACCTTCACGCGGTCACCCAGTCCGATGCTGGCGCCGCTGCGCACGCTCACCAGCCGGCCGGTGCGCTCGTTCACGGTCCATCGGTCCGGCCTGTCCCGGCTTGAGGGCAGGGCACTGAACCGCACCAGGCCATCCACCAGGAAGCGTCCCACGCTCACCCACACGCCAGCAGGCGCGATGTTGGTGACCACGCCATCCAGTTCCTGGCCCATCTGCGTTCGCTGCAGGAATTGCAGCACCAGGAAGGTGCGAAGATCGCGCTCGGCGGCCTCGGCGTTCACCTCGGTCTCGCTGCATCGCCGACCGATCTCGGCCAGCACCGGCTCCGGCGGACAGCGAGGATCCGCCTCGAGGGTGCCACGGATCGCGCCCCGACGGCGGCCTCCGGGTGGCGAGCGGCCGTTGTCGGTGCACTCCAGCCATGCCTCGAGCGACCGGTGCACGGTGAGATCGGGATAGCGCCGGATGGGGCTGGTGAAGTGGGCGTAGTGCTGGCTGGCCAACGCGTAGTGACCGATCAGGGCCGGGGCGTAGCTGGCCTTGGCAAGGGTCTTGAGCACCGCAAAGTGAACGGCACGCGCCGAGTCGCTGCCGCGGGTGTGATCGAGCAAGGCGAGCAGGTCCTGCCGCTCGGGCTCGTCGGAAAGTCGGAATCCCACGGTCCGCGCGAACGCCCGAAGTTCCTCGAGGTCCTTGAAGCTGGGCGGCGGATGGATGCGACGCAGCAGCGGCACCTCCATGTGGGCAAAGAGCCGGGCCACGGCCTCGTTGGCCTCGACCATGAACATCTCGATCAGGGTGTGCGTGAAGGCGTCGTCCTCGGGCACCGCATCCACCACGTGACCCTGGGCATCGAACACCAGCTCGCTCTGGGGCAGTTCGAGAACCAGCTGTCCCTGGGCGCGTCGCCGTCGCTGCAGCAGGCGGGCCAGCGTGTTGGCCAGACGCAGGTTCGCCACCAGCTCGTCGCTCGGCTCGGTGTCGTTGCGCGCATGACGCCGCGCCTCGGCGGGCTTGCCGTCGATCAGGCTCTGCGCCTCGAGGTAGGTGAGCCGCTTCTGGCTGCGGATCACGGTCTGGGCGAAGCGCTCGTCGAGCACGCGGCCGTTCCGGTCGAACCGGATGAAGGCGCTCTTGCAGAGGCGGGGCACACCTTCCTGCAGACTGCAGACGCCGTTGCTGAGGGTCTCGGGCAGCATGGGCACCACGCGTCGCGGCAGGTAGGCGCTGTTGCCACGGCGACGCGCCTCCTCGTCCAACGGAGAAGCCAGCGTGACGAAGTGGCTCACGTCGGCGATGTGCACGCCAAGTTCCCAGACGCCTTCCTGATCGTCGAACGTCACGCTGCAGGCGTCGTCGAAGTCGCGCGCATCGGGCGG
>JBJOGW010000042.1:0-49581 GCA_046048055.1 Planctomycetota bacterium
TGAGCCTGGTCAAGCTCATCTTCGGCACGCTGGGCATGAGCGACTACCGCGTGCGCGTGGGCCTGCGTGACCCGGACAGCGCCAAGTACGTGGGCGACCCGGCCAACTGGGACAAGGCCGAAGAGGCCTGCCGCACCGCCGCCCGAACGCTCGGCGTGCCGTTCAGCGAGGAACCGGGCGAGGCCGCCTTCTACGGTCCCAAGATCGATTTCGTGGTGAAGGACGTGATCGGCCGCAGCTGGCAACTGGGCACGGTGCAGGTGGACTACAACCTTCCGGAGCGATTCGACCTGTCCTACACCGGCGCCGACAACCAGCCCCACCGACCGGTCATGATCCACCGTGCGCCATTCGGCAGCATGGAGCGGTTCATCGGCTGCCTGATCGAGCACTTCGCCGGGGCGTTTCCGCTCTGGCTGGCACCCGAGCAGGTGCGCGTGCTGCCGATCAGCGAGCGCAGCGCGGCGTACGCGCGGCAGGTGCACGCGGCGCTCGCGGCGCGCGGCCTGCGCGCCTCGCTCGACGAGAGCAGCGAACGCATCCAGGGCCGCATCCGTTCCGCGGCCGAGGAGAAGGTTCCCGTGATGGCCATCGTGGGACCTCGCGACGCGGAAGGCGGCGTGGTGAGCGTTCGGCTGCGCGGCAAGGCGGAGAACGCGGGCGAGATGCCGCTGGAGGCCTTCGTGGAGGCGGTGGCCGACGAGGCCGCCAGCCGCGGGGCCCGAACCCTGGCCGAGCGAATGCAACCCTGAACGAACGCGAAATCACGGGGATTCCGCGGTTCCATGGCTTGCGTCGCCCCCCCGCGCCGGGCTACCTTGACCGCTCCGGCGTGGGCGCGTGCCCAGGCCACTCCGCGACTCGAGGACCTTGACTGCATGTCCATCGCTCCCTCCGTGCCGGCATGGTTCGCTTGAACGTGTCGGCCCGAGTCGCTCCGGTCAATCCGGTTCCGTCCCTCGCCGCCTGCGACGCGGCGGGCGCGGTCGTTCTGCATCCAACCGTCGCCAGAGGTACCTGCCATTAGCTCCTTTCCGCCACGCCGTCCGCCCATGGGCCGTCCCGAATCCAGCTTCGGCCCGCGCATCAACGACCGCATCCGGATCACCCCGGTCCGCCTGATCGACGAGCACGGCGAGATGGTGGGCGTGGTGGAGACCGACGACGCCCGCCGACGCGCCATGGAAGCCGGCCTGGACCTGGTCGAGATCGCCCCCGATGTCCGCCCTCCGGTCTGCAAGATCATGGACTTCGGCAAGTACAAGTACGAGCAGAGCAAGAAGGATCGGCAGGGCAAGAAGACCAAGGGCAGCGAGATGAAGGAGGTCCGCCTGGGCCGGTCGATGAAGATCGACCCGCACGACGTGGAGATCCGCGTGCAGCAGGCTCTCCGCTTCCTGCTGGAAGGCCACAAGGTGCAGCTGGTGGCGAACTACCGAGGCCGCGAACTTGCCCACCGGGCCCTGGGCGAGGCCAAGGTGGACGAGGTGGTGAAGAAACTGTGCGAACTGGGCCGCCTGGAGAGCGCTCCCAAGCTGGCCGGCAAGCGGTTGACCGCCATCATTGCGCCGGACCGGGCCAAGATCGAGTCCTGGAAGCGCAAGCACCCCGAGGCCGTGAAAGCGGCCAGCGGCGCCAAGCCGCCCAAGGACGAGCCCGAGGACGACGGCGACGAGCAACCGGGCGGCGAGCGCCTGCAGGTGCCGGAATCGGCGGCGCAGGGCGAGTGAGGCGGGGGCGCCTGCCTTGACGCAGCGTGCATATCGCTGCATAATTATGCCATGTCAAGCGTGCGACTGGAGAGGCGACGATGGATCGAGCGGCTGCTCGCCGAAGGTGGCGTGGGCAGCCAGCATGATCTGCTCGAGCGCCTGCGGGCCAGCGGCGTGAGCACCACGCAGGCCACCCTGAGCCGCGACCTTGCCGATCTGGGCGTGGTCAAGGGCCCCGAAGGGTGGCGGATGCCAGGCGAGGCCGAGACGGCACCCAGCGACCTGGCCCCCGCCATTCGGGCATACCTGCTGCACGTGCACGTGGGAGGCACCATGGTGGTGCTCCGCACCCGCACCGGACATGCCACGCCTCTGGCCGTGGAACTGGACAGGACGCGCGTGGAGGGCTCTCTGGGAACCGTGGCCGGCGATGACACCATCTTCCTGGCGTGCAAGAGTCCCGCCGCGGCCCGCTCCGTGGCACGCCGCATGGAATCCATGTTGCGCGGCGACCGCAACCGAAGGCCGGGCCGCCGCTAGGAGCCCCCATGCCCTCCACCATCCGGACCACCATCGTGGGCGCGGCCGGCTACACCGGCGCCGAACTCGCGGGCCTGCTGGCGGAACACGCCCAGGCTGAGATCGCGGCACTCTTCGGGAGCGGCAAGCGCGCCGCCGAGGGCGAGCCCGCGCTCGCCGAGCTGTTCCCGCGGCTTCGCGGCGTGGTCGACCTTGCGGTGCGCGCCGCCAGCGTGAACGCCATCGTGGCCGACAGGCCCGACGTGGTGTTCCTGTGCACGCCGCATGAGGCCAGCGCCGAACTGGTCCCAGCCCTGCTGCAGGCCGGCATCGTGGTGATCGACGTGTCGGCGGCCTTTCGCCTTCGGGACCCTGCCGCCTACCCGCGCCACTACGGATTCGATCATCCGGCACCCGCACTGCTTGACCGCGCCGTCTACGGACTGCCCGAGCTGCACCGGGAGGCACTGGCACAGGCCGACCTGATCGCCTGCGCAGGCTGCTACCCGACCAGCGTGATCCTGCCGCTCGCACCGCTGGCGGGAGCGGGCGTCATCCGCACCGACCGGCCCGTGATCGTGGACAGCGCCTCGGGCGCAAGCGGCGCGGGGCGATCGCCCTCGATCCGGAGCCTCTTCTGCGAGGTCAGCTACCAGCCCTACAGCCCGCTGCAGCACCGACACCAGCCCGAGATGCGCCAGGAAACCGGCTGCCGCGTGCTGTTCACACCGCACCTTCTGCCGCTGGATCGCGGCATCGTGAGCACCATCCATGCGGAACTTGCGACCGGAAAGGACCAGGCGACCGCGCGCGACGCGCTGCGGGCGGCCATGGGGGGCGAACCCTTCGTGCGCCTGCTGCCGGCGGGCACGTGGCCGTCGGTGGGCGCGGTGGAGCGGACCAACTTCTGCGACATCGGGTTGGCGGAGGATCCCGACACCGGTCACCTGCTGGTGGTAAGCGCCATCGACAACCTGCTCAAGGGCGCCGTGGGCCAGGCCGTGCAGTGCATGAACATCCGGTTCGGCTGCACCGAGACCGAGGGACTGCCACGAGCCCAGACGGAGCGATCGCACGCATGAGGCCCCTGGTGATCAAGCTGGGCGGCGCCCTGCTGGACGAGCCGCAGGCGCACGCGGCCACCTTCGACGCGCTGGCGGACGCGGTGCGGTCGCGTGCCTCCGTGCTGGTGCATGGCGGAGGCAAGGCCGTGGATCGCCAGCTGGAGCGCCTGGGGATGGTCTCGCGGAAGCGCGATGGCATCCGCATCACGCCGCCCGAGCAGATGGAGCAGGTGCAGGGCGTGCTGGCCGGCTGCATGAACGGGCGACTGGTGGGGCAGCTGCTCCGTCGCGGCGTGCGCGCCGTGGGATTGAGCCTGGGCGACGGCGGCCTGCTGCAGGCCGCCCTGAGCCGCCGCTTCGACTTCGACCCCGGGCGTGTGGGCGAACTGTCCGGCGGTGATCCCCTGCTCGTGACATCGCTGCTCGCGGAAGGATTCGTGCCGGTGCTCTCCAGCATCGCCATGGACGCGCAGGGCGAGCCGCTCAACGTGAACGCCGACGAGGCCGCGGCCGCGGTGGCGCGCCTTGTGCGCGCCGAGCGGCTGGTGCTGCTGACCGATGTGCCCGGCGTGCTCGATGGACGGGGTCACGTGGTGCCTCGGCTTGACGCCGCCACCTGTGCCGCCATGATCGAGACGGGTCAGGTCACCGGCGGCATGATCGCCAAGGTGCGCGGTGCCCTGGAGGCCGCCTCGGTGGCTGGCGTGCCGGTGCTGGTCTGCGGCTGGAGCGACCCTACCGTGCTGGCCAGACTTGCCGACGCCGACCCCCCGGGTACGCGCCTGGATCCCGCCCCCCTTCCGGAGACCGCCCGTGTCTGAGACCACGCCCAGACTCGCCGCCAAGGACTTCACCCGCGTGCTGGATGCGGCGCCCCACGAGGTGCGGGCCCTGCTCGAGCAGGCCCGTGGCCTGAAACGCGACTACCGGCCCTGGCGGGACGTGTTTGCGCAGCGCGCGATCGTGATGCTCTTCGAGAAGCCCTCGCTGCGCACGCGCGTGAGCTTCGAGATCGGCTTCGCACGCTTTGGCGGGACCGCGGTGTACCTGGATCATGAGCAGCGTCCCATCGGCGTGCGCGAGAGCGTCGAGGACTACGGCCGCAACCTGGAGCGGTGGTGCGACTGCATCGTCGCCCGCACCCTGCGGCACGCCACCATCGAGGGACTGGCGGCCAGCGCCGACGTGCCGGTGATCAACGCCCTCTCGGACCTGCATCACCCCTGCCAGGCGCTGGCGGACTTTCTCACGCTGCTGGAGCGCGGATTCGACCTGCAGGCCCACCGGCTGGCGTGGGTCGGTGACGGCAACAACGTCTGTCACAGCCTGATCGAGATGGCGGCCACCATGGGCTGCGGCATCACCGTGGTCACGCCCCCGGGCATGGCGCCGGACGCCGGTGTGGTGCGGCAGGCCGAGGCCCGCGCCTGCCGGAGTGGCGCGTCCATCGAGATCACCGACGATCCCTCGCGCGTGGCGGGCGCCTTTGCCGTGTACACCGATGTGTGGACAAGCATGGGGCAGCCCGAGACCAATGAGCGGCTCCGCGCCTTCGAGCCCTACCGGATCACGCCCGAGCTCATGGCGGTGGCCGGATCCGACGCCCTCTTCATGCACTGCCTGCCCGCCCACCGGGGCCAGGAGGTGACCGATCAGGTCATCGACAGTCCCCGGAGCGTGGTTTTCGAGCAGGCGGAAAACCGCATGCACGCACAGAATGCACTGCTCCTGAACCTGCTGGGAAGTCCCAGCAGCGATCCTCTCGTCCGCACCCGCCGCGCCGCGGCCCGCATCCCGGAGTGAACCCATGAGCGTCGCCACCAAGGCTCCCGCCCCTGCCACCGCGCCCGCCACCGCCGGCACGCCCCGCCGCATCTGCGTGGCCTACTCCGGTGGCCTGGACACCAGTTGCGTGATCCCATGGCTGAAGGACCGCTACCCCGGCTGCCAGGTCGTCGCGTTCGTGGCCGACGTGGGCCAGGGCAGCGAGGAGTTGGTTGGCATCGAGGAGAAGGCCCGCGCCACCGGCGCGGAGGCCTGCGAGGTGCGCGACCTGCGCGAGACGTTCCTGCGCGACTTCGTGTTCCCGATGGTGCAGGCCGGATCCATGTACGAGGGCCGCTACCTGCTGGGCACCAGCATCGCGCGGCCGTGCATCGCGCAGGCCCAGGTGGAGGCGGCGCTCGAACACGGCTGCGACGCGGTGGCCCACGGCTGCACGGGCAAGGGCAATGACCAGGTGCGTTTCGAGAGCACGTTCGCGGCACTGGCCCCGCAGCTGCAGGTGATCGCGCCGTGGCGCGATCCCGCGTGGCAGCTCCGCAGCCGCGAGGCCATGCTGGCGTACCTGGCCGAGCGCCGCATTCCCTGCGCGGCCAGCGCCACCAAGATCTACTCGCGCGACGCAAACCTGTGGCACGTCTCCCACGAGGGAGGTGCCCTGGAGGACCCGTGGAACGCGCCGCCCGAGGACGTGTGGATGCGTTCCACCAACCCGGTCGACGCCCCAGACGCCCCCGAGGAGGTGGTGGTGGGCTTCGAGCACGGCGAGCCGGTCAGTGTGCAGGGCAAGCGCTTGCCGCCCGTGGCACTGCTGGAGACGCTCAACGAGATCGCCGGTCGCCACGGCGTGGGCCGGGTCGACCTGGTGGAGAACCGGCTGGTGGGCATGAAGAGCCGGGGCTGCTACGAGACACCGGGAGGCACCGTGCTCATGGAGGCGTTGCGCGGCATCGAGCAACTGGTCCTGGACCGTGACAGCATGCGCTGGCGTGAGGACCTGGCGCTGGAGTTCGCCCGCGTGGTCTACGACGGACGCTGGTTCTGCCCGCTGCGCGAGAGCCTGCAGGCGGCTGTCCGGTCGCTGGCCCAGCCGCTCACCGGCGAGTGCGGCGTGCGACTCTTCAAGGGAAGTGCGGTGGCGCTGCGGCGGCGCAGCCCCAACTCGCTCTACAGCCACGATTTCGCCACATTTGGACAGGACCAGGTGTACGACCAGCGGCATGCCGAGGGGTTCATCCGCCTCTTTGCGCTGCCCAGCCGCATCCGTGCCCTCCTGGGCCTGGGGCCCAAGGTGAAGGGCGGGGCCGCCCGGTGACCGCCGCCATCTGGCAGGGTCGCGTGCAGGGCGACCAGGACGCGCTGTTCCGCGCCTTCAACGACAGCCTCCCCTTCGATCGCCGCCTGGTGCAGGAGGACATCGAGGGCTCGATCGCGTGGGCGGCGGCGCTGGCCCGCGCCGCGGTCATCAGCGGCGACGAACGTGCCCGGCTGGAGAAGGCGTTGCGCGAGATCGGGGCGCTGGCCGCCGCGGATCCCGGGCTGCTGGCCAAGGCCCGCGACGAGGACGTGCACAGTTGGGTGGAGCGCGAGCTGGTCACGCGCGTGGGTGATCTGGGCAAGAAGCTCCATACGGGCCGCAGCCGCAACGACCAGGTGAGCACCGACCTGCGCCTCTGGTGCATGAAGCAGATCCGGCAACGCCTGGCCGAGATCGACGCGGTCAACGAGGGCCTGCTTGGCCTGGCGGAGCGAGAGAAGGAGACGGTGTTTCCCGGCTTCACCCACCTGCAGCGGGCCCAGCCGATCCTGTTCGCCCACTGGTGCCTGGCGTACGTCGAGATGTTCCGGCGCGACGCGGACCGCTTCAGCGACGCCCTGGACCGTGTGGCGCGATGCCCGCTGGGCTCGGGCGCGCTGGCCGGCACGGCCTACCCCATCGACCGCCTGCGGCTGGCGCGTGACCTGGGTTTCGAGCATCCCTCGGCCAACAGCCTGGACGCCGTGAGTGATCGCGACTTCGTGGCCGAACTGCTGGCCAACGCCAGCATCGCCATGCTGCACCTGAGCCGCATGAGCGAGGACCTGATCTTCTACGCCTCCGGCGAGGCGGCGTACGTGGAGCTGGGCGATGACGTGAGCACGGGCAGCAGCCTGATGCCCCAGAAGAAGAACCCGGACGCCTGCGAACTGATCCGTGGCAAGACCGGACGCGTGATCGGCTCGCTCACCGGGGTGCTGGCCACGCTCAAGGCGCTTCCCATGGCCTACAACAAGGACCTGCAGGAGGACAAGGAGCCGCTCTTCGACGCCATGGACACCCTCAGCATGTGCCTGCGGATCACCCCCCGCGTGCTCAAGGGACTTCGCGTGGACCGTGACCGGGCCCGCAACGCGGCGGTGGCCGGCTATGCCAACGCGACCGAGCTGGCCGACTACCTGGTGCGCAAGGGCGTGCCGTTCCGCGAGGCCCACGGCCAGGTGGGCCTGCTGGTCCGCGAGGCCATACGCCTTGGCAAGCCGCTCGAGGCGCTCCGCGTGGAGGAGATGGCCGCGCTGGCGCCGCGCGTGGAGCGTGACGTGTACGTGTCCCTCACGGTGGACGCGGCCATCGGCCGCCGAAGCGTGCCGGGCGGCACGTCGCCCGACCAGGTGATGGCCCGGGTGCGCGAGGCGCGGCGGAGCATGCGATCGGCCCGACGGGTCAAGCGACGGAGTCCCGGCGGCGCCACCGGCGTGCGCGAGGCCGTGGTCGAGGATCTTGATGCCATCTGCCGGCTGGTCGATCTCTGGAGCGAGCGCGGCGAGAACCTGCCTCGCTCGCGCGACGAGATCCTGGAGCACATCACCGACTTCGGCGTGGTGGTGGTGGATGGCGTGGTGCGGGGCTGTGCCAGCCTGTGGGTGTACGAGGCCGACCTGGCCGAGATCCGATCGCTGGGCATCGATGAAGGGTTCCACGGCAAGGGCCTCGGGCGGCAGCTGGTCCAGTTCTCCCTGGAGAGGGCTCGTGGTCTCGGCATCAAGCGCGTCTTCGTGCTCACGCGCATGGGCAGCTTCTTCGAGAAATGCGGATTCCGGACCGTGAGCATCAACAGCCTGCCGCAGAAGATCACCAAGGACTGCGCGGCCTGCCCCAAGAAGGAGCAGTGCGACGAGGTGGCGATGGTGCTCGACCTGAACGTGGAGAACGGGGCGTGACCACCGCCGTGCGGACCGAGACGTCCGTCCCGGCACCGTCGTTTCCGCGTGGCTTCACCTCGGCCAGCGTGGCGGCCGGCATCAAGGCCGGAGGAGCGCCCGACCTCTCGTTGCTGCGTTGCGATGGCGGCGCCGTGGCGGCGGCCATGTTCACCACGAACGCGTTCGCCGCAGCCCCCATTCTGGCCAGCCGCCGCAACCTTCGGGACTCGCGCGGCCACTGCAGGGCGCTCATCGTGAACTCGGGCTGCGCCAATGCCGCCACCGGGCCCCAGGGCGTGGCCGACGCCGAGGCCATGATCGACGCGGTGGCGGTCGCCTGCGGCTGCACCCCCGCCGCGGTGCTGGTGAACTCGACCGGCGTGATCGGGCATCGCCTGCCCATCGATCGCGTCACGGCGGCCATTCCCGGCCTGGCCCAGGCCTGCAAGGCCGGTAGTTGCGAGCCCTTCGAGCGCGGCATCATGACCACTGACACCCGGCCCAAGATGAGCACGCGCACCCTTGCCGGCATGGATGGCGGCATGGTGCGCGTGACCGGCGTGGCCAAGGGGGCAGGCATGATCCACCCCAACATGGCCACCACCATCATCGTGGTCACCACCGATGCGGCGGTGAAGCCGTCGGAGCTCGATGCGATGCTCCGCGAGGCCGTCGAGGGCAGCTTCCACCGCATCTCCATCGACGGTGACACCAGCACCAACGATTCCATCTTCTGCCTGGCCAGCGGCGCGGCCGGTGCGGCCGGAGATACGGGGCAGCTGCAGCGGGCCCTGAACGAGGTGACCGGCGACCTGGCCCGAATGGTGGTCCAGGATGGCGAGGGCTTCACGCGTGGCCTGGAGGTTCGGGTGCGTGGCGCCGCGACCCCGGCGGATGCCCTGCAGATCGCCCGCACGGTGGCCACCAGCACGCTGGTGCGGTGCGCCATCACCGGCGGCGACCCCAACTGGGGGCGCATCGTGGCGGCGGCCGGTCGCAGCGGCGCCACGGTCGATCCGGATCGCCTCAGCGTGCGCGCCGGAGGCCTCACCCTGTTCGCGAATGGGTGCCCAGTCGAGGTGGAGCGCAAGGCCGTCGAGACCGCCTTTGCCGCCGAGACCGTGATCGTTGAACTCGACGTGGGCGTGGGCCGCGACCGGGACTTCTTCCTTTCGAGCGGGCTGACCGAGGCGTATGTCCGGTTGAACGCCGACTACACCACGTGAGGCACCGCATGCGCTGCCGGGACAAGCATCACCCTTGCCCCCCTTCGCCGATCAGCCGATCCCGAAGGTCCGCCGCCTGCCGTGACAGCGGGTGCCCGTCGCCGAAGGCCACCGCAAGATCCGCTGCAAGACGGATGGCGGCCTCCTGAGCCGCCTCGGATCGATCCAGCAGGTCCAGGCAATCCGCGCGGTCCATCGCCACCAGCGCCAGCGTCTGCACCCGCCACGGCTCCAATCGCTGAAGCCGGATCCAGGTCGGGGCATCCACGCCTGCGACGGCGTGCTCGTACGCGGCGACGGCCTCGACACAGTCACCGAGCGCCTTGTGCAGCGTGCCGAGCGTGGCCCATGCATCCCCCGAGACCGGCGTGCCCATCAGGCGGCGCGCCTCGATGCTGGCCTTCAGGTCACGCTCCAGCTGCCGCATCTCCACTTCGCCGGCCATGATGCGGGCCCGCGCCTGCTGCTCGAGCACGTCGGGCTCCCTCGACTGCAGCGATGGCGCCGCCGCCACCGCCTGCCGCAGTCGCTCGCAGCGAGCCACGGCGTCTTGGACACGACCCTCGGCCAGAAGCGCCTCCACCTGCAGTCGGGCCATCTCCAGCATCGCGGGGTCGCTCCCAACCCGCAGCGAGAGATCCTCAAGGGCCGCCGCCGCCGCGGCACCACCCTGCATCCACGCGCCGCGCACCGGATCCAGCGGCTCGGACGCCTCCGGCGCCGCGGGGGCCCTCGACTCCGGAACCACCTCCGTGACCGGCTGCGGCGGCACGACGGGAAGCGGCTGGCGTTCGCCCTCGATCAGTTGACGCCGGGCCTGGATCGCCACCACCACCGCCACCATGCCCACCATGAGCACCGAGGCGAACACGGCGCGAGCCGTCGCAAGGCCTGGCCGGAAGCGAGCCATCAGAACTGCCGGAGAAACCGCACGTCGTTCTCGAAGAGCCAGCGGATGTCCGCGATGCCATGCCGCCGCATCGCGATGCGCTCCACACCGAGTCCGAAGGCGAATCCCGTGAACACCTCGGGGTCCACGCCGACCGCCTGCAACACCGCCGGATCCACCATGCCGCAGCCGCCCAGCTCGACCCACTTCCAATGCCCCTTGATGCGCATCTTCATGTCCACCTCGGCACTGGGCTCGGTGAACGGGAAGAAGCTCGGCCGCATCCGAACCTCGGCTTCGGGACCGAAGCAGGCGCGGGCAAAGTGCCAGAGCGTGGTCTTCAGGTCCACCATGGTGACACCCCGGTCCACGTGCAGGCCCTCGATCTGGTGGAACATGCTGTAGTGGGTGGCGTCATGCGTGTCGGGCCGGTAGACGCGCCCTACCGCCACCACCTTCAGCGGCGGCCTGCAAGCCTCCATGGCTCGGATCTGCACGGTGCTGGTCTGGGTGCGAAGCAGCCGCTGCACGCCATCGTGCTCGGCCATGTAGAAGTTGTCGGTGGGCTCGCGCGCCGGGTGGCCCTCGGGAATGTTGAGAGCCGTGAAGTTGTGCCAGGCGTCCTCGACCTCGGGCCCCTCCGCCACCTCGAATCCCATGCGGCCGAAGATCCGAACGATGTCGGCGATGGTGCGGCTGAGGATGTGCCGCCGGCCTTCACCCGCCGGCAGGCCCGGCTCCGTCAGATCGATGGCAGGCCCCGCCGCAGCGCTTCCCACCGCCCCTCTTCGCGACTCGAAGATGCCCTCGAGCGCCTGCTTCATGGCGTTGAGGCGCTTGCCAAGCGCCGGCTTCTGGTCCTTGGGGGCCGTCTTCAGCCCCTCCATCAGCGCCTTCAGGCGACCGTTGGCGCCGATCCACGTCACCCGCCAGGCCTCCAGTGCCGCCGCATCGACCGCAGCCTCTGCAGCCGCCAGCGCGTTCCGTTCCTCTTGCTCGATCTGCTGGAGCACGGGCGGAGTCTAGCGGAGACCCGTGGAGCGACCCGCCCAGAGGCCGCACCGCGGAATCCTCGAGCAGCATGCGCCGCGCCGGCGTGTCCAGATCCTCGTACTGGTCCCCACGCACGGCCCACATGTAGGCCATCACCGCGGCGGCGGCCACCAGGATCGACACCGGAATCGCCAGCGTCAGGAGCGTCATGCTCGCACCTCGCGGAACTGCGGCATGCGCAACGCCACCGCCGTGACCATGAGGCCGCTGAGCGGCATCAGGACCGCCGCGATGATCGGGTTGATCAGGCCGGTGACGGCCAAGGCCCCACCCAACACGTTGTAGGCCAGGCTGATGCCGAAGTTGATCCGCACCGTGCGACGCACCGAGGCCGACCCATCGATCAGGGTGAGCAGCGGCATGAGGCCACCGCCGGACATGGCCACGTCAGCTCGGTCCAGCGTGATCTGCGCTCCCTGCCGCATGGACACCCCGGCATCCGCTGCGGCCATGGCGGGAAGATCGTTCACGCCATCTCCCACCACCAGCACCGGTCGCTCGCGCCTCGACCGGACCAGATCCAGCTTGGCCTCGGGCGAGAGGCCGCCGTGGGCGTCGGAATCCATCATGCCCACGCGGCGGGCCACCTCGTGCGTGATCTGGGGCAGGTCTCCCGAAGCCACCAGCACCCGCCATCCGCGGTCACGCAGGCCGCGCACCATCCGCTCCGAATCCGATCGCAGGCGGTCTCCCACCGACAGCACCAGCCGCACGCTGCCCGCGACCGACACCAGGACCGGCGTTCGGAAGCGCTCCACCGCCTCGAGCATGGACTGCTGGGCTGAATCAGGGATCCAGATGCCGCAGCGACGCATGAGCCGCTCGCTTCCCACGGCGACATGGTGGTCGCCGATCCAGCCCGTCACGCCCTCGCCGGGCCACTCGGCGCGGTCGGTGGCCTCCATCGCCTGCACCATGGCGACCGGGGCCGCCGCGCGCACCGCTTCGCCCACGGGATGCGTGCTGCTTCGCTCCACCGCCGCCGCCATCGCCAGCCGTCGCCCGGTGTCGCCCGGCTCCACGGCCTGCACGCCGACCACCTCGGCTCGGCCCTCGGTGAGCGTGCCGGTCTTGTCCAGCACCACGGTCCCGGGTCGCGCGAGCAGCTCGAAGATCCAGCCACCGCGCACCAGGATGCCGGCGCGGGCCGCCTTGCCGATGCCCGCCACCATGGTGAGCGGCGTGGCCAGGCCCAGGGCGCATGGACAGGTGACCACCAGCAGCGCCATGCAGACCGAGAGCATGCGCGACGGATCGATCTGCCACCAGACCACACCGGTCACGATCGCCAGTGCCACCACGCCCGCCAGGAACCGTCCGGCGATGCGGTTGGCGAACTCCACGGCCTCGCTCCGCTCGCCCATCGCCCGATCCACCATGGCTGCGATGTGGCCTGCCCGCGTGTCTCCACCGGTGCGTTCCACGCGCATGAGCAGTGGCGACAGCGTGGCCCGTGTGCCGGCATGCAAGGTGGCCCCGGCCTCGAAACGCTCCGGACGGCTCTCGCCGGTCAGCAGCTGCATGTCCACCCGGGCTTCGGGCGACAGCAGCGTGCCGTCCGCGGGAATCGCGTCGCCTGCGGGCACCTCGACCGTGTCACCCGGCGCCAGGGCGTCGGTGGGCACCCGCTCCAGCCGTCCATCCTCGCCACGGCGCAGCGCCACCTGCGGCACCAGGGCACAGAGCAACTCCACCTCGTGCCGAGCGCGCCGCTGCTGCCGGAACTGCACGAAACGTCCGACCAGCAGCAGGAACACCAGCATGGTCACGCTCTCCACGTAGATGCCAGGCTTGCCCAGTGCCGTCATCACCGCCCCACCGACCAGTCCCGCCAGAAGCGCCAGCGCGATCGGCGTGTCCACGTGCGGTCGGCCCGACCGCCATGCCACCCATGCGTTGCGGAAGTAGATGCGTCCCGGCCACGCCACCGAGACCAAACCCAGTCCCACGCTGGTCCACTGCAGGAACTGGCGGGTGCCCTGGTCCATCCAGGCGAGTTGCGCGCCGTAGAGGGCGAATGCGATCGCCATGGCGTTGCCGGCGATCGCGCCCGCCACGCCCAGTTTCACCAGCCAGGCACGGTCCTCGGCCTGCCATGCGGCTCGCGAGACGGGCGAGCCGAGCGCCCGAACGCCGTAGCCCAGGCCCTCGATCGTGCCCGCGATGGTCGAGAGCCGCACCGCTTCCGGTCGCCACTGCACCAGGATCGTGCCACGGCCCATGTCCACGCGACAGCCTCGCGTGCCGGGCACCAGACGCGGCACCGACTCCAGCAGCCACAGGCAGGCACCACACCGCATGCCATCCACGCGGAACTCGCACTGCAGGGTGCCGTCCGCCATCCGCTCCACATGCCGATCCTGGAAGGCCGGATGGTCCAGGTGCTCATGCATCCCGCCAGGCACCGGACGGTTGGGTGCCACGCCCTCGCGATCATGCAGTTCGTAGACGTGCTCAAGATGGTGCGCGTGCAGCAACTTCCAAACGGCGGCGCACCCCGCGCAGCAGAATCGCGGATCCCCGTCGAGCCGCTGCTCCCGCAGTGACTCGCCGCAGTGGGCGCAGCGATCGGATCGGATCCGCTCCGGTGGCCAGGCGGCGGCCTCGTCCCGGTCCTGTGGCGTGTGCGGGCTCACGGCGATCATGGTCCCATCTCCGCGGCCCGACAGCACGCGGGACGCTCGTCAAGTTCGGGAATCGTCCCGGATTCCACGGTTCCGGCCACCATGGCGATGTCGATGGGCCATTCCAGCTCCGCGCACTCCTTGGACTGCGTCATGCCCAGCGGCAGCGTGAGCGCCGCCGACATGGTGATCAGCCGCCACCCCCAGAAGTGCAGGCGACCGAAACTGAGCCACTCGCCCAGATTCGCCTGTGGAAGCGTGAGCTGCACCGCGATCAGCAGCCCGACAGCCATGCCCACCACTCCCCACAGCAGCGTGACGAACACGAACTTGCGAACGATGTCGTCGTCGTAGCTGAAGCGTTCGAGCAGGCCTTCAACGTGAGGCGGTCGGGCGGTGGCGGTGTCGGCGTGGCTCATGTCGGATCTCGGATCTTTGATGCGGGACTACCTAGATCCGGAATCTACGACATTGATATCTAGATATCAACAGTTCATTGGTTTCATTTGAGCCTTGAGTTATTGGACTGTATCAGCCAAGACGATGCATCACGCAAAGCGCAGCGGTCGCATCCGAGCAAAGCCACCGGCAAGCCAAAACGAAACGCCCCGGCCACAGGGGCCGGGGCGTGCGTTGAACTGCATTCATCAGGTCCGATACAAGGGACTGTCCCTTGTATCGGACTCAGGCCGCGGCCTTGGCTGCCGCCGCCGCTTCCCTGGCCTTCTTCGCGAAGGCCGCCCGCTTGTCCGCCCGCTTGCGTCGGTGTCCGGCGCGGCCGCCGATCTGGCTGCCGCTCTCCGAACCGACCAGCTGCAGCAGCACCAGATCGGTGCCATCGCCCAGACGACGCTTGTCCAGCTTCACGATGCGGGTGTACCCACCCGCACGATCCGCGAACTTGGGCGCCACCCTGGTGAGCAGGTGCTCGATCAGACGCGGAGCCTTCCGTACCTCGCCATACCGGTTGAACTCGATCGAGTCCACCGAAGGCAGTTCCCAGAACTCGCTCGCCTTGCGCGACTCCGGCACGTTGGGATCGGCGATCCACGCGAACACCTTGCGGTCGTTCAGTCGGCTCTCGATGAGGCGCCGGCTGGCAAGGGTTCTGGTCTTGGCCGCGGTGATCAGCTTCTCCACGAAGGGCTGCACCGCCTTGGCCTTGGCCATGGTGGTCTCGATCTGGCCGTGCTCGAACAGTCCCGCCGCAAGATTGCGAAGCATCGCGCGGCGATGGTCCTCCTTGATGCAGAGCTGCTTGCCACTGATCTTGTGTCGCATGGTCGGTCTCCTTTGGCCAAGCGCCCGTTCAGGCCTTGGCCTCCTCGGTCACGGGCTCGAAGCCTTCAGGCAGGGTCATGGCCAGACCAAGCCCCTGCTCCTCCAGGCGGGTCTTCACTTCCTTCAGGCTGGTGCGGCCAAAGGCCCGCAGCTCCAGCAGATCGGTCTCGGTCTTCTGCACCAGTTCCCAGACCCAGCGGAGCTTGCCGCTCTCCAGGCAATTGCTGCTGCGGACCGACAGGTCCAGGGCCGCCACGGGCTGGTTCAGTCGACGGAACAGGTCCGCCTCGCTGTCCTGGGCGTGGGCGATGTTGTCCGGCAGGAACTCGTCGCCCTCGTTGTCATAGAGCACGAACGGGTTCAGGTGCTTTCGCATGATCTTGGCGGCCTCGACCAGCGCCATGTCCGGCGTGACCGTGCCGTTGGTCCAGATGTCCAGCACCAGCTTGTCGTAGTTTGTGCGCTGGCCCACGCGGGTGTCCTCCACGCGGTAGCGGACGCGGAGCACCGGGCTGAACACGGCATCGACCGGGATCACGCCGATCTCCTGCTCCTCCATGGCGTTCCACTGCTCGCTGGCGGGCATGTAGCCGCGGCCCTTCTGCACCGTGAACTCGATGGCGAACTCCCGCTTCTCGGTCAGGGTGGCCAGCACCTTCTCCGGGTTGTGGATGGTCACCGAGGCATCGCACTCGATCAGGTCCGCGGTGACCTCGCCCGGGCCCTCGGCCAGCAGGCGCATCTTCTTGGGAGCGTCATCCTCCATGCTCACCACCAGCTGCTTGACGTTCAGCATGATGTCGGTGACATCCTCCATCACGCCCGGCAGGCTGGTGAACTCGTGGGTCACGCCCGCGATCTTCACGTCGGTCACGGCCGAACCCTCCAGGCTGGAGAGCAGGATGCGACGAAGGCTGTTGCCGACCGTGGTGCCAAAGCCCCGCTCGAACGGTTCCGCGATGAAGCGGCCGAAGGTGGGGGTGAGTGAGCTCTTCTCGACGGTCACGCGAGAGGGAAGTTCAAGTCCGCGCCAACGAACGTGCATGGTGAGTCTCCAGAGTCCGGCCGTGTCCTGAACAAGGAAGCCCGACGGCCTCGCGGGATCGGTCCGGTCCGGCCGGTGACCGGGGATCCCTTCTGTGCCGGTGGGCGTGACGAATCCGACATGGTAGGCCCGCGGGGGCCCACCTCCAACTGGCCGGCCGCCCTCGGGCGCAACCGGCCCCGCAAATCAGACGCGCCGCTTCTTGGGCAGGCGGCAGCCATTGTGCGGAATGGGCGTGTGGTCCTCGATGGCCAGCACCTTCAGGCCGTTGGCCTGCAGGCCGGTCACGGCACTCTCGCGTCCTGGACCAGGTCCCTTGAGCCGCACCTCGACCTCGCGCATGCCGAGGCGCTTGACCTTGCCGGCCACCTTCTCGGCGGCGCGGCTGGCGGCAAACGGGGTGCTCTTGCGGGCGCCCTTGAATCCGACGCTGCCGGCCGAGTCCCACGCCAGGGTCTCGCCGTTCACGTCGGTCACGGTGATCATGGTGTTGTTGAAGGACGCGGTCACCACCACGATGCCCTTGACCACGTTCTTTCGGACCTTCTTCTTGCTTGCCATATGGTTCTGCTCCTGTGCGGGGGCCGATCAGCCCTTCACGCCCTTCTTGCCCGCCACGGTGCGCTTCTTGCCCTTGCGGGTGCGGGCATTGGTGCGGGTGCGCTGGCCACGCACGGGAAGGCCCTTGCGGTGCCGTTCGCCGCGGTAGCACTTGATGTCCTTCAGACGCTGCACGTCCTGGCTGACCTGGCGACGCAGGGCGCCCTCCACCACCACGCCGGCGTCGATGGCCTGGGCGATGCTGGCCAGTTCCTTGTCGTCAAGGGTGTTGGCCCGGCGGTCGCCGTCCACCCCCACCTTGGCCAGCAGGTCCTTGGCCACCTTGGGGCCGATGCCGTGGATGTACTGCAGCGCGTAGTAGATCTTCTTGCGCTCCGGGATGTCGATGCCTGCGAGACGTGGCATGGTTCGTGCTCCTCTGCTTTCAGCCCTGGCGCTGCTTCAGGCGCGGGTTCTTCTTGTTGATGACGAATCGCTTGCCCTTGCGGACGACGATCTGACAGTCGCGGGTGCGTCGCTTGATGCTGCTTCGGACCTTCATGGTGATTCCTTCCTCAGTACCGGTAGACGATGCGCCCCTTGGTCATGTCGTAGGGGCTGAGTTCGATGGTGACCTTGTCGCCAGGCAGGATGCGGATGAAGAACTTGCGCATCTTGCCGCTGACGTAGGCGAGGATCTCCTGGTTGTTCTGCAGGCGCACCTTGAACATGGCGTCCGGCAGGGCCTCGGTGACCTCGGCGTCGAGCGTGATCTTGTCGTCCTTGCCCATGTCAGCGGCCCTCCTGGCGGGTGAGCACGCGGCAACCGGTGGCGCTGACCGCCAGGGTGTGCTCGAAGTGGGCGCTGGGCTGGCCGTTGGCCGCCACCACGGTCCAGCCGTCGGCAGCCACGCGGGTGTCGATGCCCATGGGATGTCCATCCTGGTCACGTCGCACCGGCTGGCCGCCGAGCATCGCCAGCATGGGCTCGACCGCCAAGGTCATTCCGGGCAGCAGCGTGAAGTCGCGGCGCTGCAGCAGGCTGCGGCTGAGCGAGTTGGGCGCCTCGGGCCACTCGTGCAGCTCGCGGCCAATGCCGTGGCCGATCAGCTCGGTGAGCAGGCCGAAGCCGCCCTCGAGCGCCATGACCTGCAGCCGCTGGGCGATCTCGCTCCACTTTCGTCCCGGACGCACCATGGCCACCGCCTCGTCGAGCATGGCCGCGGCGCGAGCGACCATGGCCGCACGCTCCGGACGCAGCGACCCCACCCCCACGGTCACGGCGGCATCGGCACACCAGCCGCGGTGCCGCACGCCACAGTCGATCTTGACCACGTCGCCATCGACAAGCCTGCGCTCGCCGGGAATGCCGTGGACCACCTCCTCGTTCACGCTCACGCACGTGGCCGAGGGGAACGCCGGGCCGTCAGGCATGGTGCGAAGGCCCAGAAATGCGGGCTCGGAGCGCTCGGCCGCGATCACGCCGGCCGCCGCGCCATCCACGCTGGCCGTGGTGGCACCCGGCACGCACGCCGCGGTGGCCGCTCGCAACGCGAGCGCCGCCACACGACCGGCCTCGGCCATGCACTCCAGTTCCGCCGCCGTGCGGAGCTCCGCCACCGGACGACGCGGCCGTCGCGGCTGCAGGTCGCGACCGCCAAGCCGATCGGTGCCGCTGTCCAGCCGCACCCACCCGTTGCGGGCGATCGCGTCACCGACCACCGTGCCCTGAAATCCCGAGGGGCCGTGACTCATGCGCGGGCACTCCGGATGCGCGGACCGCTGGGCTCGCCGCCGCCCGACAGGAAGCCGGCGTAGTTCCGCATGAGCAGGTTGGCCTCGATCCGCTGCACCACGTCCAGGGCCACGCTGACCACGATCAGCAGTCCGGTGCCGCCCAGAAACTGGCTCACGTTGAAGGGAATGCCCAGCTGCTGGGTGACCAGCGTGGGAATGATGGCGATCACGGCCAGGAAGCCGGCGCCCACGTACGTGACCCGCTCCATGATCCGCTCCAGGTACTCGCTGGTGAACGGACCGGGCCGGATCCCCGGGATCATGCTGCCGTGGTCGCGCAACTGCTTGCTCATCTCGTCGGGGCTGAACTGGACGGTGGTCCAGAAGTAGCTGAAGAAGTAGATCAGCGCGATCTCCAGCACGACGTAGGGATAGGCCCCCATGTCGAAGGCGTTGGCCAGGAAGATGCCGGCGCGCCCGATGAAGCCCGGATCGCCGCCGCCAGCCTGGGCCGAACTGGCCATCCAGCCGAAGAACGCCGACGGGAAGATCATGAAACTGCTGGCGAAGATGATCGGCATCACGCCGGCGTGGTTGATCCGCAGCGGCAGGTAGAGCTTCTGGCCGCCGTAGACCTTGCGACCCACCGTGTGCTTGGCCTGCTGGATCGGGATGCGGCGCTGGGCCACCGTGATGATGATGGCCCCCGCCACGACCGCCACGAAACCGCCCGCCAGCAGCAGCAGGCCCACCAGGCCGATCGTGCCCTCGGCGTCGCTGGACTGACGGGGGTCGAAGTTGCCCACCACCCAGCCGATCGCGTCGGGCATGCGGGCCAGGATGCCCGCGGTCAGGATGATGCTGACGCCGTTGCCGATGCCGTACTTGTCGATCTGCTCGCCCAGCCACATCAGGAACAGGCTTCCCGCGGTCAGGGCGCAGAACCCAGCCACATAGAAGATGATCAGGTTGGTGCCCTGGTCGAACTGCGGCTGCACCAGGTTCTGCGTGCGCAGGTAACTCAGCCACATCCAGCCCTGGAACACGCAGAGCCCCACCGCGGCGTAGCGCGTCCACTCCGAGAGCTTCTGCTGGCCACCGGCCCCCTCCTTCTTCAATTCCTGCAGGGCCGGGACGACCTGACCGAGCAGCTGGAAGATGATGCCTGCGGTGATGTAGGGCATGATGCCCAGGCCGAAGATGGTGCTCTGCTGCAGGCTGCCGCCGGAGAAGATGCTGGCGAACTGCACGATGCGTCCGAAGCCCGTGGCGTTCTCGCTGGCCTTGGCGGCAGCCTCCGCCAGCTGCGTCTGGTCCACGCCGACCAGCGGAATCCAGAACCCCACGCGGTAGATGACCAGCATGCCCAGCGTGAACAGCACCCGGTTGCGCAGGTCCGGGATGCGAAAGATGTTCACGAAGGCTTGCAGCACGCGGGATTCCTCAGGCGGCCTCGGCGACGGTGCCGCCGGCCTTCTCGATCTTGCTCCTGGCGGCGGCGCTGAACTTGGCCGCGTTCACGGTGAGCTTCTTGGTCAGGTCACCGTTGCCCAGCACCTTCACCGGGAACTTGGCGTCGGCGATCAGGCCCTTGGCCACCAGCGCCGCGGTGTCCACCGTGGCGCCAGCGTCGAAGTGCTTCTCGAGCGACTGCACGTTCACCTCGTGGTACTCGGTGCGGAAGTTGGCGTTGTTGAAGCCTCGCTTGGGGAAGCGACGGGCGATCGGGGTGGACCCGCCCTGGTAGCCCGGACGGCTGGTCCAGCCGGCTCGGCTCTTGGCACCCTTGTGGCCGCGGCCGCTGGTGCCGCCCTTGCCGCTGCCTTCGCCGCGGCCCACGCGCGTGCGCTTCTTGTGGGCCCCGACCTTGGCGGTGATGTCATGGATCATCATTGGGGGAATCTCCTGTCTTCGTTCACCTGGAATGCCATCACGAGGTCGCCGGGGCCTCGCCTGCGGACTCGGGCGCCGATGGCGCCGCCGCGGGCGGCACGGCCGCGGGCGCAGACGGCGCACCGCCATCGAAGCCGCCGCGACCGCCACGACCCGGACCGCCACGACCGCCACGACCGCCACGACCGCCACGACGATCGTCACCCACGGTGTTCACCGGGGCCTGGGCCTTCTCGCCGCTGCGCTGCGTCGGCATGGCGGCAGCACCCTTGCGGATGCTTTCCTCCACGTCGGTGCTGCCAATGGTCACGCCCCGCAGGCTCTCCACGCTCTCACGCGTGCGGAGCTTGTCCAGTGCCGCCAGCGTGGCCTTGACCAGGTTCTTGGGATTGCTGCTGCCGTAGCACTTGGTCAGGCAGTCCTGCACGCCGATCATGTCCAGGATGGCACGGACCGCGGCACCCGCGATCACGCCCGTTCCGGGGGCCGCCGGCACCAGGCGCACCTTGCTGGCGCCAAAGCGACCCTCGACCGAATGCGGGATGGTGCGGCCCTGGAGCGGGTAGCGACGCATCTTGCGGCGCCCCTCCTTCTGGGCCTTCTCCACGCTCTGCGGGACCTGGTTGCTCTTGGCGTAGCCCATGCCCACGCTGCCGTTCTTGTCACCCACCACCACCAGGGCGCTGAAGCTGAACCGGCGTCCGCCGGCCACCGTGGCGCTGGTGCGGTAGACACCCACCGTGGTGGAGTCGTTGTCGCGTTCTTCGAACTTGCCGCTCATGATCGTTCCTTTGCTCGGTTCAGAACTGCAGGCCGCCCTCGCGGGCGGCCTCGGCCAGCGCCTTCACGCGGCCGTGATAGAGATAGCCGTTGCGGTCGAACACCACCTGGGTGACGCCCGCCTTCTTCGCACGCTCCGCCAGGGCCGAACCCACGCGCTTGGCGCTGTCGGTCTTGGCCTTCACGTCGCCGCCCTTGCCGGCACGGTCACTGGCCTCGGCCAGGGTTCGGCCGGTCACGTCGCAGATGACCTGGGCGTAGATGTGCTTGAGCGAGCGGAACACGCTCAGGCGCGGACGCTCGGGCGTGCCGCGGATCCGCTTCTGCAGGCCCTTCCTGCGGCGGGCTCGACGGACATTCTTGAGGTAGGTGGCGGATGGCATGGTGGTTGGATTCCTGGATCAGCTGCCGAAGGCCTTGCCTTGCTTGCGCTGGATCACCTCGTCGACGTACTTGACGCCCTTGCCGTTGTAGGGCTCGGGCTTGCGCTGGGAGCGGATCTGGCTGGCGAAGGCCCCCACGGCCTGCTTGTCGGCACCGCTGATCTCGACGATGGCGCCGTTGATGTTCACGTTCACGCCGGCAGGCACCTGCAGCTCGATCGGGTTGGCGAAGCCGAGCGCCAGCACGAGCTTCTTGCCCTGCAACTTGGCGCCCCAGCCCACGCCGACGATCTCCAGCTTCTTCTCGTAGCCCTTGAGCACGCCTTCGACCATGCCGTGCAGCACGGAGCGCGTGGTGCCCCAGGCGGCGGTGCTGGCACCCGAGGCGACCAGCCTGGGATCCATCTCGCAGACGATCTCCTTCTGGGCGTCGTGGAAGGCCACCTTCACCTCGGGTCGATGGGTGAAGGAGAGCTTGCCCTTGGGGCCTTCAAGGCCCACGGTGCGCGAGGCGGCATTCACGCTCACCTTCACGCCGGAGGGCACGGTCACGGGCTTTCGTCCGATTCGGCTCATGTGGACTCCTTGGATCTCAGCAGACCTGCGCCACGACCTCGCCACCCAGACGCGCGGTCCGGCAGGCACGGTCGCTCATGACGCCCTGGCTGGTGGTGACGATGACGATGCCCAGGCCCTGCAGCGGCCTGGGCAGGTCGTCGACGCCGGTGTACACGCGACGCCCGGCCTTGCTCACGCGGTCGATGGACTGGATCACGCTGCTGCCGTCGGGACCGTACTTCAGGTCCAGGCGGATCAGTCCGCCCCGGCCATCGGCGATGGTCTCGAAGCCGCGGATGTAGCCCTCCTCGTGCAGCACCTTGGCCACGCCGCGGTTGAGCTTGTTGTCGAGCACCATCACCTGGCGCGCGCGGTTGGAGACCGCGTTGCGGATGCGGGTGAGCATGTCGGCGGTGAGATCGTTCAGGGGCATGGTTCTCTCCTGTTCACCAGCTGGCCTTGCGCATGCCGGGCACCATGCCCTGCAGCGCGAGTTCACGGAGCATGTGGCGGCACACGCGGAACTTGCGGTACACGCCGCGTCCGCGTCCGGTGATCTCGCACCGGTTTCGCTTGCGGGTGCTGAACTTGGGTGCGCTCTGCATCTTGACGAAGGTTCGCTTGCTGGCCATGTCTGGGGTTCTCCGGTTCAGGCCTTCTTGGCGCTTCTGGCGTTCTCTTCGGGTCGCGTGAACGGCATGCCCAGCTCGGCCAGCACGAAGCGGCTCATGCTGGGGTTGCTGTTCTCGAAGACGATGTTCACGTGCATGCCGTGGCTGAAGGTCACGTTGGCCATGTTGATCTCGGGCCACACCGCCTGCTCGGTCAGGCCCATGGCCCAGCTGCCGCCGCGGTCGAAACTGCGGTCGTTCACGCCGCGGAAGTCCTTGATGCGGGGGATGGCCAGGTTGATCAGTCGGTCCAGGAAGCTCCACATGCGGTCACGACGAAGCGTGACCATGAAGGCGCTGGGCGAGCCCTCGCGAACCTTGAAGTTGCTCACGGCCTTCTTGGCCTTGATCATGATCGGCTGCTGGCCGGTGATCTTGCGGTAGGTGTCGATCACCGCCTCCTTGTGCTCGGGCTTGAGCTTCTGGTTCTCCAGCCGCTTGCCCACACCGGTGGACACGATGATCTTGGTCAGGCGAGGAGCCTGGTGCGGATTCTTGAGCCCGAACTCCTTGAGGACCTTGGCCACGACCTCGTCGCGGTAGGCCTTCTGGAGGCGGGGAACGTTTCGGGTGGCTGTGGGCATGGTGGACTCCGGATTCAGGCCTTGCTGCGGGCCTTGCGAAGCGTGTGGAGCTCCTTGCCGCCGCGGACCGCCACGCGCACCTTGCTGCCGTCAGGCTTGCTGACGAAGCGGACACGCGTGGGCTTGCCGTCGACGACGGGGCTCACGTTGCTGATGTGGACGGGGAACTCCTGCTTGACCTGCCCACCCTGGGGACGCTGCTGCGTCTTCCGCAGGTTGCGGGTGCGGACGTTGACACCCTTCACGATGACGCGGTCGCTGTCGGTGAGCACCTCCAGCACCTCGCCCACCGTGCCACGGGCGTTGCCCGAGGTCACGATGACCATGTCGCCCTTTCGAACGTGACGCGGCATGTCAGACCACCTCCGAGGCCAGGGACACGATCTTCATGTAGTTCTTCTCGCGAAGCTCGCGGGCGACCGCGCCGAAGATCCGGGTGCCGCGGGGATTGCCCTCGGCATCGATCAGCACGCAGGCGTTGCTGTCGAAGCGGACGTAGCTGCCGTCGGAGCGTCGCGTGGGATACTTGGTCCGCACGATCACGGCCGTGGCCTTGTCGCCGCTCTTCACGTCGCCGCTGGGCAGGGCCTTCTTCACGGCCACCAGCACCTTGTCTCCCACGCCCATGGCCACGCGGGTGAACTTGCCGCGCGCGGTGCTGACACCCATGATGCCGATCACCATGGCTTCCTTGGCGCCGCTGTTGTCGGCGACCTCGATGCGTGATTCCTTCTGGATCATGGCTTCTCCGGGCGCCTTTCAGCGGCCCGTCTCCTCCGTCAGGGCGAGCAGCTTGACCGGGGCCTTCTCGACCACGCGGAGCAGCACCCAGCTCTTGGTGCGGCTGATGGGACGGCACTCGGCCACCTCCACGCGGTCACCCACGTGGCTCTCGTTCTTCTCGTCGTGCACGTGCAGCACGGTGCGCCGCTTGGTGAACTTGCCGTACTTGGGGTGACGGGCCACGAAGGCCACGACGACCTTGCGGGTCTTGTCGCGGGCGTCGCTCTCCACCACGCCGATGCGGCGGGGACTCTTGGCGGGGATGGTGATCTCGGCCTTGCTCATGCCTTGGCTCCGGTCTTGGTGCGCGTGCTCCGCTCGGTGAGCAGACGGGCGATGGTTCGTCGGATGGTTCGGAACTGGCTCGTGTCGGCCACCTTCTCCGTGACGGCCTGCGACCGCAGGTCGAAGATGCGGCGCCGCTGGGCGGCGATCTCGGTGGCGATCTGGTCGTCGGTGAGCTTTCGGATCTCGCGTGCTTCCATGGGTGGCTCCGTTCAGACGGCGATGCGGCGGCCGACGAAGCGGCACTTCACGGGCATCTTGTGGGCAATGCGTGCAAAGGCCTGCTTGGCCAGGTCCTCGGGAACGCCGGCGATCTCGAACAGCATGGTGCCGGGCTTGATGCGGGCGGCCCAGAAGTCCACGTCGGCCTTGCCGGTTCCCATTCGGGTCTCGAGCGGCTTCTTGCTGATGGGCTTGTCCGGGAACACCCGGATGTAGAGCTTGCCCTGGCGACGCAGAAAGTGCTGGGCCGCGATGCGGCCGGCGTCGATCTGGCGGGCGCTGAGCCAGTGGGTCTCGAGCGCCTGCAGGCCGTAGTCGCCGTAGGCCACGTAGTTGCCGCGCGTGGCGTTGCCCTTCATCTTGCCGCGCTGCTGCTTCCGGAACTTGACTCGCTTGGGCATCATGCTCATGGCTGGTCCTCGCGTTCGATCTCTCAGCGACGGCCGCGGGCGCGGGCACGGCCACCGGCCGCGTTCGACACCACTTCGTCCTGCTGGTCCTGGCTGTACATCCCCTTGTAGACCCAGACCTTCACGCCCAGCGCACCGCTGGTGGTGAAGGCGTGAGCCACGGCGTAGTCCACGTTGGCCTGGAGCGTGCTGAGGGGGATCTTGCCCAGCCGGCTGTCCAGGGTTCGGCTCATCTCGGCGCCGCCGAGGCGGCCGCTGAGCTGGATCTTCACGCCCAGGGCGCCGTTCTGCATGGCACCCTCGCATCGCTGCTTGAGGACCTTGCGGAAGTTGGCACGCTTCTTCAGCTGCTCGCCGAGGGTCTCGGCGATCAGTCGGGCGTCGATCTCGGGATTCTTGATCTCGATGATGCGGATCGCGACCTTGCGGCCGGTCAGGGCCTGCAGGTCGTTGGTCAGCCGCTCCACCTCGGCACCCTTCAGGCCCACCACCTGGCCGGGACGGGCGGTCTTGATGATCACCGTCAGCTCCTCGCGGGTGCGCTCGATGTGCACATCGCTCACGGCCGCGAAGGGCGGCGTGCGGTTGAGTCGCTTGTCGACGTACTTGCGGATCTTGTAGTCCTCGATCAGCAGTTCGCCAAAGAGGGCCTTGGGGGCGAACCAGCGGCTCTTGTGGGCCTCGGTGACGCCGACGCGGAATCCAAACGGGTGTGTCTTCTGTCCCATGGTGTGTTCCTCAGCGGACGTCCACGCCGACGACGAGGTGGCTGTTGCGCTTCATGATGGGGTGCGAACGACCGCGATCCTTGGGCTGGAATCGCTTGATGGTGGGGGCCTCGTCCACGCGGCTCTCGCTCACGAACAGGCGGCCCGGATCCACGTTGGCCTGCTCGGCCTGGGCGATGGCGCTGCGGAGCACGTAGCGCAGGAACGACGCGCCGCGCTTCTTGCTGAACTGGAGCTCGGTCAGGGCCTGGTCCACGGGCTTGCCGCGGATCAGGTCGGCCACCAGCCGCGCCTTGCGGGGGGCGATGCGAGCGAAACGATGGGAGGCGGTGTAGGCCATGGGAATGCTCCGGATCAGCCAGCCTTGGCACCGCCGTCGATGCCTTCCTTCTTGTTGGTGTGCCCCTTGAACACGCGGGTGATCGCGAACTCGCCGAGCTTGTGCCCCACCATGTCCTCGGTCACGAACACGTCGCTGAACCCCTTGCCGTTGTGCACCTGGAAGGTGATGCCCACGAACTCGGGCACGATGGTGCAGGCGCGGCGCCAGGTCTTGATGGGCTGACGGCGGCTGGCGGACTGCATCTTTTCCGCCTTGCGGAAGAGACGCTCGTCGACGTACGGACCCTTCTTGGATGAACGGCTCATGCGTGGTCTCCTTGGATCAGAGCTTCAACTGCCCGTAGCGGCGGCTGAAGCGCCGGCGGATGATCAGGTGGTCGGACGAAAGGCCGAAGCGACGCGTGCGCCCACCCTTGCTCTGGGTGCCGCTGGCGTTGCTGGGCTCCTGCCCGCCCTTGCTGCGGCCTTCGCCGCCGCCGTGCGGGTGCTGGTGGTGGCTCATGGCCACGCCACGCGTGCGGGGACGTCGGCCGAGCCAGCGGGCGCGCCCGGCCTTGCCCAGCACCACGTTGGCGTGGTCGGCATTGCCCACGGCGCCGATGGTGGCCCGGCAATCCATCAGCACCTGGCGGATCTCGCCGCTCGGAAGCACCACGGTGGCCAGGCGGCCCTCCTTGTTGGTCAGACGCGCGGCCATGCCGGCGGCCCGGCACAGTGCGCCGCCCTTGCCGGGCTCCATCTCGATGCAGTGCACGTCAAGGCCGGTGGGAATGTGCCGCAGCGGCATGCAGTTGCCGGTGTCCGGCTCCACCGCGTTGCGGCTGCTGATCACCGTGTCGCCCACCTTCAGGCCCTTGGGACTGAGGATGTAGCGCATCTCGCCGTCGCCGTACTCCACCAGGGCGATGTGGCAGGAGCGGTTGGGGTCGTACTCGATGGCCCGAACCGTGGCCGGCACGTCGTCCTTGCGACGCTTGAAGTCGATCAGCCGGTAGCGGCGCTTGTGGCCGCCGCCCTGCTGGATCACGGTGAGCTTGCCCTGACAGTTGCGGCCGCCGGTCTTGGGCAGGGCGCGGCAGAGGCTCTTCTGGGGCTTGGTCCGCGTGACCTCGGCGTGCATGTTCACGCTCGCGTTGCGGCGTCCGGCGGTGGTTCGCTTGTAGACACGGATCGGCATGGCGGGTCCTTGGCTCAGAAGAGCTCGATCTTGTCCTCGGGATGCACCTTCACGATGGCGCGCTTGGTGATGGCGCCCTCGACCAGGCCGTGCTTCAGGCGACGGTCGCGGGCCTTGCGGGTCTGGGTGGCCACGCCGAGCACGCGCACCTTGTAGAGCTGCTGCACGGCGGCCTTGATCTGCTCCTTGCGGGCCCGGCCATCCACCTCGAAGGTGTAGCGGTTGCCGTGGCCGGTCTGGAAGCTGGCCTTCTCGGTGACGATCGGGCGACGAATGACGGTGGTGGCGAGCATCAGGCGGCCTCCTTGGCGAGGGCGAAGCCATCGATGAATGCCTTCAGGCTGGCCTGGTCCACCACCACGAAACGGTGGTTGAGCAGGTCGAAGGCGTTGAGCTGCTCGATGCGGGTCACGGTGACGTTGGCCAGGTTGCGGGCCGACAGGCGGGCGTTCTCGTTGGTGCCGCCCAGCGCCACCAGGCAACTGCGATCCACGCCGCAGGCCTGCAGCACCGACGCGAAGGCCTTGGTCTGGGGCTTGTCGAAGGCGAGTTCGCGGAAGCACTTCACCTCGCCGTCGACCAGCTTGGCCAGCAGGGCGTTGCGGTTGGCCAGCCGGCGCATCTTGCGGGTGAGCTGCGTGCGGAAGTCCTCGCGGGTTCGCGTCTTGGCAAAGGTGACGCCGCCGCCCTTGCGGCTGTTGACGCGGCTGGCGCCCACGCGGCTGTTGCCGGTGCCCTTCTGCTTGTAGAGCTTGCGGGTGGACCCTTCCACCGAGCCACGGCTCTTGGTGCGGGCGGAACCCTGCCGCTGGTTGCCGTGCGTGATGACGTAGGCCTGCTTGAGCAGGGCGTGGCGGATCTCTCCACCGAGCACGCTCTCGTCGATGCGGAGCGTGTCCACCTTCTTGCCTTGCATGTCGAGAACTGGAAGTTCAATCATGACTCGTGCACCTTTGGCCGCTTGGGCCTTCTCGCCTACCCTCCGCGGCCCGTCACAGGTGGGCGGCGGCAGGGATCGACTCGGTTTCTGATTCCGCTTCTTGTCGCGACCGGGCGGTTCCCGAAGGGGCCTGCCCGGCCATCCAGGTCACTTGCCGGCCTGGATGCGTGCCTTTCGCTTGTAGAGACGCGTGGGCGTCCGGATGAACAGGTAGCCATCGGTGGCACCGGGGACCGCCCCCTTGACCACCAGCAGATTCTTCTCGGCGTCCGTGCTGACCACGTCGAGCGATCGCACCGTGACGCGCTCGTCGCCCATGTGCCCGGACATCTTCTTGCCCTTCTTGAGCTTCGGACCACGGCCGCGGTCGATGCCGCCACCGCCGATGGAGCCCGGCGCGCGGTGCTTGCGCTCGGTGCCATGGCTGGCGCACATTCCCTTGAAGTTCCAGCGCACCATGGTGCCCTGGAAGCCCTTGCCCTTGCTGCGGCCGGTCACGTCGACGAACTTGATGCCCTCGAGGGCGCCCACGGTGACGGCCTGGCCCAGGGCGAAGGCCTCGGCCTCCTTGTCGCTCTCCAGCCGAAGCTCGCGGTGCACGCGCTTGGGCGAGCTGCCGGCCTTGGCGTCGTGACCGATCAGGGGCTGCGTGCTGGTGCGGGGCTTGGCGTCGTCAAACGCCAGCTGCACCGCGGCGTAGCCATCGGTGGCCACGGTCTTGACCTGCGTGACCACGCACGGACCAGCCTGGATCACGGTGACGGGGATGTTGGTCCCATCCTCCATGAACCAGCGGGTCATGCCGATCTTCTTGCCAAGGATTGCTGCGGCGGTCATGGTCGGTCGTCCTTCGGATCAGGCCTTGATCTTGATGAACACGCCGGCGGGAACCACCAGGCGGTTCAGCGCATCGACCGTCCGAGGATTGACCTCGGTGATGTCGATGATGCGCTTGTGGGTTCGGATCTCGAACTGCTCGCGGCTCTTCTTGTCGATGAACGGCGAGCGATTGACGGTGTAGATCTCACGACGGGTGGGCAGCGGCACGGGGCCCGCCACTCGGGCGCCGGTGCGCTTGGCGTGATCCACGATCTCGCGCGCGGACGCGTCGAGGGCCTGATGGTCGTAGGCCTCCATTCGGATGCGAATCTTGCCGCCTGTCATGGCAGTTCCTGCTCTTGCACCTGCGAGACGTTGCCGCTTCCGGCGTCGGCACCCTGCCGCGCGCATCGGAAATGGCGAGAACGGACAAAGGTACCCAAATCCCCTGGACCGTCAAGGGGCTTGCTCATGCGGGTACAGTGCATGCTTCATGCGTCGACGCATTCCGCCCGGCATTGGGTTGCTTGCAGGCAGTGCCCTGGCGATCGGGATCGGCTTGTTCAAGACGGAGTCGGTGACCTTCGCGGCCAATAAGTCCTATAATACGTCAGTTTGGGAGACACATGGGAGTGTTCTGAGTCCTGTAACACATTCCATCGTCACAGGTGATGATTCATCGGGGCTGCCCCCGCGTCTTGAGAGCGACGCGTTCGCATTCGCACCGCTCGGGCTGACGCTTCGACTGCCCGAACGCGCCACCGTGATCCGGCTGACCACCGAGGAGTTCCCCGCCTGGCAAGTCGAGTCATCGCCGGGGGCTCCGTCGTGGAGCATGCGGGTGCAGTTGAGTTTTGCTCCGGATCCCCGCACGGATGTGGCCACGCAGGCCCGAGCGGCGGCCGAAGGGCTGGGCTTGGGCGGCGGCTCGGTCTCGGTGCTGTCGGATCGAGCGCTGCAGGTGGGTGATCGCCCGGCGCGCATCATCTGGGCCCGGGGCGAACGCGGTGAGCAGCGAACCCTGGCCGGTTGGATGCTGGTGGACCGCGGCGAAGGCGTGTTCGTGACGCTGGGCGTCATCACCTCGCCAGAGGACTTTCCCGCCGTGGAGAGCCTGCTCGACGCATGCTTTGCCACGGCCCAGCTGCGGGATCCCGCCGAGATGATGGCCGAACGATCGCGCAGCGTGGAGCGGGCTCAGGCGACCCTGGCCGCCCTCACGCCGGAGCGACTGAAGTCGCTGGTGCACCGGGGCTCGTCGCTGCACAGGATCTGGCGTCCGCGCGGAAACGAGCAGGAGGAAATGGGCTGGCTTGAAATGGCGGTGCGCACAGGTCGACGTGGGGACGCATCGCTCAGCGGCCGGGAGACGGCCGATCCTTCCAATGCCGAGGAAGGCCTGCTGGTGCTGCTGACGGCCCGCATGAACAGTGCCGATGGCGTGGACCGTGTGGAGACCGTCGCGCGCTACTGGATGTCATGGGACATGGCCGCCGAGGCATGGTCGATCCGGAGCGTGCAGAAGGGAAGCGGCCCCGAGGTGCGATTTGAGCAACTTGGCCTGCGTCCCCGGCTTGCGGGGGGCAAGGCGGGCGACACGCTGATCGTGTCCACGCAGACGGGCGGCACCGCCTCGGAACCACAGGAGTATCCGGTGCCGCCGATGGCCTACCTGCCCCAGGCCCTGACGCTGGTGCTGGGCCCCCTTCTTCCCCGCGATCCCAACGAGGCCGGAGACCGCATCTTCTACGCGCTCGACCCTGGCTCGGGCCGCATGTGCCAGCGACCCACGGAGTGGAAGTCCAACGCCGACGGCACCTGGACGCTTCGCACGCGGGCGAATCCCGAGTCGAACTTCGTGACCGAGATCCTGGACTCCACCGGCCCTCGCCGCGAGCGGATCGAGCCCGACGGCACCCGCACCACCATCAGCAACACCGAGGAGATTCGCAAGCGATGGCAGGCGATGGGGCTGGAGCCATGATGCGCCGGGCCCTGGGGTGGCTGCTCCCCGCGTGGCTGGTGGCGTGCGCGGCACCGCCCCGCCCCACCTTTCTGGCCCCGACGGCGGTCGCCGATCCATCGCTCACGCTGGAGGCCGAGGACCTGGTGCCGCTGCGAACGGAGATGAGCACCTGGATGGTGGTGGAAGGCTCCGACGCTGGCACCACCTTCATCATCGGCCGGGACCGAGAGACGGACGGCTGGTGGCGCGTGCGCGAGGGTGACGACCGAGTGCTGCTGGTGGGCGAACGGGAGGGCGGCGGCCGGGCCATGCGAAGTGCCGATGCCCTGCCTGATGCCTCGCGCAGCGCCTTCGAGCCGCCGCTGGGCATGTGCCCGGCGCTGCTTCGATTTGGCGAGCGGTTCGAGAGTTCCGCCACGATGCGTGTGACCCGGCTGGAGTCCGGACGCGAGCGCGATCACGGCCAGGCCTCGCGGAGCACCGAGATCGTGGGCCGCTCCACCCTGACCACGCCCCTGGGCGAGGTGCCGGCGGTCGAGGTCCGGATGGACTTCGACAGCCGCATGCGATTCGCCCGGGCGCAGGTGCGCGCCCGACGCTGGGTGGTGCCCGGCGTGGGCCCCGTGGCCGAGGAGGTGTCGGAGGAGATCACGGTGCTGGGCATCCTGCCGCGCACGTCACGCCGGACCATCGTGCGGCTTCCGGCGGATCCGGTGCATCCTGCCCCGGCCTCGGCCGAAGCCGACCGAACGACGCATCCGTGAGCATGAGCGACCGCGCCTCCATCCTGCTGGCCATTCCCGTCTTCAACGAGGCCGCCTCGATCGAGGGCGTGCTGCGCCGCGTGGCGCGGCATGCCCGTGATGTGCTGGTGGTGGATGACGGCAGCACCGACGAGACGCCCACGATCCTGGGACGTCACCGCGTGGAAGTGATCCGGCACGCCGAGAATCGCGGCTATGGGCGGGCCATGCAGGAGATCCTGCAGAGGGCGCACCACGACGGCTACCGCTGGGTGATCACGATGGACTGCGACGAGCAGCACGAACCGGCGCAGATACCCGACTTCGTGCGGGCCATCGAGCTCGTCGATGCCGACGTGATCAGCGGCAGCCGCTACCTGCTGCCCGATGAACGCGACGATGCCGCGCCCGTCGAGCGGCTTCGGGTGAACCGGGCGATCACCCAGGAACTGAACGATCGCCTGGACCTGGGGATCACCGATGCCTTCTGCGGATTCAAGGCCTATCGAACCGCCGCCTGCCGAAGGCTGGCGCTCTCGGTGGATGGATACGACTTTCCGCTGCAGTTCTGGGTGCAGGCCGTGGCCGCGGGGCTGCGCGTGCACGAGATCCCGGTCCGCCGCATCTACCGGGATCTCAGCCGCACGTTCGGCGGCGGGCTCGATGACGCGGCCGTGCGACTCAAGGCCTACCGCCACACCATGCACCGCGAGCTGCATCGCTGTCGCCACCGACTCTCGGCTCGAGCCACGCGCCACCTGCTCTCGGTCGCCGGATCCACGCCGGCATGAGGCAGGAACCGCCTCGGGTGGAGGTGGTGGTGCGATCCGCCTCGGGCGAGGCACCGGGGCGCGTGGATGGCAAGTCGGTCGCGTGGTGGCGCGCCTCCACACGGGAGGCTCTGGGCCTGCCCTCGGGTCCGTGCGTCGGCACCGGTCACCAAAGCGCGTGCTGGCATCCCGGCATCCTGGCCAAGCATCTGTGGGCTGCCGATGCCGCCGCACGCGAGGGCGGATCGATGCTGCACCTGGTGGTGGACCAGGACGGCTTCGACGGCATGCTGGTGGAGTGGCCCGCGCGCGCCAGCGACGGCATGTGGAGCGTCCGGGGCCACCGCTTCGCCGAGGACGGCGGCCAGACCGCGGCCTGCCGCTGTCCATCGGCCCGGCCGCGCGCGGCGGATGCGGGCGAGGGCGCACCACCCGAGGTGGTCGAGGGGCTCGCCCGGATCGCGGCGGCCCTGGACAGCCACGTCGCGGCGCCGAATGCCGCCATGCAGGGCGCGGCGGCCATGCTCGAGTTGGCACGGCCGTGGACCGGCACGTGCACCACGGTTGCGGCAAGCCGGATCCTGCGGGCAGGATTCGGGCGATGGCTGCTGGATCGCATGATCGCGGATCCCGCGGCGTGCGCGCGGGCCTTCAACGCCGCCTTGGCGCGCGCCCCGCGTGCCGCTCGCGGGCTGCGGCTGGCGGGAGATCGCAGCGAACTTCCGGTGTGGCTGCTTGGCCCCGCAGGCGAGCGGATGCGCGCGGATGCCGCCGACGTGCGCGGCGCGATCGACTCCGGTGCCCCCGTGCTGCCGCGGGCCTTTCCCATGAGCGCGATCGCCCGGACGGCCCTGACCGATCGTTTCGTGCACGGCCTGGGAGGGGGCGTGTACGAGCAGGCAACGGATCACTGGATGCAGGCTTGGCTCGGATGGACCCCCCCGCCGCACGATGTGGTGAGCGCCAGCCTTCGGCTCGACATGCCGATACCCGAGGGTGCCGCTGCCGCCGCGATGCCCTGGCGTCGCGCGTGGTGCGATCCGGAACTGCTGCAGGCCCGCGGAGCCGGTCCGAGCCCGGCGCGACGGCACCTGCTGGATCGCATCGCCGCGCTCCCGGTGGGCGATCCGGGGCGACGGCGGGCGTACCGGGATCTGATCGAGGCACGCAATGCAGGCCGCGTGGCCCGGGCCATGGAGCTGGAGTCGCTGCGGCAGGCCGAACTGGTGGCGGCCCGTGCCCGGCAGTCGCGCGAACTGGCGGCGCGGCGCACCTGGTGCTTTGCGCTGCACCCGCCCGAGGCGATCAGCCGGCTGCAGGCGGCACTGCGGGAGGCTCGCTGAGCGGATCGGGTCGGTACACCCGGACGTCGATCGCCCAGATCTTGTCGCTGAACTCGTGTCCGGGCTGGTGCACATCGGCCTTGTCGCGCGCAGCGGCCACCAGCGTGGTGGCCACCTTGGCGTCCAGGTTGTCCAGCATGGCCACGAACATGGCCTCGGGCGTGCTGGGCGGCTTGGCGGCGCCGTGCTCCATCTCGCCGTGGTGACTGATGACCATGTGCATGAGCACCCGAAGGGCCTCGGGCGGCAGTCCGGCTCCTCGCTCCGCGGCTGCCCGGGCCGCCATGCCGTGCAGCCAGACGGCGCCGCGCACCACATGGCCCACCAGGTTGCCGTCGGCGGTGTAGCTGAAGCCCTTCTCCCACTCCAACTCCGACGTCTTGCCCAGGTCGTGCAGGAACAGGCCCATCAGCACCAGATCGCGGTTGAGGCCGGGATACAGGGGCAGCATCACATCGGCCAGCTTCATCAGCTGCAGCGTGTGCTCGAGCAGGCCGCCGATGTAGGCGTGATGCACGCTCACCGCCGCAGGCGCCGAGCGAAACCGGTCCATGAGCGAGGCGGTGGCCAGATACTGCTCGGCCAGTGCCAGCATCCCGGGATGCCGCATCGAACGAAGCAGCGCCGCCACCTCGGCCATCATGCCGTCGATGCTTCCCTTGGTCACCGGAAGGAGCCGGGCCAGGTCCTTCTCCTCCACGTCGACGCTGCGGATGGTCTCTGCGATCATCTGCACCTGGCCGTTGTAGGCCTGCGTCTGTCCGCTCACGAACACGAAGCCCGTGCGGGTCACCTCGGGCATGGACGCCTCCTCGAAGGTCCACACGCGGATCGCGGCCTCGCCGGTGGCGTCACGGATGAGGGCCTTGAAGAAGGGCTTGCCCGCCCGCGTGGTGCCCATCTGCGGGTTGACCAGCGCGTACACCCCATTCACGTAGGTGTTGGGCTGGAAGTCGCGGATGGACAGGTGCGGCATGGCTCCGCTCTCGAGGGTCGACATGGAAGTGAGTCTATCGGTGGCCGCGGACGCACTTGCGACGCGGTGCCGCGGCCCGTCTTCAGCCGCGCATGGACGCCATGGCATCCGGAATGCCGTCAGCGATCTCCTGCGCAAGCATGCCCGCATGGCCATGGCGGGCAGACCATGCCTGCGCGCTCATGCCGTGCAGGTGCACGGCCAGTCGGGTCACCTCCACCAGCGGAAGCGGTGCCGTGATGTCGCGGCGCGTGAACTGCGCGGCCAGCCCGCCGATGACGCCCGAGAGCGCGTCGCCGCTGCCGCCCGTGGCCAGCGCCGGTTCCACCACCGGGCAGGTCCAGGCACGCACGCCATCGCTCACCACCGTGCCGGCACCCTTGAGGGCCACCACGCATCCCAGCCGGGCGGCGAGCGTGGCGGCGGCCCCGGACCGGCTCGCCGGATCGACCGGATCCAGTTCCAGGTGAAGCGCCGCGGCCAGCCGCTCGAACTCGCCCGGGTGCGGCGTCAGCACGCACGGCGCGCGGAGGTCCGCCGCAAAGTCCGGGGAGGCGGCCAGGGCGTTGAGCGCGTCGGCATCCACCACCACCGGCACGTCCACCATGGACACCAGCCGCAACACCACCTGCTGCACGGCGAAACCCTGCCCCAGCCCCGGCCCCAGCACCACCGCCTGCGCGCGGGCGAGCACGGGATCGAGCGCCTGTGCCACCTGGCTGGGTACCAGTTCACCGCGGCCATCCACCGGCAGCGCGCAGCCGGTGGCACTGGGAGCCACGGTCAGCGCGCCCGCAAGCAGCGGCGCGGGCATGGCCAGCGTGCAGAGCCCGCAGCCGCTGCGAAGCGCCGCCCGGGCGGCCAGCGCCGGTCCACCGAGCATGACCGGATTGCCGGCATGGCCGCCGATCACCAGCACGCTTCCGAAGGTGCCCTTGTGCCCGGATGGTTGGCGCGGTGGCAGCGTGGGCTGGTCAGTCACGTCCGCCCTCCAGCACCTGCACGCGCAGGTTGCCAAGGCTGGCCAGCAGCGTGATCCAGCTGGGGTCGCTGGCCGAGTCCCGCAGCGGCGTGGTGGCCAGCGCCACGTGGCCCGCATGGAACGACGCTCCCCCGGGAGGCAGCGTGGCGTCAAGGTCGATCCAGCGGTCGTTCACCAGGGCCTGCGTCCACAGGTGCCATCCGAAGACCTGCCGCTCGCCCGCGAAGGCGTCGCACCACACCAGTCCAGCCACCACACGGGCCGGGATCCCTCGCGTCCGCAGCATGGCCGCCAGCAGCACGGCGTGCTCGGTGCAGTCGCCCGAGCCCGTGCGGAGCGCCTCGCTGGCGCTGGCCAGCGCATTGGAGAGGTTCTTGCGCGGCAGGGCCCGGTGGGCGGCCGCACGCAACCGCTCCAGCATCGCGTCCGCGTTGGCGTCGGCGACCGCCTGCTGGGCCAGCGACGCGATGCGCGGATCCTTGCCGTCGATCATCGGCGATGCCGCCAGGTAGTCGGGATCGCGGCGCTCGGGCTCGGCGGCCTCCAGGGGCGGGAGATCCAGATCCACGACCACCTCGACCGTGCCATCCGCCTCGGTCCGGGCCCGCTGCGCGCCGCACGAGGGCACCGGCTCCATGCTTCCCTCGATGGCCGAGAGTCGCACGCGCATGCGGCGGATCTCGCCTGGGTCCTTCAGCGGCCGATCCGGCTTCACGAAGCTGGCCACCATGATCTCGGGTGCCGCCACAGCGCGCTCCAGCGTGGCCTTGGCCTGGCCCTCGGTGCTGAGCACGCTCTCGATCTCGCCCAATCCGGTGGGCGAGAGACTCCGAAGCAGCGTGTCCGAGGCGTCGCGCCACTCGCGCGTGCCCTTGGGCACCATCGGGCCGGAGAGCTTCCAGCACGTCGCTGGCCGCTCGCCGTCGGGCAGTTTCACCGTGGCGACGCCTGCCGGCTCCACGCGGACGCGCTGCGGCAGGCGACCTTGCGTGGGCTCGAGGATGGTCTGCTCGAAGGCGGCGCCCTGGCCTCGCAGCCGCGCGGCGGCGGTCTCCGCGGCGCGGGGCGGCAGCGCCTCGCTTGCGAGCGGTGGCCACCGCCTCTCGTTCACGCGCGCACCATCGATGGTGCGCTCGACCACGCCCTCCGAGCCGTAGGTCCATGTGACCCGCACCGCCTGCCCGCCGCCGGTCTGCGTGCGCCCACCGGAGATCGGTCGACCGTCGTCGCTCTCCACGATCCAGCCGCCGGTGGTCATGTCCAGCATGGTGCCGCCGCGGCCCAGGCGAAGTCGCGTCTGGCTCTCGGTGCGCCAGCCCTCGGGCACGCGCTCCACCAGCGACCGCGTCCAGCCCGCGGGACGACCGCCCACGCGCACCTCGAACCACCGCTCCACGCGATCCGGCTCGGACCTCGCTCCCACCAGCAGCGCCAGCGCCGCCAGGACCGCCGTCCCAAGGATCCGGGTGGCCGGCGTGGGACCGTCACGCACGTCAGCTCCTCTTGAGCAGCGGGAAGAGGATCACGTCACGGATGCTGGGCGAGTCGGTGAGCAGCATGACCAGCCGGTCGATGCCGATGCCCAGTCCACCTGCCGGCGGCATGCCCACCTTGAGCGCGTCGAGGAAGTCCTCGTCCAGCGTGCGGAAGGTGCTCTCCTCGTCGTCGAGGCCCGCCAGCTGCTGGGTGAACTTCTCGCGCTGGATGTCGGGATCGTTCAGCTCCGTGTAGGCGGGCCCGACCTCCATGCCGGCGATGAAGAGATCCCAACGCTCGCACAGCCGGGGATCGTCGCGGCGTGGCCGCGTGAGTGGGCTGATGGCGCTTGGCCAGTCGGTCACGAAGGTGGGTCGAAGCGGGTCGATGCACGGTTCCCCCACCAGCTCGAAGAGCGCCTCCACCAGCAGCCAATGATCCAGCCCGGCGGCATCGGGCACGTGCCGCTTCACGGCCTCGGTCCGCACCTTCGCCTCGTCGAACATGCTGAAGCCGGCGCCACGCTCGAACAGCTCGCCGAAGGCCACGCGCACGAAGGGCCTGGCGTAGTCGATGCGCATCGCTCCGAACGGCAGCGTGGGGCCCGGACCCGCGTCATCGCGACCCCTGGCCATCTCCACCGCGGCCTCGTGCACCAGCGACTCGGTCAGCTCGAGCATGGACCAGCAGTCTCCGAAGGCCTCGTAGGCCTCCATCGCCGTGAACTCGGGGTTGTGGCTGCGGTCCACCCCCTCGTTGCGGAAGTTGCGGTTGATCTCGAACACCTTCGGCATGCCGCCCACCAGCAGCCGCTTCAGGTAGAGCTCGGGCGCCACGCGCAGGAACAGGCTCATGTCCAGCGCGTTGTGGGCGGTCACGAAGGGTCGAGCCGCCGCGCCGCCGGCCAGCGGCTGCATCATGGGGGTCTCCACTTCCAGGAACCCGCGATCCTCCATGAAGCGACGCACCAGGCTCACGATCCGGCTTCGCGCCGCGAAGGTGGCCATGGTCCTGGGCGTGGCCCACATGTCCACGTAGCGGCGGCGGTAGCGCGTCTCGGCGTCCTCCAGGCCGTGCCACTTGCCGGGCGGCGGGGCCAGGCTCTTGCACTGCAGGGCGATCGACCGGGCCCACACGCACACCTCGCCCTTGTTGGTGCGTCCCACCGGACCCTCGGCGCTCAGGATGTCGCCGTAGTCCAGCGCCTTGGCAAGCTCGAAAGCGTCCGCGCCCACGTTGGCCTTGCTGATGGACACCTGCAGGTCACCGGTGTGGTCTCGAAGCCACACGAACACCAGCTTGCCCAGGTCACGGTGCTGCACCACGCGGCCCGCCACGCGTCGCACCGGCCGCGGCTCCGCCGGTGCGTGCGAGGGGTCCGCCTTGGTCCGGGCCGCCTCCGCGTCGGCGGCCACCTGCAGCTCCTCGCGGAAGGCGGCACGTGCCTCGGCGAGCGAGACCAGTCCCTCGACGCGGCCGCCATACGGCTCGATCTTCAGTTCGCGACGAAAGCGATCCAGTTTGGCGCGGCGTGCCGCCTCCAGCACCGATGGATGCTCCTCGGCTGCGGGCGATTCGTCCTTGCCGACGGGTTCAGACGACATCGCGGCGATGGTATCGACGGTGCCGCAGGCCAGATGCCGTGCCGCGGGCCACCTCACTTGCCCGGTCGGTGCACCCCATCCCAGTCCGCCGGCGACGCGGCGATCCGCCGGGCGTGGCCGGCCAGCCACGCGAAGCGCGCGTGCTCGGCGGCACGGGCGTCCAGCCGCTCCGCCAACGCCACCAACGCTTCCGCCTCGCGCAGGGCCTCCAGTTCCATCGAAGCGGCCTCCAGATCCCGCGCCACGCCCTCGGGCACCGAACCCACAGGGACCACGTCGAAGGCCTCCACCGCTTCGGCCAGCCCCGCTGGCTGCACGCGCCCCACGCGCAGGAACTGCGCCGACTGCCGAGCCGCCGGATCCCGGGCCACCGCCGCGGTGCAGAGCAGCCCGCCACCCAGCCTTTCGGGTCTTCCCAGCGCCTCCATGCGGCTGGCGCGGTTGACCACGGTGCCAAAGAGCCCCAACTTGGCGTGCTGCCGCGCTCCCATGGGCCCGAACAGGCAGCGGCCCGCATCGATGCCCACACGCGAGGCCGGCGCCACCGCTCGCATGGCCAGGGCGGCCCGAACCGCGGCGGCCAGGTGCCCCTCACGCGGGGCGGGCACGCCAAAGGCCGCAAAGAGCCCGTCGCCGGTGAAGTCCACCACCATGCCCTGCTCATCGAAGACCGTTCGGGCCAATCCATCCATCACTGCCTGCATGCGCGCATGAACCTCCGGCAGCAGCCGCTCGTCCCCATCCACCGCCGCGCTGAAGCCCTGCAGGTCCAGGAACACGCAGGCCGCGTCCCGCCATGCCGGCTCCTGCTCAAGCGTGTCTCGGCCACCTCGGGCCAGCATCGAGGCCACGCTGGGCGAGACATAGCGGGCGATGCGCGACCGCCGCACCTGCACCACGGCCTGCGCGGCCATCTCCGACACGATGCCGATGAAGTGCGTGAAGTTGGCGCGCCGGTCGCCCAGGGACGCGCGGCCCTCGGCACACACCACCACCGGACCAGACGCGTTGGCAAGCGCCGGAGCATGGCAGGCGACGTACTGGCTGTCGCCCATCATGGTGGCCCGCTCGCCGCCACCTCCGCCGCCGCGCTCGAACACCGCGGTCTGGCCCGGCTTGTCCACCGCCGCCGCGATCCCGCGCCGGCTCCAGCCCCTTGTGCGCATGCCCTGCGACGTCCGCGTCTCCACCTGGCCGTGCTGATCCACCTCCAGCACGGCCGCCGCGCTCACGCCGAGGCCCTCAGCCTCGACCAGCGCACGGGCGGCGTTGGCCCAGATGTCATCCTCGTCCGAGGCCTGCCCGATGGCGCGCGAGGCGGCCAGCACGTGCGCCAGCAGGCCGTCCGTGGAGGCCTGCGGTACCGACTGCACCTGGCCCATCACCCCCGGATCCTCGCCCGTGGTCAGCGGCTCCTGGGCGGCGAACACCTCGATCTCGACCGCGGCCATCACGCCGGCGCCAAGATCCAGCGTGTCACCGTCGATCAGCGGAACCGGCTCGTTGGGCCGAAGCGCGGTGCCTTGCCTGCGCGTGCCCGCGGTGCTGCCAAGATCCGTGACCATCCACCGTCCGCGGCCGTGGACCATGCGCAGGTGCTGCCGCGAGACCGTGGGCATGGAAACCACCAGGTTGCACTCGGGACCGCGGCCGATCAGCACCGTGGCACCGGGCTCCACCGAGATCGACTGCGACTGGTCGGACCAGGCGACCAGCACCCGCATGCGGCCCTGCGTGTCCATGCAGCGAGCCTAGCAAGGCCTCGGAAAGCCTCGCTAGAATCCGGGACTTTCCATGATGAGCCCTCCCGCCAACATCCGCCGCATCGGTGTGCTCACCGGCGGCGGGGACTGCCCCGGTCTGAACGCCGTCATTCGAGCCGTGGTCAAGACGGCGATCCTGCAGCACGGCATCGAGGTGGCCGGCATCGAGGATGGCTTCCAGGGCCTGATCGACGACCGGGTGCACCCACTGAGCACGCAGGAAGTCTCGGGCATCCTGGTGCGCGGCGGCACGGTGCTGGGCAGCAACAACCGCTGCAACCCCCGCCGGTACCACGTGGGCGACGACCACGAGGGCAACCCCGTCTACCGGGACGTGACCGACCGCTGCGTGGAGGTGGCGCGTCGCCACCGGCTCGACGCGATCATCGTGATCGGTGGCGACGGCACCATGGCCGCGGCCAGCTCGCTGGTCGAGAAGGGCCTGAACATCATCGGCGTGCCCAAGACGATCGACAACGACATCGTGGGCACCGAGATCAGCTTCGGATTCCTGACGGCGGTGAACACCGCCACCGAGGCCCTGGACAAGTTGCACAGCACCGCCGACAGCCATCACCGCGTGATGGTGTGCGAGCTCATGGGACGCAACGCCGGCTGGATCACGCTCACGGCGGGCATCGCCAGCGGCAGTGACGTGATCCTGCTGCCCGAGATCCCTTTCGAGATGGAGTCGATCGCCGAGTTCATCGACGCACGCATGACCCGGGGCCCCGGCTTCGCCATCGTGGCGGTGGCCGAGGGTGCCCGCCTGCGAGGCGGCGAGCAGGTGGTGGCACGCACGGTGCACAACAGTCCCGATCCCATCCGGCTCGGCGGCATCGGGCAGCGCGTGGCCGACGGCATCGCCGCGATGTGCCGGGTGGAGACTCGCACCACCGTGCTCGGGCACATCCAGCGTGGCGGCACGCCCATCCCCGCCGACCGAATCCTGGCCACGCACTTCGGCTACCACGCCATCCAGACGCTGCTGCTCGGCGGGCGGAACCGCATGGTGGTCCGGCAGAACAACATCTTCGGTGACGTGGACCTGCTGCACGCCGCCGGCAAGCAGCGGCTGGTGCCCGAGGATCATCCGTTGATCGCCGCCGGCCGCGCCATCGGCATCAGCTTCGGTGATGGCGTGCCGCACAGCCACTATCCGCAGCCCAAGCCCGCGGTGGTGGTGTGAGGGCGGACACGGGGGCTGACACGGCCTCCGGCGCCGTGCCAGCCGGCCTGCACCGCGGCGTGTTCCTGGACCGCGACGGCACGCTCATCCGCAATGACGGCGACCTGGGTGACCCGGACCTGGTGGAACTGCTGCCTGGGGTGGCCGAGGGCGTGCGCCAGCTGCTCGGAGGCGGCTACCGGCTGGTGGTGGTGACCAACCAGGGCGGCGTGGCCCGGGGCGCGTACGACGAGGCTGCCGTGGATGCCACCCACGCGCGGCTCGAGCAGGTGCTGCGTTCCGCCACGGGCCTGCCCTTGGTGATCACCGACTTCCTGCATTGCCCCTTTCATCCGCAAGGCACGGTGGAGCGCTACCGCCGCGAGCATCCGTGGCGAAAGCCGCAGCCCGGCATGCTGCTCGAGGCGGCGCGCCGCCACGCCCTGCACCTTCCGGCAAGCTGGATGGTGGGCGACCAGGAGCGTGATGCCGCCGCCGGCGCCGCCGCCGGATGCCGCAGCGTGCTGCTGGGCACGCCCTCGGCGGCCAGCGCAGCCGACTACTTCGCCCGCACGCTGCCCGAGGCCGCGACGCGCATCATGCACGAGGACGCCCCGCGGGTGCTTGCGGGAACCGTGACGCTGCACGCCATGCACACCGACACGCTGGCCGATCCACAGGTGCGGCAGGCCATCGCGGTGGCCGCGGAATCGCTGGCCGAACGCAGCGGCGTGCGACTGCTGCAACTGGAGTGGGACCAGGATCGCGTCACGGCCACGCTCGAGGGTGGGGAACTGGTGGCCCTGGGCTTTGCCGCGGAGCTCCGGCGCCTCACGCATCGATGGTGGCGGGCTCGCGGCGAGCTGGCACCGCTGTGGGCCGGTGCATGAGAAGCCCGCTCGCCGAAACGGCCCGGCTTCTGGTGGTGCTGCCGTCGTGGGTGGGTGATGCCGTGATGGCCACGCCCGCGCTGCGGGCCCTGCGCGAGCGTCTTCCGGACGCCCGCATCGAGGCGATGGGACGGCGCGGACTCGATGCCGTGCTCGCGGGGCTGCCGCACCTGGACGCCTTCCACACCCACGCCATGCGGGGCTGGCTGGGGCCGTTCACCGGCATCGGCCGCTTCCGCGCCATGGGGTTCGATGCGGTGCTGCTGCTTCCCAACAGTCCGCGCAGCGCACTCTTTGCCCTGGCCACGGGAGCCCGCACGCGCCTGGGATGGGGCCGCGATGGCCGCGGCTGGATGCTCACGCACGCCTTGCCCGCTCCACGTGACCAGGTGGCTCGCTCGGCCGTGGACTGGTACGCGGACCTGGTCGCGTGGGCGACGCAGCGACCGTTGCACGACCGCACCGTGGCGCTGTCCTGCACCCCGCAGCAGCATGCCGAGGGCGAGCACCTGCTGGCGGGGCTGCCTCGCCCGATCACCCTGCTCAACCCCGGCGCCAACCGCGCCGACAAGCGATGGCCCGCCGAGCGATTCGCCGAACTGGCCAGGCTGCTGCACCAGGCTCGCGGCGGTTCGGTGTGCGTGACCGGGGGTCCCAACGAAGCGCCTCTGGTCCGGCAGGTGGTCGACGCGGCCGGCGGCGAGGTCGTGGACCTGATCGCGCGAGGGGTCACGCTGGGATCGCTCAAGGCCGCACTGGGCACGGCGGACCTGCTGGTCACCAACGACACCGGACCTCGCCATCTGGCCGCGGGCATGGGCACGCGGTGCGTGACCCTGTTTGGCCCCACGGATCCCCGCTGGACCACGCTGCACGAGCGACCGGGGCCGGCACGCGAGATCACGCTGGTGGCCGAGCCCTTCCTGCCTGCGGAACTCATGGCCGACCGCGTGGCGCGCCTGTGCACCATGGATCGCATCCCGGTGCGCGACGTGCTGCACGCGTGCCTGGCGCTGCTGCCGGGCTGATCAGCGGTCGTGCGGCGCCGTCCGCGACCTGCAGCGCACGAGCCACCGCCTCGATGCTGGCCAACTTCAGGCGAGACTCCCTGACGAGGCGAGCCATCAACGCAAGACGACCCCCCGCGCCCCCAGGCACCGCTAGCATCCGTTGCATGAACGCGCCATGGACGCCTGCTCTGATGTGGGGTTCGCTTGCCGTGGCGGGCTTTCTCTGCGGCAGCGTCCCCTTTGGCGTGATCCTGGCCCGGCTGCACGGCGTGGATCTGCGCACGGTCGGCAGCGGCAACGTGGGCGCGACCAACGTGGGGCGCGCCCTCGGGCGCCGCTGGGGCCTGCTCTGCTTCGCGCTGGACGCGGCCAAGGGGGCCGTGCCGGTGATCGCGGCGGGCATGGCGACCGGTGCCTGGGGCGTCCCCATGCACGCCATGCACGCGGGCACCTTCTGGGGCTGGAGCGCCGTGGTTCTGGCGGCGCTGCTCGGCCACGTGCTCAGCCCATGGATCGGCTTCAAGGGGGGCAAGGGCGTGGCGACCGGATTCGGCGCCATGGTGAGCATGTGGCCCGTGCTCACCGTTCCCACGCTGCTGGCGCTGCTCACGTGGCTGGTGATCATGCGGATCAGCCGCATCGTGAGTCTCTCGAGCATGCTGGCGGCACTGCTGCTTCCCGCGTGGTGCGCGCTCTGGCTGCCATGGCCCGCGACCGACGACCCCGGCACGCCCGTCTGGCCGATCCTGGCCACCGGCATGCTGGGCGTTCTGGTCTGCCTCACGCACCGGGCCAACATTCGCCGGCTGGTCGCGGGCACCGAGCCTCGCGTGGGTGTCGCACGACCCGCCGATACCATCGCGGCGTGACGCACGCGTCGACGGACCTCTGGCAGAGCGCGCTGGCCACCCGCTGGGCCAGCGAGGCCATGCGTTCCATCTGGAGCGACGCGCACCGCGTGGGACTGTGGCGGCGCATCTGGCTGGCCGTGGCCCAGACCCAGCGCGAGTTGGGCCTGCCCGTTGCCGACGAGGCGATCACCCAGATGCAGGCCGCGTTGGACGCGATCGACTTCGAGAGCGCCGCGCGGCACGAGGCCCGACTGCGCCACGACGTGATGGCCCACGTGCACGCCTTCGGCGAGGCGGCCCCAGCGGCCGCCGGCGTGATCCACCTGGGCATGACCAGTCAGGACGTGGTCTGCAATGCAGACGCCATGCTCATGCGCCAGGCGCTGGAGCGCATCGCCCAGGGCCTGGCACGGCTGGTGGACCGATGCGCCACCTTCGCGGCCACCCACCGGGCCCTGCCCTGCCTGGGTTTCACGCACTATCAGCCGGCACAGCCACTGACCGTGGGCAAGCGGGCCGCGCTCTGGGGACAGGACATCGCCCTGGCGCTGGAGGAGGTGGAGGCCCGGATGGCCCAGGTGCGACTGAAAGGGCTGCGAGGTGCCACGGGCACGCAGTTCAGCTTCGTGGCCCTGCTGGGTGATCCCGCCAAGGTGGATGCGCTGGAACTTGGCGTGGCCCGCCGACTGGGGTGGCCCGAGAACGCCATATGGCCCGTCTGCGGGCAGACCTATCCACGCGGCCTGGATGCGGCGGTGCTGGGCTCGCTGGCCGTGGCCGCGGCGGCGATCCACAAGATCGCCAACGACATACGGCTGCTCGCCAACCTGCGCGAGATCGAGGAACCGTTCGAGCGGGAGCAGGTGGGCAGCAGCGCCATGCCGTACAAGCGAAACCCCATGCGATGCGAGCGCGCCACGGGACTGGCCCGTTTCGTCATGGGACTTGCGCCGGTCGCGGTGCAGACCGCCGCCGAGCAGTGGCTGGAGCGCACGCTGGATGACTCCAGTGCCCGCCGCCTCTGCCTGCCCGAGGCGTTCCTGGCCCTGGACGCCGCCATCGAGGTGATGACCGACGTGCTTGGCGGCCTGGTGGTGCATCCCACGGCCGTGGCAGCCCGCCTTCACCAGGAACTGCCTTTCGTGGCCACCGAGGATCTGCTGATGGCCGCTGCGAGGGCGGGAGCCGATCGGCAGAAGGCCCACGAGGCCATTCGAGTGCACGCGTTGGCCGCAGCCGATCGCCTGAAGCAGGGCCAGTCCAACGACCTGGCCCAGCGACTTGCCGAGGATCCACTGTTCCGCGGGGTGGACCTGCAGACCGCCATGGATCCGGTTCGACTGATCGGCCGCAGCGTGGAGCAGACGGATCGCTGGATCCGGCAGGTGGCCGAACCCATTCGCCTTCGGCATGCGGCCACACTGTCCCATCGCCCCACCCTGCGGGTCTGATCCATGCCGGTTCCCCGCCTTCATCTTTCCGACACGCAATTGCTCGTGATCGATCTCCAGAGCCGCTTCGCCGGCACCATCCCGGGCTGGGAGCACCTGGTGCACAACGCGGCCATCCTGTGCCGCGCCGCGGCGGTGCTGGGCATGCCGATCACGGTGACCGAGCAGAATCCCCGAGCGCTGGGACAGACGGTGCCGGAACTCGCCGCCGCCCTGCCACCGGGCACGCCCATCTTCTCCAAGACACGATTCAGCTCGATCACGGCCGAGGTGGATCAGGCCCTGCGTTCCTCGCACCGGGGCCGCGTGCTGGTGTGCGGCATCGAGGCCCATGTGTGCGTGCTGCAGTCCACCCTGGACCTGATCGCCTCGGGACGCACGCCGTGGCTCTGCATGGACTGCATCGGCGCGTCGCAGCCGCTTCAGATACCCGTGGCCCTGTCACGCATGCAGACAGCCGGAGCCGTCCCGACAGGAACGCTTTCGGCGATCTACGAACTGCTCGGTGACTCGCAGCACCCCAAGTTCAAGGCATGCCTGGAGTTGGTGAAGGGCCTTCGCGTCATCTGAGCGCCAGCGGACCCTCGGAGCCCCACGATCCCGCGTGACTCAGCCCTGCGGCGGGGTCTTTCCCACCTCGAGCACCTTCACGCGAATGTCCTGACAGGTGGCCTTGATGTCCTGCATGGCCTTGCGCACGCGGGTACCGGCGGCCTTGTTGCCGCCAAAGGCCTTGGCCATGTCCTCACCGACCTCTTCCACCTTCCGCTTCAACAACTCGTAAAGTTCCATGTCTGGATGCCTCCTACGGGTTTGGCGACCGGGCCCGTCCCGAACGCGGCCGCATGGTAGCGGATGGCATCGGGGCCGTTTGGGCACCCGCAACGCCATCTCCGCTATCTTCCCGCACCTTCGGGTCCTTCCACCGTGGCGAGCGAACTCCTCTTTGACCTGAACGCGATCGATCTTTCCGCCACCGCGCTCCCGCAGGAGGTGGTGGATCGGCACCTGCCCCAGACCGGTCCCATGCGGATGCTGGATCGCCTGATCTGGATGGACACCCCCTCCATGCGTGCGGTCGGGGTCAAGGTCGTTCGAGCCGACGAATTCTGGGTGCCGCACCACATCCCCGGAAGGCCGCTGCTTCCGGGCGTTCTCATGATCGAGGCCGCCGCCCAGTTGTGCAGTCTGGTCCAGACCGTGGGGGCGAACGTGGAAGGCTTCCTCGGCTTCACCCGATGCGACGAGACCGCCTTCCGGGGCCAGGTGGTTCCGGGCGACCATCTCTACCTGCTTGCCAAGCAGATCGAGCGAAACCGCCGCCGGTTCGTGAGCAGGACCCAGGGCGTGGTCCAGGGCAAGCTGGTGTTCGAGAGCACCATCACGGGCATGACCCTCTGACGACAGCCGAGTGATGGAGTCCCTCGGTCCCATGCTGCTGCAACCGATCCCCAAGGGCCGGGCGTGGGGTGGGCGAACCTTCGTGCAGTGGGGCAAGTTCGCGGCACCGGCGCGCGGCCAGCTTCCGATCGGCGAGAGCTGGGAACTGGCGGACCTTCCCGATGCCGTCGCCGACGGTCGTTCGCTGATCGCGGCCGGCCCGTGCGCCGGCCTGACCCTGCGGCAGGCGCTGCACGCGCACGAGCGCTCCATCATGGGGCGAGCCCATCTCTCCGCCGCGGGCCGCTTCCCGATGCTGGTCAAGTTTCTGGATGCCGCCGAGCACCTCTCCGTGCAGGTGCACCCCAGCGCGGCCTTTGCCGAGACCAACCCCGGTGCCCACCTGAAGACGGAGAGCTGGTTCGTGCTGCATGCCGCGCCGGGCGCCCGGATCTGGCGCGGTGTGCGGCCCCAGGTCACGCGACAGGCATTCGAGTCCTGCCTGCGAGGCGGCGGCAACGTGGTGGATCTGCTGGTGGAGGTTCCGGTGCGAGCGGGCGACTGCATCGACCTTCCCAGCGGACTCTGTCACGCGCTGGGCGAGGGCGTCACGGTGGCCGAGATCCAGACGCCCAGCGACACCACATTCCGGGTGTTCGACTGGAACCGCAACGATCCCGCCCGGCCGCTGCACCCGGACCAGGCCATGGCGTGCATCGGTTTCGGGCCGGCTCAGGAACTCGATCGCTTTCCCGTGGTCAACGCCGCCACCATGCCGCCGGTGCTCACGCGGCAGTTCCGCACCACGCTGCTCAGTCGCACCCCCTTCTACCGGATCGAGCGGCTCGAGGCGGTCGAGAACGCGGACCTGGCGGTGATCACGCAGCAGCGACCGGCCTGCTGGATGGTGCTGGCTGGCGAGGTTCGCATGGATGACGGCCTTCGGGCCGGCCCGTGGCAGACCCTGCTGATGCCGGCCTCCGCCGAGGGACGGGTGGCCCGCCTGACGGCGGGAACGGTGCTGCTTCGGGCCCTGGTGCCCGATCCGATGGATCGCTGGCTGGCCTGACCGCCGCCAAACCCTACCCTGCCGGAATGCTGCTGACGCTTCTTGTGGCCACCTCGCTGGTGGCCACCGACCCGCCCCCACCCCTGCTGAGCGCCGATCCACCGCCGCCGCTTCCGGTCGTGGCCACCAACGCCGTGGGCGGGCGGGTGTTCCGCATACCGCTGGGCCTGGCCTTCGAGAGCATCGCCTCGGCGCTGCGTCCGGGCGACGAGGTGGTGCTGGAACGCGGCGTGCACATGCCGTTCACGCTGACGGACCTGCGCGGCGAACCCGGCAAGCCCATCGTGATCCGCGGCGAGAGCGGCGAGGAGCCGGCCCGCTTTCCCTACATCAAGGCCACCGACCGGGGGATCACGCTGGTGCGGCCGCGCAACGTGGTGCTGCGCGACCTGATGGTGGGCAACGGAACCGGCACGCTGGTGCGGATCGTGGGCGAGCGGGCCGAGGGCGGCGAGCCGTGGGACGCCAATGTGCAGGTGCGCTCGCTGCGGGTCATGCAGACCAATCCGGAGCCGGAGCAGGTGGGCATGGAGCTGCGCGACGTGGCCCGCGTGGACGTCTCCGACATGCAGTTCCTGGGCTGGAACCGCTCGGCCGTGCGCCTGGTGGGCTCGAACCGCTGCAGCCTGAACCTCTGCGTGCTGGATCCCGTGAAGGGATTGCCGCAGCGGACGGGTGTGCAGGTGCTTCAGGGCTGCAGCCAGATGGCCATGAGCCTGCTCACCTTCGGTCCGGGCGTGGGCACGGCGTTCGAGCTTGGCGCCTGCGAAGGCGCCGCCACCGACGTGGCACCCGCTTCCAACCTGCTCGTGTCCCGGTGCAGCGTGCCCGAGGCTGGCGTGTTTGCGCAGCTGGGCTCGGTGGAGAACGTGCTGCTGCAGTGGAACACGGCCACCGACCTGCGGCGGACCG
>JBJOGW010000043.1:0-35020 GCA_046048055.1 Planctomycetota bacterium
CGGTTGTAGTGCTCGCGCCAGCGCTCGATCAGCACGCGTGCCTCGGCCACCGTGTAGAAGATCTCGCCGTTGAGCAGCTCGTCACGCAGCTTGCCGTTGAGGCTTTCCACGTAGCCGTTCTCTCAGGGACTGCCCGGCTCGATATAGAGCGTCTTCACGCCGACTTTCCCGAGCCATGCCCGCACCGCCTTCGCGGTGAATTCGCTCCCGTTGTCGCTGCGCACGTGGTCCGGCACCCCGCGCGTGGCCATCAGCCACGAGGGCCGCTCCAGCACGTCGTCCGAGCCAAGCTACCGCGCCACGTCGATCGACAGGCACTCCCGCGTCCACTCGTCCACCACCACCCAATCATCAGGAGCTGCGCCGAAGCGGCAGCCCCTCGTGCGTCCGGGCGGCGACGAAGTCGTACGCCCACACGTGGTCCTTCCTCTCCGCCCGCAGCCTCACGCAGCTGCCGTCGTTCAGCCACAGTCTGCCGCGACGCGGCTGTTTCCTCGGCACCTTCAGCCCGGCCTGCCGCCAGATCCGCTCCACCCGCTTGTGGTTCACGTTCCAGCCCTCGTTTCGCAGCATTCCCGTGATTCTTGGCGACCCGTACCGGCCGTACACCGATGCCAGCTCGATGATCCGGCCCGTCAACGGAGCCTCGTCGTCGCGCACACGCGCCGTGTAGCGCTGCACCGCCCGCGGCTGGCCGAGCACGCGGCATGCGCGGCGCTCGCTCACCTCCGGGAGCGACCGCTGGACTTCCTCGACCGCAGCTCGGCGGCGCGCCGGGCTCAGACGTTTCCCCAACTTCAAGAGTGGGCGGCCTCCCGCAGGATCGCCTTGTCCAGTTCCGCGTCAGCGAGCAGCCGCTTCAGACGGGCGTTCTCCTGCTCGAGCGCCTTCAGGCGCTTGGCCTGATCCACCTTCATGCCGCCGTACTCCTTTCGCCACCGGAAGTACGTCGCGTCCGTGATCCCAAGCAGCTTGCACACCGCCGCGACCGTGCTCCCTCGGGCGAGCTCGACGTCCGCCTGCCTCAGCTTGTTGACGATCTCCTCCGCCTTGAAACGCTTGCCTGGCATGGCCTGACCTCCTGAAATGCGCCGGATACCAAAATCCGGCTTGGTACGGTTTCAGGGGGGAAGGTCACGACGTTTCGCGGCCGTTCACAACGCGGCTGGCAAGACGGCGATCGAGCGAGCACCGCCAGACTCGCCATCATGCGCACGGCCAATGTCGAGGCCAGCGTTTCGAGTTGCGCCCGCCCCACGGGCCTGACCCGCAAAGCGGCATCGCGCCGAGCGCAGCGAGCCAACCGCGCACCCAAGCAGGATGGCCCCTGCCGAGCGGAGCGAGAAGCGCTGAGCCGAGGCGCATGCGAAGCGGAGCCGAGGCGGCCGCGTGCGGGCCAGGCCCGTGGGGCGGGCGGCCGTCAGGCCTTCGTCTCGTCGAGCGCAGTGAGCGCTGCAGGACTCGTACGCGGCGCAGCCGCGTCGCAAGGGCTGCGTGCGGCGAAGCCGCACGGCGGACGGGCGAAGCCCGGCCGCGAGCGTTCACGAAGCGAGGCGAGACGCAGGCCGTCAGGCCTTCGTCTCGTCGAGCGCAGTGAGCGCTGCAGGACTCGAACCTGCGACCCTCGCCGTGTAATGGCGATGCTCTGCCAACTGAGCTAAGCGCCCGAAACGTAGAAGGCCGCCGCAGTCGCGACGGCCTTCGCAAGCGAGGCGGACGGGAGTCGAACCCGCAACCACCGGCGTGACAAGCCGGTACTCTAACCAATTGAGCTACCGCCCCAACACCGAACCGGAGTTCGGAGGGGCAAGTCTAGCGAAGCCTGCATGGGGGTCAACCGATGCGTCGCCGGCGGTCGGGAGCCGTGTTGGCCCGTGCCGTTCCTGCCGCTCACGCCTCGAACCAGTCGCCGCCCAGCCCTCCATCGGCCTTCAGCGGCACCGAGAGTTCCATGGCGCCTTCCATGGTTCGCTGCATCAGTTCCAGCACCGCCTGGCCCTGGTCGGCAGGCGCCTCCACCAGCAGTTCGTCATGCACCTGCAGCAGCAGGCGGGCCTTGGGAAACTGCTCGGCCAGCGCCTGGTCCAGCCGCAGCATGGCCACCTTGATCAGATCGGCGGCGCTGCCCTGCACCACCGTGTTGATGGCCATGCGCTCGCCCAGGGCACGCTCGTTGGGGTTGCGGGAGTGCACCTGCGGAATCGGTCGCCGCCGCCCCAGGATGGTGGCCACGAAGCCGTCCGCCTTGGCCCGGGCCACGCATGACTGCAGGAACGACTCGATGCGGCTGAAGCGCCTCTTGTAGTCCTCGATGATCCTGGTGGCGCGTGCGACATCGGCCTCGGGTCCCAGACGCCGGGCGAGGCCCCACGGCGTGATGCCGTAGACGATGCCGAAGTTCACCATCTTGGCGGCGCTGCGCTGCTCGTCGGTGACCGCGTCGGGCTTCACGCCGAAGGTCTCGGCCGCCACGGCCCGGTGAATGTCCTCGCCGCGTCTGAACGCGTCGCCCAGGGCCGGGTCACCGCTCAGGTGCGCCAGCAGCCGCAGCTCGATCTGCGAGTAGTCGGCGCTGGCGAACACGAAGCCCTTCTCCGGCCTGAAAGCCTTGCGAATCTCGCGGCCTTCGCCCGAGCGGATGGGGATGTTCTGCAGGTTGGGATCGCTGCTTGAGAGCCGTCCGGTGGCGGCACCCAACTGGTGAAAGCTGGCGTGCACCCGTCCATCGGCGGGGTCGATGGCCTCCTTCAGGCCAACCAGGTAGGTGCCCACCAGCTTGCTCAGCTGCCGATGCTCGAGCAGCAGTGCGGGCACCGGTGTGGTCACCGCGGGATCCGCCGCCAGCTTCTCCAGCACCTCCATGTCGGTGCTGGCACCGGTCTTGGTGCGCTTGACGATCTTCAGGCCAAGGCCCGGCGCGGCACCATCGGGCGGGTTGAAGAGCACCTCGGCCAGCTGCTTGGGCGAATCCAGGTTGAACGCACGGGGGCTGGCGGCGATCACCCGCTCGCGTATGCCCTCCAGGCGCCGCTCGAGTCCCTCCCGCTGTCGATCCAGCTCATCCGCATCCACGCGGATGCCCCACCGCTCCATGCGGGCGATCACGCCCACCAGCGGCAGTTCGACATTCGCCAGCAGCCCCGCCAGCCCCTGGCGATCCAGCTGCGGCCGGAAGTGCTCGTGCAGACGCAGCGCCATGTCGGCGTCCTCGGCGGCGTAGGTGGTGGCCGCGTCCAGGTCCGCCTGGTCGAAACGACGCTGGCTGGACCCGCTGCCGATCAGGCTGTCGATGGGAATGTTGCGATGCCCCAGCAGCGCCTCGCTCAGGGCATCGAGCCCGTGGCCCACGCGAGCCGCGTCGGCCAGTTGACTGGAGAGCAGCGTGTCATCCACCAGCCCCTGCACCTGCACGCCGTGGCGGGCCAGCACGATCAGGTCGTACTTGGCGTTGTGGGCGGTCTTGCGCACCGCGGGGTCCTCCAGCAGCGGCTGCACCAGCGGCTGCACCTGCTGCCACGCCAGGTGCCGATCGGGCTGCGGGCTTCGAACGGGGATGTACACCCCTTCGTGCGCCTGGAATGCCAGCGAGAGCCCGACCAATCCGGCCCGCGTGGGCGCCAACGCATCGGTCTCGGTGTCGAAGGCCAGCGTGGCCCCACCCTGAGCGGCCTTGTGAGCGGAGGCCACCCAGGCCTCGATCTCCTGCCGCGTGCCCAGCATGCGATAGGTGCCATCCGAACTGCTCACCGTCGCGGCGGCCTCCTCGGTCTGGGCGTCAAACAGCGAAGGCGCATCCGAGGGTCTCTTCACGGCCGCGGGCCTGACCGGCGATGCCGGCGCGGCAGGCACGGCCGACGTGGCCGCAGCCTTCACGCCCATGAGTTCGGCGAGTTCATCACGGTGCCGATGGAAACCCAGTTGGTGCAGCAGTTCAAGCACCGCGGCGGTGTCGGCCCGAGCAAGGTCGAGCTCCCGGTCCTCCACCCCTGCCTCCACCGGGCAGTCCTCCTTGAGCTGCACGAGCCGGCGGCCCACCGCGAATCCCTCTCGCGCGGCCTCCACGGCCGCACGCTTGGCCGGCGTGAGTTCGGCCACGTGATCCAGCACGCCCTGCAACGAGCCGTACCTGGTGATCAGCGCGGCAGCGGTCTTGGGACCGATGCCCTTTGCCCCGGGCACGTTGTCCACGGGATCGCCCATGAGCGTGAGCATGTCCACCACCTGCTCGGGGCGGATGCCCTTGGCCTCCCAGAGGGTGGCCGCGTCCATCTCCACGCCGGTCTGGCCATCCACCAGTCGGGTGTGATCATCCAGCACCTGGCCCAGGTCCTTGTCGCGGCTCAGGATTCGCACCGGCCACTGCGGATGCCGCCGCCGCACGCGGCGCACCAGCGTGGCGATGGCGTCGTCGGCCTCCACGCGAGGCACCGCCACCACCGGAATGCCCAGCAGCCGGCAGAGTTCCACGCACCGTTCCACCTGCGGACCAAAGTCCTGCGGCGCAGGCTCGCGGTGGGCCTTGTACTCGGGGTAGATCTCGCTGCGAAAGGTGCCCCGGTCCCCTGCGGCGTCGATCACCAGCACCAGGTGCCGCGGCCGCCGCTCGCGCAGCAGCTTCAGCAGCAGCCCCGTGAAGCCGAACACCATGTGGGTGGGCTCGTTGGTGATGGGGCTGCGCATGCCCGGCCGCAGCGCGTGATAGGCGCGAAAGAACTGCGCGTGGCCGTCGATGATCCAGAGCGGCTCCACCGGCCTCACGCCCCCTGGGCCGCGGCTCGCGCATGCAGCGCCTGGAGCGCGGCCCGCTCGGTGGGGTGCAGCGTTTCCTGACGCCGCTTCATCACGATCTCGGCCGTGGCCAGGAAGCGGTCCAGCCGGTGCACCCGCTGCCCGTCGTCGGTCAGCCAGGCGAAACGCGGCGTGCAGGCCGGCGGCGGCGCGCTGCACGCCACCATGGCGCCGGTGCCCAGGGTGGTGCCTGTCATGATCCGCGTGCCGATGGCGGTCTTCACGTGGTCGCCCACGATGCAGCCCATGAACTGGCGCCCGGTGCGCTCGAGCGGCCCTTCGGGCTCCACCCGCATGCTCACCTCGCCGTAGGTGTTCAGCAGGTTGCTGTTGACCGTGCCGGCACCCAGGTTGACCCAGCGGCCGATCAGGGCGTCGCCCAGGTGGCCATCATGGGCCTTGTTGCTCTCGCCGTGGAAGATGGTGCCACCCACCTCGCCTGCCGCCCGGCATCGCGGGCCAAGCACGGTGCGCGGCTTGAGCAGGGCGTGCGGCGCCACGATGGTGCCCCGTCCCACATGCACCGGTCCCTGCAGCACCGCATGGGCACCCACGTGCGCGCCCGCCTCGACCACCACCGGACCTGCTCGCGAATCCAGCACCGCGAAGGCGTCCACCATCGCGTCGGCGTGCACGAACACCGCGTCGCCCTCGAAGGCGATCGGCCGGGTTCTTCGACCAAGACGCCAGGCCCACGCCTTGCCGTCGGCGCGGCGGAACGCGGCCACCTGGCTCGGCTTGGCCAGTTCACCGGCCTTCTTCCAGGCCGCCCGGAGCGCCTCCGCATCGGCAAGCATGCGTCGCTCCAGCGACTCGTTGGCCAGCAGGTCCCACGGCCTGCCAAGGACGCTGGCACGCACGGCCGAGAGCGAGAGTCCCTCGGGAGCCTGGCCACGTGCCCAGCCTTCGGCGGCGGTCCGATCCACGCACGCGGCCAGCAGCGTTCCGTCGGCCTGATCCTGCAGTCCCTCGCCGGGCGTCAGTCGCCGCGCGTCATCGGGCACCTCGAGCAGCCTGGTGTTCAGGAGCAGGAAGCGATCACCCTTGGGCAACGCGTTCACCGTCGCACCGGTCCGAGCTGCAATGCCGGCGGCCAGCGACGCCGGAGCCAGCACGGCCTTCACGGCCAGCCGCTCCAGCGTGGTGCGTCCACCGCTGCGGACCTCGCCCGCCGAACGCAGGTCGGTGAGCGGTCCCAGCCGGCCCAGCTGGTCCTCGAAGGCGATGCGCTGCGTGGCCATGCGCGGCAGGGTACCGGGCGATCAGCCGCGACGGCGCCGCGACGCGGGGAAGCCCCACTGGTCGAAGGTGCGGCCCAGCGTCCACGAGACCGGCAATGCCAGCACCGCACTGGCCATCGCCACCAGCAACTGGTGCCAGAGCTGCGAGATCGCCGAGCCCGACCAGACCGGCTGGCCATCGGGCCACCAACTTCGAAGCGCCCACACGAACGTCCACGCCACCGCCGCCAGCGACATCAGCAACATGGTGGCCGCGGCGGCCGCCACCATGCTGCGGCGCATCACCTCGGCACGCAGCGCCAGCACCAGGGCGGCTCCCAGCGTGAACCCCACCGCGTTGGGGCCGGGCACGAAGGTCACACCGCCCCCCACCGCCACCGGACTCGAGAAATCCACCAGCAGCCCAAGCACCAGGCATCCCCACCAGGCCGCGCGGCGTTCGGCATGCAGCGCCACGAAGGCGGCCAGGCATCCCACCAGCGACGGCGTGACGCCGCCAAGCTGCAGCACCGGCATGAATGAGGCGTCGAGGGTGAGCGCTGCCGCCGCCGCCAGGATGAACGCCGCCCAGCTCATTCGGCCCGCTCCACCTTGAGGGTGACCTCGCGCAGGCGATCTGGCTCCACGCCGCACCGCACCTCCACCAGCGCGCGCAGCGGATTGCGGTCGCTCGGCCGCACGGCCTGCACCACGCCCACGCGCATGCCCTGGGCCGCGGGCTTCCACGTGGGATCGGCCAAGCGCACCACGTCACCGGGCGACAGGCGGGCCGATGCCTCCACCTCGCCCACCAGCAACCCCCTGCCGTCTGGCCGCAGTTGGGCCAGCGCCGACTCCGACGGCGGCGCCTCGGGCCGGTCCGCGGGCACCACGTACACGTCCAGGCGCCCGGTCGACGGATCCTGCAGCGGCGCCAACCAGCAGGTTGCGTCGGTCGGCTCGCCCACCACGCGACCCACCAGCAGGTCACCCCCGATCACGGCAGGATCGCCGGACCGAACGCCTTCACGCGTGCCCGCCTGCAGCGACAGCATGAGCTCGCTTCGCCCCACGCCCCGACCGGTCACGGAGACCATGCGCGGGACCACGGGCGTGTTGCCGCGGTGAAAGCGCTCGGCTCGCTCCAGCTGCGCCAGGCGCTGGGCCAGATCCTCGGCACGCAGCCGCTCGGCATGCCAGAGCGACCGGAAGCGGTCGCGTTCCTGCAGCAGCAGCTCGGCGTCACCGCCCCCGCGATCCGGCTGCTGACCCGGCCGCAACCAGTGCCGAAGCGCGGTGAGCCCGTGGGCCGCAGGTCGCAGCGGAAGCCACAGCAGGTCGCTCACGTCGGTCGTCCACGGACGCAGCCACGGCGCTGGCGCCAGCGCCAGCGCCGCGCAGGCAAGCACCGCGATGGCGAATGGCTTGCCGGGTCCCTGGATGCCGCGGGCCATGGGCCGCGTCAGATGTCGTCGCCGTCGCTCTCGAGCGTGGACTTCCACTGCTCGAGGCTGTCCAGGTAGATGGCGGTGCCGCGGGCCACGCAGGTGAGCGGATCCTCGGCGATCCGAACGTCCAGGCCCGTCTTGTTCTGCAGCACCTGGTCCAGGCCCCGCAGCAGGGCGCCGCCGCCGGCCAGCACGATCCCGTTCTCCACCAGGTCGGCCGCCAGTTCGGGCTCGGCGTTCTCCAGCGTGCGCCGCACCGCCTCGCTGATGGCGTCCACCGGCTCGGCCAGGGCGTCGCGGATCTCGTCGCTGGTCACGGTCACCTTCTTGGGAAGACCGTCCACCACACCGCGGCCGCGCACCTCCATGGTGGTGGGCGGACCCACCGGGGCGGCCGATCCGATCTCGATCTTCACCCGCTCGGCCGTCTGCTCGCCGATCGCCATGCCGTGGCGTCGCTTCATGTAGTTGATGATGCCCTCGTCCAGGTCGTCGCCGGCCACGCGCACGCTCTCGCAGCAGGCGATGTCGCCCAGGCTCATGATGGCCACCTCGGTGGTGCCGCCGCCGATGTCCACGATCATGCTGGCCGTGGGCTCGATGATGGGAAGCCCGGCGCCGATGCCGGCCGCCATGGGTTCCTCCACCAGGAACACGCGCCGCGCGCCCGCCTGCTCGGCGCTGTCCAGCACCGCCCGCTTCTCCACGGCGGTGATGCCGCTGGGCACCGCGATCACCACGCGCGGTCCGAACAGGCGACCCCGCCCGTTCACCTTGCGGATGAAGTAGCTGAGCATGGCCCCGGTCATCTCGAAGTCGCTGATCACGCCGTCCTTGAGCGGCCGGATGGCGCTGATGGAGCCCGGGGTCTTGCCCAGCATCTCCTTGGCTCGCCAGCCCACGGCCTCGCCGTTGTCCAGCACCTTGTTGGTTCCCTTGCGCACGGCCACCACGCTGGGCTCGTTCAGCACGATGCCCTCGCCGCGCACGCACACGAGCGTGTTGCAGGTGCCCAGGTCGATTCCCATGTCGACGCTGAACCAGCTCAGGAGCGAATCCAGCATGTCGGACGTTCCTTTCCCTTTCTTGCCCCGGCGGACACGCCGCCTGGGTTCCGTCCGGTCGGGACGGCTCGCGTGACGTGGGCCGAGGTCACTTCACCAGATCAAAGGGGCCGCCGGCCAGTTCGATGTTCCGCATGGCCATCCACACCGCGCCGGCCACCAGCAGCAGGCTGGCCACCACCAGCAGCACGGTGAACACGTTGGGCTGGGGTCGCCGGGTCGGGATGGTGGTGGTCAGGTCGGCCATGGCCTCACTCTCCCTTGCGGCTCATCACGCGGAGTCCGGCCTTGACCTCGCCACGCTCCGTGGGATTCTCCAGCTCCACCACGCCCACGGAACGGTTCACGTCCACATGGGTGATCCGAAGGTTTCCGATGAACCGGTTGCCGTCGGCGATCATCATGGTCCAGCCCGGCTGCACGCCGTCGCGGCTGCCGGCATTCACCTCGGCCAGGGTGCGATCCGCCCCACGCGTCACGCCCAGGATGGAGGCACTGATCGAGCGATCCGCCGGCACCTTGGCCACCACGTCGCGGGTGGCGCCGGGGGCGGATCCGCCGGGCAGGTCACCGACCGCAGCCACGTACTGGCTCACGCGCGACTGGGCCCGGTCCTTCTCGTCGCGGGTCTGGCGAAGCTCCTCCTTCAGCTGGCGCACGCTCGCCTTGAACACCTCGTTCTCGCTGGTCAGCGTGGCCACCGCCTCGTCCAGGCGAACGTTGTCGCGCTGGGCAGCCACCAGCCGCTCACGAAGGTCGGAAAGTTCCTTCGAGAAGAGCGAGGTGGTCTCGTTGCCGATCTTGTTGCTCTCGGCCAGCACGCGGTTGCTGGCCTGCAGCACGTCCAGCTCTCCGCGCTGGCCCGCCAGCACGCTCGAGATCTGCAGCGACGACTCTCGCGCGGTGTTCAACTCGCCCTTCAACTTCTCGATCTCGGTCCGAAGCGCAGCGGATTCGGCCATGGCGGAACTTGACGAGGCCTCCTGCAGGCGCTGGGCCGCGTCCTTGGCGAACACGGCCTCCTTCACCTTGGCCTGCTCATCGAGCCAGCGCTTCTTGAAGGTCTCCTCGTTGGCGGTGTTCAGCATGACCAGCGGCACCAGGGCCACGGACAGGAGCGAGGTGAGAACGATGAAGATCTTGGTCAGGATGTGCAAGGCGATCGCTCCGTCAGGTGGTCCGCGCGCTGGGTGGTGGTCTCGTGGGGGAAAGCGCGGCCTCCGGGCAACGGCGGGAAACGCCGCCAGAGCCGGAGGATCGGGAATTGATACCCGTAGAGGCAGGCAGGTGTCAACGCTGGGCCTGCCGGGGACCACCCTGCCGAAGCACGGCGGCGGCGGCGGCCACCTGCACGGCCGGATCCCGGTCCCGAAGCAGCCGGCCAAGCGCCGCGATGGCTTCGGGCGTCTGGTACGAGCCCAGCAGCCGGGCGGCGATCCCACGAACCTCGGGGCGGGCATCCTGGCTGCCGAGCACCCCAAGTTCCACCAGCGACGAGGGCCCCGGACGAAGGATCTGCATCACCGCCACCGCGGCCACCAGCCGGATCTCGGTGGGCCGGGTGTCCGATCCGCCGGCGTCGATCAGCCGCTGCAGCATGGGGATGGCGCTCTGGTCCCGGAGCGATCCGACGATCTGGCACGCCAGTCCGATGCACTCGCCCTGGTCGCTGCGCGAGAAGAGCGCCGCATGGATGGGCTCCAGCTGCGCGGTGTCGCCCAGCTTGACCATGGCTTCGCCGATCTGCAGGTCCACCACGCGCACCTGGGCCGGCAGCGCGCGTGGCATGGGCGTGAGCAGCGCCTCGGACAGCATCGGAAGCGCCGTGCGGTTCCCCAGTTCGCCAAGCACCATCGCCGCGTTGCCGCGCACCTCGGCGCTGGGCGAGAAGATCATCCGGGCCAAGGGCGCCAGGTCCACCTTGCGGCCGCAGCGGTGCAGGGCCAGAATGGCCGACGCCTGCACGCTCTCGTTGGCGTCCATGCGCAATGGTTCCACCAGTGGCGCCAGGCCCTCCAGGCCCGCCTTGCTTCCAACCATGGCCGCCACAAACCGGACCCCCGGATTGGGATCGCCCAGGCCGCGCCGAACCGCAGGCTCCAGCAGCGCGGGATCGGGCTCCATCGCCTCGATGGCGATCGCGCGGATCATGGGATCCGGCGACCGGCTGGCCTCGTCCAGCAGGGTCTGGGCGTTGGTGCGGTCATCGCCCGAGGCGCTCACCGGCAGCGCCGCACGCACGGGTCGACCATCGCTCAGCGTGGCGCTGCCGTCGGGCGTCACGCTCTGGTCGCGGCTGCTCCATGTGGGCAGGCGTCCCTTTGGCGGCGCGTCACAGGCCAGCGGAACCAGGGCCATTGCCGCGATCGCGGTGGCCGCGAGCCCTCCCCGCGGAAGGCGGCCCGCAACCAGCATCAGGCCCAGAACGGTCATGGACCACGATGCTACATCGCCCACGCGGGCAAAGAGCGACCAGACCGGTGCCAGGGGCACCTCCACGCGCATCGAGCCCGTGCTGCGGGGCGCAAGCGGCCCGGCGATGCGACGTCCGCACGCATCAAAGGCGGCGCTGCATCCGGTGTTGGCCACGCGCACGAGCGGCCGGCGCAGTTCCACGCTGCGCCAGCGTGCCGCCTGCTCGTGGTGCACGCGTCCCGGGTCGAAGTCGCCGAACCAGCCGTCGTTGGACAGATTCACCATCGCCTCGGCGCCGCCCTGGCACGTGGCGATGGCGCGACTGGCCCGCGAGACCGTGTCCTCGAAGCAGATGGGAACGCCCAGTCGCACCGAACCCTCGGGCGTCTCCACCTGCAGCAGGCGCGGCGACTCGCCGGCCTGCAGGTCAAAGCTCATGCCGCGCGCGCCCAGGTCCAGCAGCTGTCGTTCCAGCCACTTCCACTTGGAGATGTAGGGCATGGTCTCGCCGAAGGGCGTGAGCAGGATCTTGTCCACGCGGTCGTGGTCGCCCGGCCCGCGCACCAGGTATCCGCTGTTGAAGTGCCGCTTCCACGTGTAGCGGCGCTCGGCTTCGCTCACGGCCAGTCCCTCGAAGGCGGCGCTGCCCAGCAGGATCGGTGGCCCCTCGGCCGCCAGGGCCTCCACCGGGGCCACGTACCGGTCGGCCGGCCAGAGGCCCCGCTCGCGCTGCATCAGGATCGCGTCGGGCTCCAGACCAAATCCGGGAATCACGGTCTCGGGCCAGACCACCAGGTCCACCCGGCGGCCGGCCCGTCGCTCGGCCTGCACCGCGGCCCGCGTTCGCTGCAGCAGGTCGGCCATCAGCGTGTCCTGCGTGCGGCGGTCGGGCGCGTCCTTGTTGCTCTGGGGCACGTTGGGCTGGATCGCCAGCAGGTGGATCGAACGCATGGGCGCCTGGGCATCCAGCTCGCGCATGCGGGCCCACCCGTACGCCGCGCACGCCATCAGCACGCAGACCGTGGCCAGCGCGCCACGTCGCCACCGGGCCGCAGCCGGCACGACCCCGCACCGCGCCAGCCACACATCCGCCAGCGCGCCGGCGACCATGCCGGGCACCAGTCCCATGCCCGAGGCCCCCACCACGTCGGCGGCTTGCGCCAGCAGCGGCCACTCGATCATCGGCTGCCCGGGCATGAACCACGGGTAGCCCTCCAGGAACACGCGGCCGCGGAGCCACTCACTGGTCACCAGCAGCACGCCGGCTCGCGCCGCCAACGGCACGCGTGCCCGCCCCGGCAGGCGCTCGGTGCGTGCCACCGCCCACACGAAGATCGCGTCGAACATGGCCATGGCCAGCGCCAGGGCTGGCCAACCGGCCTCGCTCACCTCGCGGATCCACTGCTCCAGCCAGAGCCATCGGCCCGTGCCGATCACGAAGGCCGCGATCACCGCGCGCCGCACCACCCATCGATCCTGCGGCCACCGCGCGCCGGCCCAGGCCGCCAGCACGGTCAGCGGCGTCCAGGCCACCAGCGACCAGGCCCAGCCATCACCGGGGGCCACCGACCAGGCGATCAGGAAGGAACCCAGCGCCGCGAGCCCCAGCGGCACGAGCCATCGCCTCGGGAGCGCCATGGACTCACTTGCCCGCGTAGTCGATCACGCGGCCGATCTCGCTTCGAAGCTGCGAGCGATGCACGATGCGGTCCACGAAGCCCGCCTCCTTCAGGAACTCGGAGGTCTGGAACCCCGGCGGCAGCTCCTGGCGGATGGTCTGGCGGATCACGCGCGGGCCCGCGAAACCGATCAGGGCCCTGGGCTCGGCCAGAATCACGTCGCCAAGCATGGCGAAGCTGGCGGTCACGCCGCCGGTAGTGGGATCCGAGAGCACGCTGATGAACAGGCCGCCCGCGTCATCCAGCCGGGCCAACGCAGCGCTGGTCTTGGCCATCTGCATCAGCGAGAAGCCGCTCTCCATCATGCGGGCCCCGCCCGAGCAACTGACGATCACCAGCGGCAGGTCGTGGTCGGTGGCGTGCTCGATCAGGCACGTCAGCTTCTCGCCGATCACGCTGCCCATGGAGCCGGCCAGGAAGGTGAAGTCCATGCAGCCCAGCGCCACTTTGCGGCCCTTGATGAATCCCGTGCCCGTCTGCACGCCGTCGTTCTCGCCGGTGGCACGCTGGGCATCGGCGATCCGGTCCCGGTAGGCCTTCAGGTCACGGAACTGCAGCGGGTCCATGGGCTTCATGCTGGCGTTCATGGACTCGAAGGAACCCGGATCCACCATCTGCTCCACGCGCACCCGGGCGGAAATGCGGTGATGATGGTCACACCGCGGGCACACCATCAGGTTGCCCTCGAGCGCCTTGCGAAAGAGCGTCTCGCCACATCCCTCGCAGGGAATCCAGAGCCCGTCGGGCACCGACTTCTTCGCCACCGCCACGCCGGCGGTCTCCCAGGTGGGTTCGGCCATGGGGTCGATCCTAGCCGACCCGGGCCGCGGCATGCAGTTCGATCACGGCTCGGCGCAGATCGGAGCTGCCAAACAGCGCCGAGGCGCTCACCAGCACGTCGCTGCCCGCCCGCACGCAGTCACCGGCGGTGTCATGTCCCACGCCGCCGTCCATCTCGACCCGGACCACGCTGCCCAGCTGTTCGCGCAGCCATCGCGTCTTGTCCAGGACCGACGGCAGGAAGGCCTGCCCCGAGAATCCCGGATGCACGCTCATCACCAGATGCAGGTCGAAGTCCCGCAGGTACGGCTCGAGCCGCTGCACGGGGGTTTCGGGATTGCTCGCCAGCCCCACGCCCAGGCCCAGCGCGCGAGCCTTGCCCGCCAGCGAACAAGGATCCTGGACCACCTCCACGTGAAAGGTCACGGAGTTGGCGCCTGCCTTGGCGAAGGGCTCCAGGAACATGGCCGGATCCGTGACCATCAGGTGCACGTCCAGGAAGGCGTCCGGACACGCCCGACGGACCGCGGCGCACACGGCCGGGCCCATCGAAAGGTTGGGCACGAAGTGCCCGTCCATCACGTCGACATGGAGCAGGTCGGCACCGAAGGCCAGCACGTCGCGCGACTGCTCGCCCAGACGGGCAAAGTCCGCGGACAGGATGCTGGCGGCCACCAGCGGCCGCTGCGGAGCGCGGCGAAGCAACGATGCGTCCGCCGCCACGCGATCAGCTTCCGGCCTTGGTGGTGCTGCGACGGGCGGCGGCGCGGTACTCGTCCAGCGTGCGCTTGGCACTGGCCTTGTCCACAGGCTCGGCGGCCATCCAGGCGTCGGTCTGCAGGTCCACCGCGCTGGTCAGGTCACCCTTGGCGAACGCCACCATCGCCTGCACCTCCATGGCGCGGTGCCCGCCCTTGGCACCCATGATCTCGGCGATGGAGCCGGCGGCCTCAACCTTGCGGGGCTCCACCTCGGGATCCTTCAGCACCAGCGCGACCAGTTCTGCCAGCCCTTCGGGGTCGGCGCTGTAGCGCTTGCGGGCGGTCTCCACCAGCCAGGCGTAGGCACCGTCGGCATCCTTCTGCTTGAGCAGGGTGTCCTTGAAGCGCTCGGTCACCACATCGATCGCCAGGGCCGGATCCTGCTCGATGGCCGCGTCGAAGTGCTTGTAGGCCTCGGCCCAGTTGCGAACCTCCACACACTTGCGGGCCGCCTTCACCTCGGGCTCCAGCTTGGAGCGACCCACCGGGTCGTAACGGCCGGTGAGCGCCTTCCGCACCGTGGGCTCGAACTGCTCGCTGAGCGGATTGCCGATCCAGAGCACCTTGCCACCGCGGCCGATGATGAACGCGCAGGGGATGCCCTTCTGCTTGGCCGGCTTGAGCCAGGTGTCGTCGGTCTCGCCATCCTCGTCGGAAGCCACCGGATAGGCCATGGCCGATTCCTTCTTCTTGAGGAACTCGGACACGGTGTCCTCCTTCTCGTCGCTGATCGCCAGGATCTGCAGGCCACGGTCCTTGAGCTCGCCGTAGAGGCGGTTCATGTGGGGAATGGCGCGATTGCACGGGCCGCACCACGTGGCCCAGAATTCCACCACCACGCACCCCTTCTCGGTGGTCAGGTCCGGGACCTCGCCCTGATGCACCTTCTTCACCACGATGGCGGGGGCGGTGCTGCCCACTTCCAGCTTCTTCTCGTCCTGTCCCCACTGGGCGGTGGCCGAGGCCAGGAAGAGCATGCATGCGGCGATCGAGGTCTTGATCATGGCGGTTCTCCGTTTCGACGGATGATAGACCCTCAGTCCGCGTCCTCGAGGGGTCCGAGGGAATCGAAGACCTTGCCCTCGAGCATCTCCAGGCTGGCCCCGCCCCCGGTGCTGATGTGCGTCAGGGCCTCCGACAGTCCGGCAGCCTCGACGGCCGCGGCCGTGTCACCCCCGCCGGCGATGCTGATGCAACCTGACCGGGTCGCGGCGGCCACCGCGCGAGCCACGGCCAGCGTCCCGTGATCGAACGGGGCGATCTCGAAGGCGCCCATGGGCCCGTTCCACACCACCAGCCGTGCGGCTGCGATCTCGTGGGCAAAGGCCGCCTCGCTGGCGGGACCGATGTCCAGTCCCATCCAGTCCTCCGGAATGCTCGCGTGCACCTGCGTGGGCGTGCCCTCCTCGAGCGACTGCCCGCACACGTGGTCCACCGGAAGCAGCAGTCGCGTGCCCTTGGCCGGCGCCTCGGCCAGCACGGCCCTGGCCTCGTTCACCAGGTCGCGCTGGACCAGGCTTCGGCCCACGGGCTTGCCCTGCGCCAGCAGAAAGGTGTACGCCATGGCGCCACCGACCACGATCGCGTCCACGCGGCCGATCAGGTGCCGCAGCGCCGGCAACTTGTCGCCCACCTTGGCGCCGCCCAGGATGGCCAGGAAGGGCCTCGGCGGATTGGCGATGGTGTCGCCCAGGAACTTCAGCTCCCGCGCCAGCAGCAGTCCCGCCACGCAGGGCCGGGGCCTCATGGCCTGCGGCAGCGCCAGCATGCTGGCGTCGTTGCGGTGGCTGGCGCCAAAGGCGTCGTTGCAGTAGGCGTCGGCATAGGCGGCCAACTTGGCGGCGAAGGCGGCATCGCCCTTCTTCTCGCCCTTCTCGAAACGAAGGTTCTCAAGCAGCAGCACCTCGCCCGGCTTGAGCACGGCGGCGGCGGCGGCGGCGTCCACATCGGTGGGCTGCTGGCCCACCAGGCGCACGGTGGCAGCGTCCTTCCCCAGCAAGGCCTTCAGCCGCTCGGCCACGGGCGCCATGGAATGGGCCTTCTCGAAGCCCTTGCCCTCGGGTCGCCCCAGGTGGCTGGCCGCCACCACGCTACCCCCCCGCTTGAGCACGCTGAGCAACGTGGGAAGCGTGGACTGGATGCGGCGGTCATCGGTGATGCGACCATGCTCGTCCTGCGGAACGTTGAAGTCCGCACGCACGAAGATCCGCCGTCCCTTCACGTCAAGCTGGTCGATCGTCTTCTTGGCCATGGCCCGTGGGGTCTCCTGATTCGGGGCGGCGATCATACTTGCGTCATGTCCGGCCACCCCGCCCTGCTGATCGCCGGCCCCACCGCGGGCGGCAAGAGCGAACTGGCGATGCGGCTGGCCGCCCTGCTGCCGGGCGGCGGGGAGATCGTCTGCGCCGACAGCATGCAGGTGTGGCGGGGCATGGACATCGGAACGGCCAAGCCCACGTTGGAGGAGCGGGCGCGCGTGCCACACCACGCGCTGGACCTGGCGGATCCGCATGTCGACGCCTTCACCGCAGCGGACTGGCTTGGGCACGCCCGCGCCGCGATCAGCCAGATCCGCTCGCGCGGCCGATGGCCCGTGGTGGTGGGCGGCACCAACCTCTACCTGCGGCTGCTCATGGAGGGCATGACCGAGCAGGCCGCAAGCGACCCAGCCCTGCGCGCGACGCTGCAGGATCGCGCCTCCGCCGAACTCCGCGCCGAGCTGCAACGCGTGGATCCGGCGACAGCGGCCCTGCTGCATCCGAATGACCGACGGCGCACCATCCGGGCGCTGGAGATCCTGGCCGCCACCGGCGTGCCGGCCAGCCAGGCTCGCACGCAGTGGAGCGATGCGGCGCCCTCGCTTCCGGCGGACATGCGGCTGGTGGGCCTGCACTGGAGCGCCAACGCCATCAACGCGCGCATCAACGCGCGCGTGCATCGCATGATCGAGTCCGGCTGGCAGCGCGAGGTGCACGCCCTGATCCGCAAGGGACCGCTGCGGCCGCAGCCCATGCAGGCGGTGGGCTACCGTGAACTGGCGGAGGCCGCCGACGGCCAACGCTCACTGGCCGAGGCCACCGAGGCGATCAAGGTGCGAACGCGTCACTACGCCAAGCAGCAGCGGACATGGCTCAAGAAGTTCTCCGCCGCGCCCGGAACGCTCTGGCTGCACGCCGACCTCACCCCCGAAGGACGGTGGCCCGAGCAGGTCGTGGCGTGGCTCGCGACGGGTTCTCGGACGATTGATTCACCCTCCCCGACTTGACGGACCGATGGGTGGCACGCCAAGGTTGCCGCCCTTCGATGCCCGCCAAGACCTCCAAGTCCTCCACCGGCAAGGCTTCCGGAAGCCAGTTGGTGATCGTGGAGAGCCCCGCCAAGGCCAAGACGATCGCCAAGTACCTTGGTTCCGGCTTCGTGGTGGAAGCCTCCAAGGGCCACATCCGCGACCTGCCCAAGCGCGCCCCCAAGGGCGTCAAGCAGCCCGTGCCGGGTGTGGATCTGGACAACGATTTCGAACCCTCCTACGAGGTCAGCGACGACCGCAAGTCGCAGGTGACCGCGCTGAAGAAACTGGCCAAGGGCGCCAGCGAGATCTGGTTCGCCACCGACCTGGACCGCGAGGGCGAGGCGATCGCATGGCATCTGGCCGAGCTGCTGGGCGTGGATCCCGCCACGGCCAAGCGCGTGGAGTTCGACGAGATCACCCGCAGCGCCATCGTGAAGGCGTTCGAGCAGCCGCGGCCCATCGCCATCGACCGCGTGAACGCGCAGCAGGCGCGGCGCATTCTGGACCGGATCGTGGGCTACGAGGTGAGCCCGGTGCTGTGGAAGAAGGTCGCCGGCGGGCTGAGCGCGGGCCGGGTGCAGAGCGTGGCGCTCAAGCTGATCGTGGACCGCGAGCGCGAGATCCGCGCCTTCCAGCCCGACGAGCGGTGGAAGGTCGAGGCCGCCATGACGCCCGACCCGTCCAAGGGCGCCGCGCTGGCCCGGGAGTGGAGCGACTTCATGAGCCGCGTGGACGATCGCGGCAAGGGACCCACGGTCAAGGAGCAGTCGCACTGGCTGGCCGATCGCCTCGGCATCGAGTGCGAACTGGTGCAGGTGGGTGGCGTGCCGCTCGAGCTGGGTCGCGAGGTGCCCAAGTACGAGGATCACCCGGAGTTCGGCAAGGCCAGGCCCTCCATCACCATTCCGGACTGGGTGCTCCGCAAGGTGGAGGAGGACAGGAAGTCCAAGACCCCGATCCCGCAGGAGCCTGGTTGGTACGACGCCGGCGAGGCACTGGTGCAGCGCGTGCAGGCGGTGGCCGAGGCCGTGGGCCTGGAAGGCGTCACGGTCGAGCTGCTGCCCCCCGAGACGATCGACCTGCGGAAGGAGGCCGAGCCCGTGGGATTCGCCCGCTGGCAGCGGCGCGTGCGCGGCACCATCGGTGCGGGCGTGCGCTACCGCGTGAAGAGCGTGGAGCGCACGGGCACCAGCAGCCGGCCGCGCGCCCCCTTCATCACCAGCACGCTGCAGTCGAGCGCCAGCTACGCGCTCGGCTTCGGCACCGATCGCACCATGCGGGTGGCCCAGATGCTCTACCAGGGCGTGAACGTGCCGGGCGAGGGGCTGGTGGGCCTGATCACCTACATGCGAACCGACAGCACCAACCTGAGCGGCGAGGCGCTCGGCGCGGTGCGCGAGTTCATCGGCAAGGAGTTCGGGCCGGACTTCCTGCCCGACAAGCCGCGCTTCTACGGCAGCAGCAACAAGAGCGCGCAGGAGGCCCACGAGGCCATCCGCCCCACCAACGTGCGCCGCACGCCGGCCAGCCTGCGCGGCAAGATCGACGAGGAGATGTGGAAGCTCTACAACCTCATCTGGCAGCGCTTCGTGGCCTGCCAGATGACCGATGCGCTCTACGACAGCACCAGCGTGCTGCTGGAGCGCAGCGACAGGCCCACCGGCGCCGTCTTCCGGGCCAGCGGCCGCGTGCAGACCTTCCCGGGCTACACCGTCACCGGTATCCGCGGCGAGGGCGAGGACCAGGAGCTGCCGGCCCTGCGCGAGGGTCAGGAGATGGCCCCCTTCTGGCTCGAGCCCCAGCAGAAGTTCACCAGCCCGCCGGGCCGCTTCAACGAGGCCAGCCTGGTGCGCGAGCTGGAGAAGCAGGGCATCGGACGCCCCTCCACGTACGCCTCCATCATCAACACGATCGAGGAACGCAAGTACGTCGAGCAGGTCAGCCGCGCCTTTCACGCCACCGACATCGGCATGGCGGTGTGCCGCTTCCTCGAGGAGCCGTTCAAGGACGGCTTCATGGACGTGGGCTACACCCGCCGCATCGAGGAGCAGTTCGACGAGATCGCCCAGGGCAAGCTGCCCTGGCGGACCATGCTCCGCGCGTTCTACGCCCCGTTCCGCAGCGTGGTCGCGGGGCTCATGCAGCGCGAGCATGTCAAGGCCGCGTCCACGCCGTCGCCCTACGCCTGCCCGGTCTGCGGACGCCGCTGCGAGTACCGCCTGGGCAAGACCGGACGCTTTCTCAGCTGCACCGGCTTCGCCGAGAAGGTCGAGGTCCAGCAGCCCCCCACCAAGTCCGGCAAGAAGCGCAAGCCCAAGTTCGAGCCGGCCTGCAGCTATGCCGCTCCGGTGAACCGGCAGGGCCGCCCGCTGCTGCCCGAGAAGGTGGACATCAAGTGCCCGGTGGACGGCGCGCCCATGATCCTTCGCACCGGCCGCTTCGGCGACTTCCTCACCAGCATCCACCGCGAGACGCAGTTCGTGCTCAACATCGATCGCAAGGGCGGCATCAAGTTCCCCTCGCCGCCGCCCTTCGTGACCGACCTGCCCTGTCCCAAGTGCGGCGCCAGCATGAACCTTCGCAGCGGCAAGCGCGGCCCGTGGCTGGGCTGCAGCAAGTTCCCCAAGTGCCGCGGCCGCGAGAGCTGGGCCAGGATCGAGCCTGGCAGGCAGCAGGAACTGGAGAAGGCCCTGGCCATGCACGAGGCTGCGCAGCCCACGTTCGAGATCACGTCGCTCGACGGCACGCCGCTCCAGGAAGGCACCCCCGTGGCGGCCCTGCTGATCCCCGGCGAGGAGGCCGAGCTCAAGCTGCATCCGGACTACGAGCGGGAGCGGTCGCGGCAGGCGTCGTGATGCCGTGGCCGGCCCGGGCCTCCCGGCCCGGACGCCGCCCACCCATGCGCAGCGCCGCCCTCACCAGCAGGATCAGCACGGGCACCTCCACCAGTGGCCCCACCACCGTGGCGAAGGCCGTGCCCGAGGCCAGCCCGAACACGGAGATGGCCACCGCGATCGCCAGCTCGAAGTTGTTGCCGCTGGCGGTGAAGGCGAGCGTGGTGGCGCGCTCGTACTCCGCGCCCACCCGTCGTGCCATCAGGAACGACGCGAAGAACATGATCACGAAGTACGCCACCAGCGGGATCGGCGCGAGGCGCGGCAGGAACCGGCCGGTGTACCACGCGTCGCCGCGGGCCCGGCGCAGCACGAGCCGCGTGAGCATGCCCGTCGCGAATGGAATGCCCAGGTAGATCAGCACGCTACCGAAGATCGCCCCCATGCCCACCTGCACCTCCACCCCCGCAAGCCCCACGCCCGGCGGAAGCCACGTCATGAAGAACCACGCGTAGGCCCCGAAGCACAGCACCTCCGGCAAGGCGGTGGCGATCTCAACCCCTCATGCGGCGCGCGGCTCGCGCGTGCCCGCCATCCCGGCCAGCAGCATCACGAACACCAGCAGTCCCACCGTGGCCTCAGTCCACCAGACCGCCGGCCAGCTGAGCCCCTCCGCAGGAATGGCGACGCCTCGATCCACCAGGAAGGCCTGCCACGCGGCGGCCAGTCCCGTGGGCGAGGCCATGCTCACCGAGTCCAGGAAGCCGTTGTAGACGCCGACCAGGATCGGCCCCACGCCCAGGATCGCGATGCCGAACGCCGTCTGGGCGCTGTGGCGGGCGTCCGCGGGCGCCACGCGGTCGATGAACAGGAACGCGGCGGCGAAGAAGAACGCGTAGCAGAAGCCATGCAGGGCGATGCCCGCGTAGGCCAGCCCCGGACCCGTGGCCACGGCGAAGCATGCAAAGCGAAGGAAGTACGCCAGGGCTCCCACCCGCAGCACGTTGCCAAACCCAAGCCGCGCGATGAACCAGCCCAGCACCGCCAGGGTGCCGATCTCCACCATCTGCCCCACCGTCATGGCGGCCGGGGCGTTGGCCTTGCTGAAGCCCACCGTCTCCAGCCAGCTGGCGGTGCGGATGAAGTAGATGTTGTGGATCATCGAGATCAGCACCGCCGCCAGCGTGAGCACCAGCACGGCTCGATGTCTCAGCAGCCCAAACGCCTCCAGGAACGCCAGCGGATGGGGCGAGTCGCCCTTGGGCGGCGTGGCCGGCAGCATCGACAGCGCCAAGATTCCGTACGCCATGCTCACCACGCCGCTCACGCGCAACGCATCCGGCACCAGCGACGTGGCGTTCGACTTCTCGGTGCCCGCCACGAACCATGGCAGCACCTGCAGCTGCAGGTGCTCCTGCAGCCACAGCAGCGGAAAGGCGGAACTGGCCACGATCCAGCCGATGGTGCCCCACACGCGCACGCGCGGAAAGGCCGTGGTGGCCTCGGGCAGGTTGGCCATGGCGATGGAGTTGGTCAGGCTGAGCGTGGGCATGTACAGCACGCTGTAGGCGATGGAGAGACCCAGGAACGCGCCGTAGTCACGGGCGCCCGCCAGCATCAGGTTGACCACGCCCCCCAGGATCAGGAGCGCACCCAGTGCCCGCTCCGCGTTCAGCAGCCGATCCGCCACCTGGCCCGCGATGAACGGCGCCAGCACGGCACCGCACGCACCCGCCGTGCCCAGAATCATGCCGATCTGGGCTCCCGAGAACCCCAGGCCACCCGCGTCGGTGGCCGCGGACAGGTAGCCGCCAAGCACCGGCAGCCAGATGCCCCACACGGCGTACTGCAGGAACATCATGAGCGAGAGGCGGAACCGCAGGAACGGGACCGGAGCCGGGCGGTCTGTCATGGGCCGGAGCATAGTGCGGACGCCTGCAGCGAATGCGGCCCGCACCATGCCACCGCTACACTTTCGGAATGATCGAGCGACGCAAGACCCGCAAGGTGATGGTGGGTGATGACCGCGTGGGCCGCTTCGGCATCGGCGGCGACGCCCGCGTTGCGGTGCAGACCATGACCGCCGGCTACACGCACGACATCGACGCCTGCGTGGCCGAGATCAACCGCTACGCCGAGGCCGGTGCCGACATCGTGCGCGTGGCGGTGCCGGAACGCAAGGACACCGAAGCGCTCCGGCACATCATCCCTCAGGTCAAGGTGCCGCTCGTGGCCGACGTGCACTTCCACTTCCAGCGAGCGCTGGAGGCCGTGGAGGCGGGCATCCACAAGATCCGCCTGAATCCCGGCAACATCAGCGACCGCGACCAGGTGAACAAGGTCATCGACGCCTGCAAGGAGCGGGGCATCCCCATCCGCATCGGCGTGAACGAGGGCAGCATCATCGAGCGCAAGGACAAGCAGCGCCGCGCCGAGGAGCTGGGGATGTACTTCGAGGGCCACAAGTCCGGCCACCTGCTGGCGCTGATGATCGCCAAGCTCGAGGAGTACCTGGACATCTTCCATGCCCGCGGCTTCGAGGACATCGTGATCAGCGCGAAGTCCATGGACGCCCAGCTCTGCATCGACGCCTACTCCGAGATCGCGAAGCGCTTCCCCTACCCGCTGCACCTGGGCGTGACCCATGCGGGCCCCAAGAGCACCGGCACCATTCGGACCGCGGTGGCTCTGGGCACGCTGCTGGCCAACGGCATCGGCGACACCATCCGCATCAGCTACGCCAGCGACCACATCGACGAGGTCAAGGACGGCCTGGAGATCCTCTACTGCCTGGGCCTGCGAACCCGCAAGGGTGTGGAGCTGATCGCCTGCCCCACCTGCGGCCGCATCCAGGTCGACCTTTTCACCCTGGTCAAGGAGGTCGAACGGAAGCTGGACAACGAGATCACCCTGCCCATCAAGGTGGCGGTGATGGGCTGCGTGGTGAACGGCCCCGGCGAGGCCGAGGGCGCCGACGTGGCGGTGTTCGCCGGTGACCGCCGCGGCATCATCTACGTGCAGGGCCAGCGCGTGGCCAACGTGCCCGAGGAGGAGATTCTTCCGCGCCTGCTGCAGGAGTGCAAGGCATTCGAGGCCAAGGTGAACCGCGGCGAGGCCAGGCTGGGCGAGAAGATCGTGGAGATCGTGCCGCCGGATCCGATCGGCGAACTGGGCTCGGGCGTGGACCGAATCCGCAAGGGGCTGGTGGAGAAGGTCACGGTGGGCGGTCAATGACCCGACGCGGCTTCACGCTGACCGAGATGCTGGTGGTGATCGCCGTCATCGGCATCCTGATGGCGTTGCTGCTGGGCGGCATCCAACGGGCCCGTGCCGCCGGACGCAGCACGCAGCAGCTGAGCAACATCCGCCAGGTGCACATGGGCTGGACCCTCTATGCGGGCCAGTTCGGCGAGGAGTGCCTGCCCGGCTTCCTTTCCGGCGACGTGCAGCAGCGATGGCGCGTCTCGTACAAGATGAAGGACCGGGTGGCCGGGGTGTCCAGCGATCGCTTCGACCGCACCGTCACCCAGACCTACCCATGGCGGCTCATGCCCTACCTGGACCACTCGCTTGACGTGATGATGGGCTATCGCGTCGGCGATGACGATGGATCAGCCACGTGGAGCCTGGAGATGCCACCCGCGCCGCTGCCGAGCGGGCTCACGCTGCCCACCGAGGTGCAGCCGCTGCTCGACAACGGCTCGCTGCTGGGGCGCACCGTGGCGCTGCAGCCGGCCTTCGGCTACAACGCCTTCTACCTGGGCGGCTGGTGGGAGATGTCCGCTGGCGCCAACCCCGAGCCCACCTATCGGTTCCGCAGCGTGCCGCCCTCGCAGCAGGTGGCCCAGGCCCTGGGCAAGGACGCCACCCGGTCCATCGAGGTGGTCACGCGCAAGGTGGGCACGGTGCGCCAACCCGAGCGGATGGTGGCCTTCTGCTCCAGCACCTTCGCGCCGCAGTTGGGCGGCTCCTTCGACGCCGCCAGCAAGCCCGAGCCCAACGCGGGCGGCGCCGCGTGGTGCCGCCCTCCGTTTCTGGGCGCCACTGCGGCGTGGAGCACCGGCCAGCTTGGTGGCGACAGCGTCTGGGTTCGCACCTCCGGCGCCGTGCCGCTGATGCGCTACGGCAACGACGTGGCCACGGCCCTCGTCGACGGCAGCACCCGCGCGTCCACGGCGCGCGAACTGGCCGACATGCGCGCGTGGGTCAACTTGCCCGACGTGCCCAACGCCATCGCCGAGGAGCCCCTGCACGCCGACGACCGCTGAGCGGCGGCGCGTCGGGGCTCATCCCCGTGTCTGGTCGCCGGTTCCCTCAAAGCACACGCTGACCAGGCTCACGTCGTCGGCCATCGGAAGGCCCGCGGCATGGGCCCGAAGCGTCGCCAGCAGGGTCTCCACGTCGGACTCCACGTCGCGGGTGGTCGCCACGGCCTCGGCCGCGCGGTCCACGCCCAGTTCGTCGCCCGCCGCGTTCCGCTGCTCGTTCACGCCGTCGCTGAACAGCATCACTCTCGCTCCAGGCGGCAGTGGCACGCGGGTGTGGCCGTAGGGCATCTCCGCCACGCCCAGCGGCGGCCCGCCGTCGCACTCCAGGCGACGCACCGCGCCATCGTGCAGCACGAATCCGAGTCCGTGTCCGGCATCCACCACGTCGATGAAGCTGCCGTCGGCCGCCAGACGCACCGCCATCAGCGTGGCGAACTCCATGCCCGCGCGATGCCGGATCACGTACCGGTTGGCCCGTTCCACCGCCTCCACCACGCCGGCTCCACGCTCCAGGTCCGACGCCATGTGGGCCTGAATGCTCGCCATGAGCATGCCGGCCGCCGCACCCTTGCCGGCCACATCACCCAGGAACAGCCACGCGCCCGCCGGCCCACTGCCGGCTCCCACGATGTCGCCGGCCACCAGCTTGCCCGGCTCCGAATGCAGGCGCCATCGCCAGCCCTCCACCTCGCCGCGTTCCGAGGGCATCAGGCGCCGCTGCACGGCGTGCGCACCCGACAGTTCCTCCTCGAGCGTGCGGCGACGCTCGGCCAAGTCGCGCCGGTGCACCTCGCTCCAGCCAAGTCCCACCAGTCGCGCGAGCGCCTGGGCAAAGGCTGCCGCATCCTCGCCGGGCTTGGCACCACCCACCGAGTCCAGATAGACGAAGCCCTCCACGCCCGAGCCGACCAGGATGGGCATGCACACCGCGGCGGTCACGCCTGCACCCACGATGCTCTCGGCCATGTTCAGGGCGCCGTCCTCCAGGCGCACCGCCCGTCCCTCGCCGGCGGCCCGGATCAGCGAGCGGCTGAAGCGCGGCGCCTCGAAGTCCTCGCGGCGCAGCCGCTCCGCCAGCACCTCCACGCCGCCGGTGCCCTGGCCGCGCAGCACCGCCGCCCGGCCGAAGCCCGTGCCTTCCAGCAGCGCCTCCGCGGCCCCGTTGGCCAGTTGCGGCAGATCCTCGGCGGCCTGCAGGCGGCCCGCCGCGTCCAGCAGCAGCTGCAGCCGCCGGCCCGCCAGCGTGGACATCTCCGATTCGTCGATGCCGCGCACGCTGGCGCTGCCCTCGTCAGCCGAGATGTCCGCACCCATCGTGGTCAGCATGCCGTCGATTTCCACGCGCATCTGGAACGGGTGGATGGCGATCGTGTCGCCATGCCCCACCTCCATGGGCTGCTGAGGCGGGATCAGCGTGCCGTTCAGGAAGGTGCCGTTGCGGCTTCCCAGGTCGGTCACCATCCAGCGATCGGCCAACCGCTGCAGACTTGCGTGACGGCCCGAGACCTGAGGCGCTTCCAGCTGAAGGCCTGATCCGGCGGCACGCCCCATCACCACCACCTGACCGGCAGAAAGCTGCACCGGCTCGCGACCTCCGGCCGTGAATCGAAGCCGCAACGTCTGACTCATTGCGTCGCCGCCGGAGCCGCGGGCGTGATCACGGCCGCCGCGGCTCGCGGTGGCTCGTCCAGCACCGGACGCCGCGGAAGCCCGGTCTGCGCCGCGGCGATCACCGACTCCATCCGCCCCATCGCCCGGTCGGCCAGCCCCTTGAAGGCCATGTACGGAAAGAGAGTGATCAGCGCCACCGCCAGTCCGCTGGCCGTGGTGATGAGCGCCTCGCCGATGCCGCCGGACACCCCACGCGGGTCCGCCAGCTGCGTCTGGGTGCCGAGCACCTGGAAGCTCTTGATGATGCCGATCACGGTGCCCAGAATGCCCACCATGGGGCTGGCGGTGATGATGGTGGAGAGCACCACGCTGAACCGCTCCAGCCGGTGCCGCTGCAGCTCGGCGGCGGCCATCGCCACGCCGTCGTCCGCGCCGTCGATGGCCATCCGAAGGGCCACCATCATCTCCGGCTGCGGGCTTCCCTCGCACATGCGGACCACCTCGTCGCGCCGGCCCCGCCGGAGGTCCTCCATGAGACGGTTCACGCGCTGCCGGGCCGCCGGGCCGGCCACCCGTGACCAGAACACCGCGCGCTCCACGCTCAGGGCCAGCGAGAGCACGCTGAGCGACAGCAGCGGCCACATCACGAAACCGCCCTTCTCCATCAGGGCCAGAAAGCCTTCGATCGCCTGCATGGGGCGGGATCATACGGATCGGGCCCTCTCCGCGTTACACTCGCTCTGATCGTGGCCATCTCGCACGAGACCATGCCCGACGCCAGGATCCTGACCGCCGTGGAGGCGGCCCTGCAGCGGCTCATCCAGGACCGGGGCCTCGCGCCGCGTCTGGACGAGGCGGTGCGCTATGCCTGCCTCGACGGCGGCAAGCGCGTGCGCCCGCTGCTGGCCATCCGCTGCGGCATGGCCACGGGCGAGGGCGAACTCGAGCGTCTGCTCCCCGCCGCGGTCGCCTTCGAGTGCATCCACGCCTTCAGCCTGGTCCATGACGACCTGCCGGCACTCGACAACGACGACCTGCGTCGGGGCCGACCCACCACCCACAAGGCCTTCGGCGAGGCGCTCGCCATCCTCGCCGGCGACGCGCTGCAGTCGGTGGCCATCGAGTGCGCCCTGTCCTCGCCCAGGCAGGCCCAGCGTGTGGCCGCCGAGGTGGCCCGCGCCTGCACGGACATGATCTCCGGCCAGGTCCTCGACACGCTCGGGGGCTTTCCGGCCGACTGCACCGACCCCATGGAGCAGCTCCGCCTGATCCACCGCAACAAGACCGGTGCGTTGATCCGCGGCGCCTGCCGCTGCGGGGCCATCGCGGCCGGTGCGCCCGAGACCATGGTGGAGCGGGTGAGCCAGTTCGGTGACCGCATGGGGCTCATGTTCCAGGTGGTCGACGACATCCTCGACGAGACCCAGACCACGCAGACGCTCGGCAAGAGCGCTGGAAAGGACAAGGCCCAGGGCAAGCGCACGTATCCTGCGCTCATGGGCCTGGAGGCCAGCCGTGGCGTGGTCCGGCAGCTGCACGAGCAGGCTGTGGCCCTGCTGGAACCGCTCGGAGAACCGGCCGAACCGCTTCGCACCATGGTGGAGCAGCTGGCCACGCGCACCCGTTGAATCCCGCGCCGGTTCGCCTCGAAGACGACTGGACGGCCTCATCCCGCTACCATCGCACGCATCGCAAGGCAGGACGCCCCCCGCATGGCCATTCTCCCCACCATCCACGGACCCTCGGATCTTCGCTCCCTTCCCGTCTCGGCCTTGCCCGAGCTGGCGGCCGAGGTCCGCAAGGCCATCTGCGACCAGTGCATGAAGTCGGGGGGCCATCTGGCTCCCAACCTGGGCGTGGTCGAGCTCACCATCGCGCTGCACCGCATCTTCGACTTCGGCCACGACCGCATGCTGTGGGACGTGGGACACCAGTGCTACACGCACAAGTTGCTCACCGGTCGGCAGAACCTGCTCGGTCGCCTTCGCCAGCGCGACGGCATGGCCGGGTTCCCCGAACCCCGCGAGAGCGGCTACGACCTCTTCAGCGTGGGACACGCCGGAACCGCCATCAGCACCGCGGTGGGCATGGCGCGCGGTGACACGCTGGCGGGCCAGGGATGGAGCCCCGACAACGATTCCGGCCGCCGCGTGGTCAGCCTGATCGGGGACGCCAGCATCGTGAACGGCGTGGCCATGGAGGGACTCAACGCCGCCGGCACGCTCAAGCGGCAGTTCCTGGTCATCCTCAACGACAACGGCATGAGCATCGCCAAGCCGCAGGGCGGCATGGCCAGCACGTTCGACCGCATGCGGCTGAGCCATGGCTATGCCGAGTTCAAGAAGCGGGCCAAGGAGCTGGCCCTGCACCTGCCGGGTGGCAAGGAGCTGGTCGAGTTCTACCACCGCATGGGCGAGATGAGCAAGGCGGCGGTGAGCGAGGACGCGTGGTTCGAGCACTTCGGCATGGTGGCCGTGGGCCCCATCGACGGCCACGACTTCCCGAGCCTGCTCGAGTTCCTGAACGAGGCCCGGCACTTCGATCGCCCGATGGTGCTGCACGTGAAGACGGTCAAGGGCAAGGGCTTCTCGTTCACCGAGAATGATCCGAGCGCCACGCACTCTCCGGGCCCGTTCTCGGTGCCCGACGACATGGAGAACGAGGGGTGCCGCATCGAGCTCAAGAAGAGCGCCCGAAGCTTCACGGGGGCCGTGGGCGAGGCGCTCGTGGACCTGATGAGCCGCGACGAGAAGGTGGTGGTGGCCACGGCCGCCATGCCCGACGGCACCGGCGTGAGCAAGGTGATGCCCCGATTCCCTGACCGGACATTCGACACGGGCATCTGCGAGAGCCACGCCCTGGACATGATGGCTGGCCTGGCCAAGAGCGGCTTCAAGCCCTTCTTCGCGGTGTACAGCACGTTCCTCCAGCGGGCGTTCGACCAGGCCTTCCAGGAGGTCTCGCTGCAGGGCCTTTCGGTGCGCCTGCTTCTGGATCGCGCCGGCCTGGTGGGTGGCGACGGTGCCGTGCACCACGGATTCTGCGACATCGCCCTGCTGGCCACGCTGCCCAACGCGGTGCTCATGGCCGCGATGGACGAGCCGAGCATGGTGGCGGCCATCGAGTTCATGCGGACGCACGAGGGCGGCCTGAGTGCCCTGCGCTATCCGCGCGATGCCGTGAGCACCATGTTCGCCGGCCAGGCCTGCCCCCCCTTCGAGCTTGGCAAGGCCCGAGCCCTGCTCGCCCACGCCGAGCCCGATGCGGCGGTGCTGGCCTACGGCGTGATGGCCATCGAGGCCATGGACGCGGTGCGGCAACTCGATGGCGAGTACCGGATCAACGTCTACGACGCTCGCTTCGCCAAGCCGGTCGACGCCGGGCTGCTCCGCGACCTGCTCACCCGCGGCATACCGGTCATCACGGTCGAGGATCACTCGATCCGCGGCGGCTTCGGCAGCTGCGTGCTCGAGGCTTGCTCCGACCTTCGCCTCGACAGCCGCCTGGTCACCCGTCTGGCCCTGCCCGACCACTGGATCTACCAGGGCGAGCGGCGCGAGCAGCTGATCGAGGCTGGTCTGGACGCCGCCAGCATCGCCCGCGCTGTCCGCACCGCCGTCGAGGCGGCGCCCGCACGTCCGGCGGCCCCCGTCGGAGCCGGCGCCACCGCGGTCACCCGCTGATCCGGCGAGGCGGACCATGTTCGAACGACTCACGGAGCGACTCGGCACCGCCTTCCGCAACCTTTCCGGTCGCGGTCGGATCAGCGAATCCAACGTGCGCGAGGTGATGGAGGAGGTCCACACCTCGCTCCTGGAGGCCGACGTGAACGTGGAGGTGGCCCGGCAGTTCTGCGACGAGGTGGCCCGTGATGCCCTCGGCCTGGGCGTGACCCAGAGCCTGACGCCCGCACAGGAGATGGTGGGCGTGGTGCACCGCAAGCTGGTCGAGCTCATGGGCCCCGGTGATCCGCAGGTGGTGCAGGCCGCCCCCGGCCCCACGGTGATCCTGCTCTGCGGCCTGCAGGGCAGCGGCAAGACCACCACCGCCGGCAAGCTGGCCGCCATGCTGCGCCGCCAGGGACGCAGCACGCTGGTGGCGGCGTGCGACCTGCAGCGACCCGCCGCCGTGGAGCAGTTGCGGCTTGTGGCCGAGCAGGTCGCCGCCGAGGCCAGCGGCGGCGCGCGTGTGGCCTTCTACGGCGAGCCGGATCGGTGCGCCGAATACGGCAAGGCGGTGGGCGTGGCCGTGGCGGTGGCCCAGCGAGCCCTCAAGGCGGCCCGCGATGGCCGCTTCGACGTGCTGCTGGTGGACACCGCGGGCCGGCTGCACGTCGAGGATGCGCTCATGCGCGAGCTTGAGGGCGTGCGCCGAGCCGTGGAACCGCACCAGACGCTGCTGGTGGTCGACGGCATGGCCGGCCAGGACGCACTGGTGGCGGCCAGGGCCTTCCATGAGCGGCTTCCACTCGATGGCATCATCCTGACCAAGTTCGACGCGGATCCCCGCGGTGGCGCCGCCCTGAGCGTGCGACGGGTGACCGGAGCGCCCATCCTGTTCACCGGCACGGGGGAGAAGTTCGAGGATCTCGAGCCCTTCCATCCCGAGCGCGTGGCCGGCCGCATCCTGGGCATGGGCGACGTGGTGAGCCTGGTGGAGAAGGCCCAGCAGGAGGTGGACCAGGCTGAGGCCGAGCGCGTGGCCGATCGCATGGCCAAGGGGCAACTCACGCTGGACGATTTCCTGGGCCAGCTGAAGACCATCCGCCGGCTGGGTCCCATCAAGAAGGTGCTCGGCATGCTGCCGGGTGTTGGCGGCATGCTCAAGGACCTGCCCATCGACGATGGCCAGTTGGACCGGGTCGAGGGCATGGTGCGCAGCATGACGCCCGACGAGCGTGCCCACGTGCGGCTGGTCGACCAGCAGAAGAGCCGGGCTCGACGCGTGGCCACCGGCAGCGGCGTGGCCGTGCAGGAAGTGGGCCGGCTGGCCAAGCAGTTCGAGATGATGCAGAAGATGACCCAGCAGATGGCCGGCATGGGTGCCATGGGCAAGATGAAGGCCATGAAGGAGATGGCCGGTGGCGCCGGCGGCATGCCTGGAGGTTTCCCGGGGCTGCCCGGTCGGGGCAGCACCCAGACCCAGAGCATCAAGAGCCGCTTCAAGCAGCGCAAGAAGCGCTGAGTCCCATACAAGGGACGGGTTTCGTTATCGGCCACATCCAGAGCCGGAATCGGGAATGGCATCCGCTGCCACCGCCCGCTTGCCGCTCAGGCCCGGTCCAGCGGCAGCGGATCATCCGCCCGGCCCGAGCTCCACGCCCGCAGCCTCGGCAGGACCACCTCGCGCAGGTAGATCTTCACGCACGCCGCCACGGGAATGCTGAGCAGCATGCCATAGATCCCCGCGATGGCCGCGCCCGCCAGCACGGCCACGAAGATGCTCACCGGGTCCAGGTCGGTGGCCTTGCCAGCGATCACCGGCAGCAGCACGTAGCCCTCCAGGAACTGCACCACGCCGTACACGGCCACCGGACCCACCACGATCCAGAGCCAGCTCAGGCGATCGGCCTCGGGCAGGGCCAGCTGGTCCACCGCAAGAAGGCCCACCGCCAGCGGCAACGCGATCACGCTCAGGTACGGAATCAGGCTGAACACCCCAAGCACCAACCCCAGCGTGATGGCATACGGAACGCCCAGCACCTTCCAGCCGATGGCCGCCACCAGGCCCATGAGCGCGCTCACCACGATCCGCCCGCGCACGAACCCGCTCACGGCCCGATCCATCTCCACGGCCAGCGAGACGATCCGCTCGCGGTGCCTCAGCGGAAGCAGCCCGTGCACGAACCCGAGCGCGGTGGGAAAGTTGATCGAGAAGAACCAGAAGTAGAACGGGATCAGGGCCACGAGGAAACCCACCGTGAGCACGCCCAGCGCGGTCTCGAGCACCTGCTCGGCGCTCTGGCCGATCAGGGCACCCCAGTGCACCCCCTCGCGTGGCGAGCCCCCCACCCCCCTCCGATCCAGCTCAGCCGCCACCGCCTGCTGGATGGCTTCCGCTTCGCGTCGCGCCTCGGCCTCGCGATCCGACATCGCAGGGCGCTCCGACACGTCCTTCAGCGTTCCATCCCCCGTGTCCGCGGCCTCGACACCGGCGCCGACGGGCGCTGGCCGGGCGTTGCTGCTGAACCAGGCCTTCACCCGATCCACCTCGCCTCGGTAGTCCTCGGGCACAAGTTGCTCGGCACGCGCCAGCGCCGCGTTGAATCGCCCCTCACGCACGCTCTGCAGGAAGCTGGCACTCTGGCCCACCACGATCGGCGCCGTCACCGCGACCGCGGCCACCAGCCCCACACCCGCCGTGCCCATGAGCGTGCCCACCGCCGCGGTCCGGCTCATGCCGAACCTCCGGCACAGCGCGCTCACCACCGGTTCCACCAGATAGGCCAACCCGATCGCCACCAGCAGCGGCACGGTCACCGTGCGCATGGCGTAGCCCAGATAGAAGATCCCGAGCACCAGCGCCACCACGATCACGTCTCGCACACCCTGGATCTGCCAGAGATGCATGCGGGCCAAACCCGGCGGTCCGGAAGCGGGCTGCGAACCCTGCATGTCGGTCATCCTTCGCTCTTCCGCCCGATGGCCCGCATGAGCCGATCGCGACCGAACGCCTCCTGAAAGTCGAACACGCCGCGAAAGTCCTCGGCACGGTCCCGCGGGCTCTTGCTGAGCAGGCCCGCGTCGATCATGGCGAAGACGATGCGCCCGAAGTCGTCGGTGCGGTTCACGTTCCAGGCTCGCAGCACCGAGGGCGCCAGCATGCCATAGCGCTCGATCGCGTAGTCCCGCAGGCCCACGCACAACTGCTGCCCGCTCACGTGCCGGTCCTGGTCGCCGTCCACCGATCCATGCACCAGGTCCATCGTTCGCGTCAGGCCCTCCCGGACAAAGTGAAAGGCCTCGGGCGGGTAGAGACCCGTGCCCGCGGCAATCCTTCGCCAGTCCACTTCGGGAGCCGTCTGGGTCATGGCGTTGGAACTCTATCGGTTGAACGGGTCGCCCGTCTTGCCTGCACGGCGAGAAAGACGAGGCAACCACCGGCCGAAAGCCTTCGGCTACACTGTCCGCCCACGCGGGAGGGTCCCGCACACGCCTGCATCTCTGCGGAGGACACTCGGATGGCTTTCAAGCGGATTTCGGCTCTCGCGATCATCTCGATGGCTGCGGCGGCGTGCGTGCCGCAGCAGAAGTACGACGACCTGATGACCGCCTACCGTGGCCAGGAGCAGCAGTTGCTGGCGGTGCAGTCCGACCTGCAGACTGCACGAGCCAACGAGGAGCGACTGCGCTCGCAGCTGGCCTCCGCGGCCGGAGACCTGGAACAGTTGCAGGCGATCCGCGGCGGCGCCAAGGGCGACATCGACAAGCTGCTCGCGGACTACGAGCGACTGCTGAAGCAGGTGTCCAGCCTGAATGTGGGGCCTCTGCCGGCCGAACTCAACAAGGCCCTCACCGAGCTGGCCCTGCAGTACCCCGATGTGCTCAGCTTTGACCAGCGCACGGGCATGCTGCGGTTCAGCAGCGACTTCACCTTCGCCAGCGGATCGGCGGCGCTCAACGCCAACGCCCGTGGCCTGGTGCAGAAGCTCGCCGGCATCCTGAACACGCCGGCAGCCCAGCCTTTCGAGGTGAAGGTGGTCGGCCACACCGACTCCCAGCCCATCCGTCGGGCCGCGGGCCAGCACCCCACCAACATGCACCTGTCCGCCCACCGTGCCATCAGCGTGCGCGATGCGCTGGTCGGCGACGGCATCTCCGCCGAGCGGCTGCAGGTGGCCGGTTACGGCGAGTTCCGCCCCGTGGTGGCCAACGGCCCCAACGGGGCTGCCGCCAATCGACGCGTGGAGATCTTCCTGACGCCGATGACGGTTCCCGTGATGGGTGCCGCCAGTGCACCCGGCGCCTCGCCCACGGCCGCGTCCCAACCGGCCATGGCCGACGACGAGCCGACCAAGTGACCGTGGCCCCTTCGGGGGCATCGACGATTGCCCACGCCCGCGACCAGAACCCGGACCAGGTGTCCGGGTTCTTTCCTTGGTGCCCTGGTCGCGTTCGGAGTCCGATTACCGCTCTGTTGTGTTCAGGATCCGTGAACACGGCACTCCCATCCCGCAAGGACGGGGCAAATCCGCATTTCGCCGCTTGTGCCCAAGAACTTCGGGGTTAGACTGCGAAAAACCCGGTCAGCGCCTGTTCCGAGGCCGCGAGAAGGATTCCGCGCTCTGCTCAGGGCTGGTTTGGGTGCATTTCAAGGGCCCCACAGACATGCGTAACGCGATCGCTGCCGTCGCCATGTGCCTTTCCACCTCGGCACTGGCCCAGTCCATCAACGAGATCCGCTCCGCCCAGACCGGCGTGGACCTGCAGGTCTACTCGGAGATCGCGGGCGTGCCCGGCTCCAGTCTGGACGGCCTCACCTACGTGGTGATCGGCAACGACGACTTCCAGCTCCCGCCGCAGCAGAACGGTTCGATCGAGGTGGCGATCCCCCTGGATGGCAACACCATCCCGGCCAGCGGTTTCTTCGTGATGGCCGAGTTCACGTACACGCTGACCACGCCCGACCTGGTGACGCTGCTGGGCTTCGAGAGCGACAACAACAAGACCCACATGCTGGTTCGGGACTTCGTGGGCTTTGTGGGCGACGACATCGACCTGAACGACGACGGCGTGATCGACAACGCGCCTTGGAGCGAGGTGGTGAGCGACGTGGCCCTGCTGGCATTCGCCAATCCGGATGGCCTGCTGGGCGACTACGTCTACAGCACCACCACCGTGGGCCCGGACGGCGGCGTGTTCCC
>JBJOGW010000044.1:0-7030 GCA_046048055.1 Planctomycetota bacterium
CCCTCCCGCCGCCTTGCGGCACCACAAACCATGAACCACCCCTTCATCGTGACCTGGAACAACCTCAAGACCGCCCTGCTGCTGGGCGGATTGTTCGCCCTGTTCGTGGCCGTGGGCTCCATCTGGGGCCGCGACGGCATGATTCTGGCCGCCGCATTCGGCACCGTGATGAACCTGGGCGCCTGGTGGTTCAGCGACCGCATCGCCATCGCCGCCATGCAAGGCCAAGTGGTGGATGAGCGGAGCGCGCCGGAACTGGTGGGCATGGTCCGACGGCTGGCCGACCGCGCCGGGCTTCCCATGCCGCGGGTCTTTGTCTGCCCGCATGCCGCACCCAATGCCTTCGCCACGGGACGCAGCCCCAGTCATGCCGCCGTGGCGGTGACGCAGGGCGCCCTGCGACTGCTGTCCCCGCATGAACTGGAAGGCGTGATGGCCCACGAGCTGGCCCACGTGAAGAACCGGGACACGCTCATCAGCTCGGTGGCGGCCACCATCGCGGGCGTGTTCAGCACCGTGGCACAGTGGGCGTTCCTGTTCGGCGGATCCCGCGACCGCGAGGGCGGCCACCCCCTGGCGGGCCTGCTGGTGATCATCCTGAGCGCCGTGGCCGCGGCCCTGCTGAAGGCCATGATCAGCCGAAGCCGCGAGTACGTGGCCGACGCCGACGGCGCCGCCATCGCCGGAACGCCCGACGGGCTCATCAGCGCGTTGCTCAAGCTGGACGCCGCCGCGCAGCGCATTCCCATGGACAACCCGCACCCCAACATGAACAACATGTTCATCGTGGAGCCGTTCCTGAGGCAGACCTTCATGAGACTCTTCGCCAGCCACCCGCCCACGCCATCGCGCGTGGCGGCGCTGCGCGGCGCCTCTCAGGCGGGCTGAGCGGGCCGCCTGACGGCGTGCGTGCAACGCGACCGTGCCGCGTGCCAGGTTCCGAATCCTCGTGGGAGCACGAGTGGCTGCGGTTACCATCCGCCGCATGCAGGCCCGTGTGCTCGTGCTGTGCGACATGGCCGAGACCAGGCAGGCGATCGCCGAGGCGCTTGCCGGTGACGAAGCCCGCGTCACGCTGACCGCCGACACCGCCGAGGCCCGACGCGAGGCCGCCGCGGCACCACCCGACGCGGTGGTGGCGGTGGATGGAGGCGCCGCGGAGGCACAAGGCCTTCTTCGCTCGATTCGGGCCGCACACGCCCTGCATGGGGCCATGTTCGTGGCGGTGGCGGTGCGCGACGCCCACGCCGACCTGATGCAGGCGGGTGCGGACCAGGTGCTGGACGCATCGGCCTCGCCCGAGGAGATCCGGCGGGCCGTGCAAGGCCGGCTTCGACGACGGACGCAGTTGCTGGAACTGGGCCAGGTGGATGCGCGCCGCCGCTCCGCCGAGAGCATGGTGGCGGCCCGGCTGGGTCACGGTCGCCTGCGCGGCGTGATCGCGTTGCGCATCGAGCGGCTGGACGCCGTGACCGCGGCCATGGGCGGCGAAAGCGCCCAGCACATCGCCGGGGAGTTCCGAAGGCGGCTTGGACCCCTGCTGCCGGATGGCTGCGAGATGGTGCTGCTGGATCACGGCGTGGTGGCAGCCGTGGAGGGCGACGATCCCCAGCAACTTGCCCGGGCCATGCTGCATCAGGCCCGCCAGCCGCTGGACGTGCAGGGCCGATCGCTCCGCCTGCGCACGCATGCCGGCATCTGCCATGCCGTCGCGTCGGACGGTGACGCGGGCACGCTGCTTCGCCGCGCCGAGGTCGCCGCACGCGAGGCCGCCGACCAGGGACTGGCCGATCCGCACGCGTGGGACGCGGCCCTGGGACACCGGCTGCTGGATGACCTGGCCATGGCCCATGCCATCCGCGAGGCGGTGGAACATGCCGCGTTCAGGCTGGTGCTGCAGCCGCAGGTGCGGATGGACCGCGGCGAGCCGTTCGGTGCCGAGGCACTGATCCGATGGACCGCCCCCGGCGATCGGCCGATCTCGACGGCGCGCTTCGTGCAGGTGGCCGAGGACACCGGCCTGATGGACGCGATCGGCGCATGGAGCCTGCGCGAGGCGTGCCGACAGGCCGTGGCATGGGATGCGCAGGGGCTTCGGCTGCGGGTGTCGGTGAACGCCACGCCGCACCAGCTGCTTCAGGCGGACTTTGCGGCGATGGTGCACCGTTCGCTGGCCGAAGGCGGCCTGTCCGGAGAACGACTGGTGGTGGAGGTGCCCGAGCGCGCCATCGCCACGCGGGAGCCGCAGCTGGCCCGAACGCTCGAGAGCCTGCGCTCGATGGGCGTGACGGTGGCGGTGGACGACTTTGGCGCCGGGCTTGCCACCGTGGCGGCGCTGCGTGACCTGGCCGTGCAGGAACTCAAGATCGACCGCATGTTCATCCGAGCGCTGCCAGGCACGCCACAGGACCGCATGGCCGTGGAGACGGTGCTGCAGTTGGCGCAGCGGCTTGGTCTTCGGACCGTGGCCGTGGGCGTGGAGCACGCGGCGCAATGGGCGTGGCTCAAGGAACAGGGCTGCGACGCGGCCCAGGGCTGGCTGATCGGCCGGCCCGTGGAGGCGGACCACTTCGTGGAGGCGATCGCGGCCCTGCGCCGTGCCAAGTCGGCGTTCACGGGGGGCTGAGCCCTCGCTCAGCCGTCACAGCCTGCCAGGTCCACGAAGAAGGCCTGCTCCCGGGCGACCTGCTTCAGACGTTCGAATCGGCCGCTCTTTCCGCCGTGCCCGGCCTCCATGTTGATGTGCAGCAGCAGCGGGTTCGCGTCGGTCTTGAGCCGCCGAAGCCTTGCCACGTACTTGGCCGGCTCGAAGTACTGGACCTGCGCATCCCACAGGCCGGTGGTGACCAGCATGGCCGGGTAGTCCCGAGCCTGCACGTTGTCGTAGGGCGAGTACGAGAGGATGTAGGCGTACGCCTCGCCGGACTCGACCGGGTTGCCCCACTGCGTCCACTCGTTGGTGGTGAGGGGAATCGACGCGTCCAGCATGGTGGTGAGCGCATCCACGAAGGGCACATGCACCCCCATGCCGCGGTACCGGTCGCCGGCCATGTTGGCCACCGCGCCCATCAGCAGTCCGCCTGCCGAGCCGCCGGTGGCGAAGACGCGAGCGGGATCGGCCCACCTCTCGCGCACCAGGTGGTCGGTGGCGTCCACGAAGTCGTGGAAGGTGTTCTTCTTGTGCATCAGGCGACCATCCTCGTACCAGTCCTGCCCCAGGTCGGAGCCGCCGCGGACATGGGCGATGGCGATGGCGAACCCCCGGTCCATGAGCGAGACGCCGGCCAGGTCGAAGGCGGCGTCACTGGCGATGCCGTAGGAGCCGTACGCCTCGATGAGCATGGGGTGGCTGCCATCGCGCTGCCACGCCTCGTCGCGCCAGGCGATCGACACCGGGATGCGCTTGCCGTCACGGCTTGGCGCCCAGACCCGGGCGGTGCGATAGCGTGCCGCGTCGTATCCGATCACCGGCTGCACCTTGCGAACCTGCTGCTGTCGCGTGACCAGGTCCACGTCGATCACCGTGCGGGGGGTGATCATGCTGGTCAGCGACACCCGCACCGAAGGGTTGCCGGCATCAGGATTGTCGGCCAGGGTCATGGCAAAGGCCTCCGCCTCGACCGGAATCACGTGCCCCGGACCGCCGCTCCACGGAAGGATGCGCACCTGGGCGTTGGCCTGCGCGCGCTCGGCCACCGCCATGCCGCCCTCGAACAGCTCCACGTCATCCACGGCTGCATCGGCACGGTGCGGCAGCAGTTCGCGCCATGCCGAGGGATCGCCCACGGAATCCTCGCTGGCGGCGAGCAGCCGGAAGTTGCGCGCATCGCGGTTGGTGCGGATCACCCACTGGTCCCGCAGGTGATCGGCATAGTTGCGCACGCCCGGTCGCATGGCGAGCACGGTCATCGGCTCGGTGGCCGGGTGGTCCAGCGGGATGACCTTCAGCTCGTTCTCGTCATAGCCCTCGGACTGGATCAGAAGGTACTTGCGCGACGCGGAGGGGCGAAAGTTGAGAAAGAGCGTCTTGTCCGGCTCGTCCAGGACCACCACGTCACGCTCGGGCGGCATGCCCAGCTGGTGCCGGCAGATCGGTCCGCTCTGCAGCAGCACCGGGTCCTGCCGCTGGTAAAAGAGCGTGCGGCCGTCGTTGGCCCATGCCACGGACTCCAGCGTGCCGGGGATCCGGTCCGGCAGCAGCTCACCGGTGCGCAGATCCTTGATGCGGAGCTCGTGCCCGCGGCGTCCCTGCGTGTCCTGCGTCCATGCCAGCAGGGTTCCGTCCGGACTCACCTCGGCCGACCCGATCCGGAAGTAGTCATGCCCCTGGGCCAGCCGATTGCCATCCAGGAGCGTCTCCACCGGCGCGGCGGCATCGGGCCCCTGCAGGCCGCCACGCTGCCGAAGCAGCCGCGCATGCTCGTCGCCCGGCTCGAACCTGCTCCAGTACCACCAGCCGCGGTCGTGCTGCGGCACGGTGCTGTCATCCTCCTGGATTCGGCCGCGGATCTCCGCCAGCAGCGTGGCCTCGAGCGGCTGCAGTCGCTCCAGCATGGCCTCGGTGTAGGCCTGCTCCGCCTGCAGGTAGGCCATCACCTCCGGACGCTTGCGCTCCGGATGGTCGTCGCGAAGCCAGTAGTACTCGTCCACCCGCTCGCCGTGCGGGCTCCTGACCACGAACACTTCCTGCCGCGCCACCGGCGGCATGGGCCGGCCCGTGGCGTCCCGGGCCAGACGCGAGGCCGAGGAACCGTTGCACGCCTGCAACGCGACCAGAACAAGGCACGCCACGCACGCGAGGGATCGATGCATGATGACAGCGTACTCCTGCCGCCGCGGCGAGCGGGCCGCCCGGACCAGCCCAACGAGCAGCGGGCCGCCCCATGATGGAGCGGCCCGCAAGGGGTTCACGCTGTCGGCCTTGATCAGGCGCTGAAGCTGCTGCCGCAGCCGCAGGTGGTGGTGGCGTTCGGGTTGTTGAACACGAAGCCGCGGCCCATGATCTCGTCCTTGAAGTCGATCGTGGTGCCGTTGAGGTACAGGTAGCTCTTGGGGTCGCAGATCACGCGCACCGTGAAGGTGTCGGCGCTCGCGGTGGCCACGCCACCCTGCCCCGCGGCCTCGGCGGCCTTCGGGTCGGGCCGGCGGGCGTAGCTGAACTCCCAGAGCTCGTCGCTCTCCTTCTGGACCTCGGTCAGATCGAGCAGGTAGCTGAAGCCGCTGCAGCCGCCACCCTTCACGCCCACCCGCAGGCGCACCTTGTCGGCGTCGAGTCCCTGCTGGCGGATGATGGCGTCGATCTCCCGGGCGGCGGTCTCGGTCACGTTCACGGGCATGGGATTCCTCCTCGTGGGTTCAATGGCTGGCCGCGGCCTGCGGCGACTGCGTGGCGATACCGTTCTTCCTCTTCCAGTCGTCGATCGCGGTGCGGATGCTGTCCTCGGCCAGCACGCTGCAGTGGATCTTGACCGGCGGCAGGCTCAGCTCCTCGACGATCTGCGTGTTCTTGATGCTCAGCGCCTCGTCCACCGTCTTGCCCTTGATCCACTCGGTGGCCAGGCTGCTGCTGGCGATGGCGCTGCCGCAGCCGAAGCACTTGAACTTGGCATCCTCGATCACGCCCTGCGGATTCACCTTGATCTGCAGCTGCATCACGTCGCCGCACTCGGGGGCGCCCACGATGCCCACGCCCACGTCGGCACGCGTCTGCACCTCCTTGCTGGTGCCGAAACTGCCGACGTTGCGGGGATTCTGGTAGTGCTCGATGACCTTGTCGCTGTATGCCATGGGTGGGTCCTTGAGTTCAGTGGGTCTGCCACTGGATCTTGCTGATGTCGATGCCTTCCTTGTGCAGATCGTAGAGCGGGCTCATGGTGCGAAGGTGAAGCACGGCCTTGGTGATCCGCTCGATCGCGTGGTCGACCTCCTCGTCGGTGGTCCAGCGGCCCAGGCTCAGCCGCAGGCTGCTGTGGGCCAGTTCGTCACCCACGCCCAGGCTCTTGAGCACGTAGCTGGGCTCCAGACTGGCGCTGGTGCAGGCGCTGCCGCTGCTGCAGGCGATGTCCTTGATGCCCATGAGCAGGCTCTCGCCCTCCACGAACCCGAAGCTGATGTTGCAGATGTGCGGCAGACGGCGCTCGGCATGGCCGTTCACCTGGGTCACCTCGATGCGCTTCGCCAGCTCGGTCTCGAGCTTTCGCCGCAGCTTGAGCAACCGCTCGCCGTCGCGGTCCATCTCGGCCTTGCAGAGCTCGCAGGCCTTGCCGAAGCCCACGATGCCGGTGACGTTCAGCGTGCCGCTGCGCATGCCGCGCTCGTGGCCGCCTCCATCGATCATGGCCTCAAGCCGCACGCGCGGCTTTCGGCGACGCACGTACAGGGCGCCCACGCCCTTGGGGCCGTAGATCTTGTGGCCGCTCCAGCTGAGCAGGTCGATGTGGTCGCGCTCCACGTCGGTGGGCATCTTGCCCACCCACTGCGTGGCATCGGTGTGGAAGATCACCTCGCGCTCGTGGCAGAGCCTGCCGATCTCGGGCACCTCGTTGATGGTGCCGATCTCGTTGTTGGCCCACATGATGCTCACCAGGATGGTGTCCGGCCGCATGGCCGCCTTCACCATCTCGGCGGTGATCACGCCATCCGCCTTCGGCTCGAGGAAGGTGACGTCGAAGCCCTCGCGCTGCAGGCGCTTGCAGGGATCGAGCACGGCCTTGTGCTCATGCACCGCGGTGATGATGTGGCCGCGACCCGGCTGCCCCTCGGGGGCCTTGGCGTACATGTGCGCGGCGCCCTTGATGGCCAGGTTGTTGCCCTCGGTGGCGCCGCTGGTCCAGATGATCTCCTTGGCGTTGGCACCGATCAGGGCGGCTGCCTGCTCGCGGGCCAGGTCCACAGCCTCCTCGGCCTCCCAGCCGAACTTGTGGTTGCGGCTGGAGCTGTTGCCGTACTTCTCGGTGAAGTACGGCAGCATGGCCTCCACCACGCGCGGATCGCAGCGGGTGGTGGCGGCATTGTCCATGTAGATGGGAAG
>JBJOGW010000045.1:0-10856 GCA_046048055.1 Planctomycetota bacterium
GGAGCGGCTTCCCGCTCTCCAGCGTGATCACGCGGGCCAGATCGTCACGCCGCGCCAGCAGGGTGTCCGCAGCCCGCTGCAGGATGGCGGCGCGGGTGGCGGTCGGGACCAGACGCCACGTCTCCAGCGACCGTGACGCGACATCCATGGCCCAGGCGGCCTCGCGGGCCCCGGCCCTGGGCAAGGTGGCGATCACCGAATCGCTTGCCGGATCGCGCACGTCGATCGGTGGACCCGCTGCCGCGTCGACCGCCTCCGCACCGATCAGCCACCGATCCCGCATCGATGCAGCGTACACTTGCCCATCATGGCCAAGGCGATCGTGGATCCCAACGAGCTCCGCCGGTTCGCCGCCGACCTGAAGAAGTTCAACGGGGATGTGCAGGGCCAGATGGCCCGGCTCGCCGCGTCGCTCGGCAGCCTGCAGCAGACCTGGCGTGACCAGGAGCAGGCCAAGTTCGCCGAGGAGTTCGAGCAGACCATGCGTTCGCTCCAGCGATTCCTGAAGGTGAGCGAGGAGTTCGTGCCCTTCCTGGCCCGCAAGGCCGAGCGCATCGAGGACTACCTGAACCAGCGCTAGGCATGGAGCCCACGCAGGCCAACGTGCTCTCGGTGGACGTGCTGCAGCGGCTGCGTGCCGCCGTCATTCGCGCTCACGAGGACATGGGGCTTGCCCTGGCCGAGGCGGACTCCGAGGTGGACCGCGCCGTGGTGTGGGTGGAACGCGACCGCGTGCCGCACTGGCGTTCGCGCATCCAGCGGCTGGGCGAGCAGGTGAACGACGCCCGCAGCGCGCTCTTCCGCAAGGAGACCGTGACCAGCAGCAAGGAGTCGCGCCCCAGCGTGGTGGACGAGAAGAAGGCGCTGGCCCGTGCCAAGGCAGCCCTCGAGGATGCCGAGCGGCGACTGCAGCGATCCCGTGCCTGGGCCGCGGCCCTTCCGCGCGAGCAGGCCCTGTACAAGGGTGGCGTGGCGGCGCTCGCCACCATGATCGATCGCGAGATGCCCCGTGCGATCGTGGCCCTGGAGCGCATGACCGCCGCCCTCGAGGCCTACCAGCGCGGGCCCTCGCCGGATCTTCGCGCCCTGCTCGAGTCCGCAGCCGGCGACACGCCCGGACCATCGATGCGGCGTGGCGGGGATGCGGCCCCACCGGAGGAGAGGGCGTGAGCGTCGAGGGAGCCCGCATGCGGCTGCAGGCTGCGATGAAGGAACTGCGGCTGAAGTGGTCGCAGACCGAGCCGCAGTGGCGTGACGCCACGGCAAGGGCCTTTGCCGAGCGCTACATCGAGTCGCTTGAGGACGCCCTGCGATCGGCGTTGCCGGCCATGGAAGCGATGGCCGAGACGCTGGCGCGCGTGCGTCAGGAGTGCGGCGAGCCGCGCTGATCATGACCCTGGCGTCACCGCGCGCGGGTGCGGCCCCGTAGAATCGCCGCTGGCTTGTCCCAGGGCAACGACGCCATCGCGGAACTCTCCCGGCAGTGGAGCCGGCTCGCCCAGGCGCTCCTGCAGCGGCATGAGCGGGGCGTGGCCGCCGCGGCGGAGTTCGAGGCAGCGACCGGTACCGAGAACGAGCGCCACGGGCGGACGGTGGCCCAGATCCGCGACCGCCGCGACGACATCTGCCGCAGGGCACAGGATCGCTTCGCCGGGTTGGAACGGACGGCCCGGGAGGCGCATGCGGCGGAGCGTGGGGGACTGCAGGCCAAGGCCCAGGAGACCGAGGAGGAGATCCAGCGACGCTTCGAACGGCAGCATCGCGAGGCAAGGGATGCCTATCGACAGGCCCTCTGGCTGGCGGAAAGCGTGCACGAGGCCGGTGAAAATGGCCCGCGCATCCAGTTGGAGGAACGGCGTGCCGAGGTGGGCGAGCGCCGCGAGGCACTCGAGCAACTGGTGGAACAGGCGAGGCGACAGACGCGCCGCTACCGACAGCGTCCGCCGCAGGTGCCGCCCGCCGCGCCGGGTGAGCCCTCGGCCCAGAGCCTGATGCAGCTCTCGGCCGCCATGCTGGCCGCGCAGCAGGCCTACGCCGGCCTGCGCCGCCAGCGTGTGGCGGGACTCTTCCGGGGCCCCATCCTGCTGGTGCCCACCCTGGTGCTGGCCGCGTCAGCGGCTGTGGCCGCGCTGCTGGCTGGTGCTCGCGGCTCGCAGGTGGGCCTGGCGGCCCTTGCGGGCGCAACGATCGTTCCGGTGGTGGCCGTACCGCTGTGGTTCATGGCGCGTGGCCATGTGAGGCGCGCCTGGGCTCCGTTGCTGCAGGCGATCGCGCAGGCGGAGTCGGCGGCCACAGCCGCGCTCGTCTTCGCGGAACAGGACCGCGAACGCAAGGTTCGCCAGGCCAAGGACCAGCTCGACCGGGATCGTCAGGCGGCCCACGCTCGCTGGAAGCCGGTGCTGGCAGCCATCGAGTCCAAGCGCGAGGCACGCCGTCAGGAACTGGGTGGCAAGCTTCCCGAGCGCACGGCGCGCATCGAGCGAAACCTGCAGGAGGCGCTGGCCGAGGCCACCGCCGAACGGGACGGCCTCATGACCGCGGCGGGAGTCGAGGCGGATCTTGCCCTGGAGCGAGAGCATGCCCGCCACCGGGCCGAGGTCGACCGCATCCGCCAGCAGCATGAGGATGCGCAGGCCCGCCGAACGCAAGATTGGGTGCGCGAACGGGACCAGTTCGAGGCCGCCATGCGCGACCTGGTGGCCCGGGGGCAGGCGGTGCGCGCCGACCGCGACTCGCTCCAGCCCGATGCGTCGGTCTTCCCGCAACACCTGTTCTGTGGAAGCGTGCTGCTGCAGGCCCGGGATCTGGCTCATGGCCTGCCCGAGGAGGCAGGTCATGCCTGGCCCGGACCGGCCACGTGGCGGGCGCCCTTGCTCCGTCCGCTGCCCCAGGCGCCCAGCCTGCTCATCCAGGCGCCTCCCGAGCGTCGTGGCGAGGCACTGGCGGCGCTCCAGGCGGCCGTGGCCAGGTTGCTCCTCCAGAGCCCGCCGGGCAAGGTGCGACTCACCCTGATCGACCCGGTGGGACTTGGTCAGAGTTTCGCGGGCTTCATGCACCTGGCGGACCGGATGGAGCAGCTCGTGGGCGAGCGGATCTGGACCGAGCCCCGGCACATCGAGCAGAAGCTGCTCGACCTGACCGAGCACATGGAGACCGTCATCCAGAAGTACCTGCGTGACGAGTACCCCACCATCGCCGACTACAACGCGGAGGCGGGCCAGCTTGCCGAGCCGCTGCGCGTGCTGGTGATGGCGGACTTTCCGGCGGGCCTGAACGAGGCGGCGGTGCGACGGCTTCTGAGCGTGCTGCAGTCCGGGGCGCGGTGCGGGGTGCACCTGCTCGTGCTGCGTGACGCCTCGCGTGCCTTGCCCGATGGATTGGCCGAGGGCGACCTGCTCCGCGCCTGCCGACGCATCCTGTGGCAGGATGGCGCGTTCCGCCTGGATGATCCCGTGCTGGCCACGGCACCCCTTGAGCTGGATGTGCCGCCCAGCGCCGCGCGCCTGCAGGCGCTGCTGCAGGCGGTGGGGGAGCGGGCCAAGGCCGCCTCGGTGGTGCAGGTGCCCTTCGAGGCGATCGCGCCCGGGACCGCGCAGGTGTGGACCGCCAGCTCGGCCGAGAGCCTGCGCGTGCCCATCGGGCGGACCGGCGCCACGCAACTGCAGAACCTGGTGCTGGGCGAGGGCACACGGCAGCACGTGCTGATCGCGGGCAAGACCGGCTCGGGCAAGAGCACGCTGCTCAACGCCATGATCGTGAACCTGGCCAGCTGGTTCTCTCCCGACGAGCTCGAACTGTGGCTGGTCGACTTCAAGAAGGGCGTGGAGTTCAAGGCCTACGCGATGCACGGCCTGCCCCATGCCCGCGCCGTGGCGGTGGAGAGCGATCGGGAGTTCGGGCTGAGCGTGCTGCAGGGACTGGACGCCGAGCTCAAGCGTCGCGGCGACCTGTTCCGGTCAGCCGGCGTGCAGGACCTGGCCGCATGGCGTCGGCTGGGCAAGTCCCAGCCCATGCCGCGAGCGCTGCTGATGGTGGACGAGTTCCAGGAACTCTTCGTCGAGGAGGACAAGGTGGCCCAGGAGGCCGCGCTGCTGCTGGACCGGCTGGTGCGGCAGGGCCGCGCGTTCGGCATGCACGTGATCCTGGGTTCCCAGACGCTCGGAGGCGCCTATGCGCTGCCGCGCACCACCATGGGCCAGATGGGCGTGCGCGTGGCCATGCAGTGCAACGAGGCCGACGCGGCCCTGATCCTGTCGGACGACAACACGGCGGCACGGTTGCTGAGCCGGCCGGGCGAGGCCATCTACAACGATGCCGGCGGCCTGGTGGAGGGCAACAGCCCCTTTCAGGTGGTGTGGCTGGGCGACCACGAGCGCGAGCGCCGGGTGAAGGAACTGTCCCAGCGAGGCCAGGCCACCTCGCCCGCACGACCGCCGATGATCGTCTTCGACGGCACCAGCCGCGCCGACATCTCCGCCTGTCGCTCGCTGCGCGCGCGGCTGGCCGCACCGGCCGCCGCGTCCATGCCCCTGGTGCTGCACCTGGGCGAGCCGGTGGCCATCCGCGAGGCCACGGTGGCACCGCTGCGCCGTCAGTCCGGCGCCAACCTGCTGGTGGTGGGCCAGGAGGAGCACATGGCACTTGGGGTGTCCGTGTCGGTGCTGGCCAGCCTGCGCGGCAACCAGGGCGTGCGGGTCACGCTGCTCGACGGCACGCCCGGTGACTCGCCGGACGCGGGCCGCCTGGAGGCCATCGCCCGCTCGCTGGGGCTGGATGTGCAGGTGCCCTCGTGGCGCGACATCGACCAGGCGATCGTGGCGGTGGGGCAGGAGGTGGCGCGGCGACAGGAATCCGGACGAGCCGACGAGCCGCCGGTGGTGCTGCTGCTGCACGGGCTGCAGCGGTTCCGTTCGCTCCGCCGGGACGAGGATGACTTCAGCTTCGGCTCGAGTGATGCGCCACCCAAGCCGGATCGGGTGCTGGCCTCGGTGCTGCGGGACGGACCGCCACTGGGCGTGCATGTGGTCGCCTGGGCGGACACGGCGTCCAGCCTGCAGCGCGTGGTCGACCGCAACGGCATGCGCGAGTTTGACCAGCGCGTGCTGATGCAGATGGGTGCCAACGATTCGAGCGGGCTCATCGACTCGCCCGCCGCCAGCCGGCTCGGTGCGGAGCGGGCCCTGCTGTTCAGCGAGGAACGGGGCACGGTGGAGCGTTTTCGACCGTTCGAGCCGGCCTCGGACTCGGAACTCGCGGCCCTGGTGAAGGCCCCGGCCAGCTAGCGGCCGCCGGCGCCACCCAGCGCATGCGCCGAGTCACCCCGGACCACGCGGGCCGCCTGCACGATGCGCTCGGCGGCCTGGTGCATGTCCTGGGCGCTGGTCCGGCGATCCGCGCTGAACCGCACGCTGCCGTGGGCGTGCGCCGCAGGAATGCCCATCGCCAGCAGCACCGGGCTGGGCTCCAGCGATCCGCTGCTGCATGCCGCGCCTGCGCTGGCGGCCACGCCCCGCTCGGAGAGTGCCAGCAGGATTGCCTCGGCTTCCAGATTGGGAAAGGCCAGGCTGGTGGTGTTCCACAGGCGCGATGCCGAACCCGCGTTCACGACCACCTCGGGCAGGGCCGATCGCACCAGCCGCTCGAGCAGGTCTCGGCACTCGGATGACCCGCCGCCCGAGTCGAGCCACGCGCGGGCCGCCGCCGCCGCCGCGCCGAACCCCACGATGCCGGGCACGTTCTCGGTGCCGGCACGGCGTTCGCGTTCCTGCGGACCTCCCGAGAGCGTGGCCAGCATCGGAACGCCGCGCCGCACCGCCAGCGCGCCCACGCCCTTGGGCCCGTGCAGCTTGTGTGCGGAGCAACTGAGCAGGTCCACCCCCCAGCCGGCGAAGTGGGTGGGCAGCTTGCCGACCCATTGCGTGGCATCGGTGTGAAAGGTCACGCCAGCGGCACGGCACCGTGCCGCCAGTTCAGCCACGGGCTGCAGCACGCCAGTCTCGTTGTTGGCGGCCATCACGCTCACCACGGCCACCTGTTCGGCGCGCGTTGCCAGCAGGGCCTCCAGTTCCTCGGGGCTCACGCGACCAAGGTCATCGTGCGGCAGCCAGGCCACCTCGGCCTCGCCACGCTCCTGAAGACGCAGGGCCAGTTCCCGCACCGCCGAGTGTTCCAGGCGACTGGTCACCAGAAGCCGGCGTCCGGTGGCCGACATCGATCCGCGGATTGCCAGGTCCGCCGACTCGGTGCCGCCGCTCGTGAACACCACCTCGCGCTCGCTGCAGCCGAGCAGGGCCGCCACGTCGGCACGGGCCCGTTCCACCGCGTGCCGAGCCGCTTGCCCGGCCCGGTGCACCGAACTGGGGTTGGCCCATTCGTGACGCATGGCCTCCGCGACGGCTTCCACGACCTCCGGCAACGGTTCCGTGGTGGCGTTGGCGTCCAGATAGATCACGGGGCCAGTCTAGGAGTGTGGCCGAAAAACATGGCGGGCCCGATCCATCGACCGGGCCCGCCTTCATGCGGATGAGAGGAGTCGAACCTCCACGGGAGTTACCCCACAAGAACCTGAATCTTGCGCGTCTGCCAATTCCGCCACATCCGCGACAGGGCGAAGAGTGTACGCCGGGGCGGGCCGACCCGCCAGCGGCTCACGCGTCGCCGAAGTCGTCATCCCCCAGCGGCATGTCGGGCAGGCCGTCGGTGGGCAGCTCGTCCAGATTCTCGGTGCCCGGCAGGAAGGCCGCCAGGCGCTGCCGGCGCACCGGGTGCTGCAGCTTGCGGATGGCCTTGCTCTCGACCTGACGGACGCGCTCGCGCGTGACCTTGAAGATCCGGCCGACCTCCTCGAGGGTGTAGGTGTGGCCGTCGCCCACGCCGTCGGCGATGCCGTAGCGCAACTTCAGGATCTCGCGCTCCCGGTAGGTGAGCGTCTTGAGCAGGTCGTTGATGCGTCCGCGCAGCAGCTCGTTGCTGGCGCTCTCGTGCGGACTCTCCTGCGACTCGTCCTCGATGAAGTCGCCGAAGTGGCTGTCCTCGCTCTCGCCGACCGGGCGGTCGAGCGAGATGGGATGCCGGCTGATCTTCATCACGCGCCGCACCTCCTCCATGGGCATCTTGGCCTTCACGGCGATCTCCTCGACCGTGGGCTCACGACCCAGATCCTGCAGCAGGTGCTTCTGGATGTTCCGGAGCTTGCTCATGGTCTCGATCATGTGCACCGGCACCCGGATGGTGCGGGCGTGGTCCGCGATGGCGCGGGTGATGGCCTGGCGGATCCACCACGTGGCGTAGGTGCTGAACTTGTAGCCGCGCTTGTACTCGTACTTGTCGACGGCGCGCATCAGGCCGGTGTTGCCTTCCTGGATGATGTCGAGGAAGGGCAGTCCGCGGTTTCGGTACTTCTTGGCGATGCTCACCACCAGACGCAGGTTGCCGCCCGACAGGTCGCGCTTGGCCTGCTCGTACTCGCCGAACACCCGCAGGATGGCCTTCATGCGGGCCTCCAGTTCCTCGGGCTCCTCGTAGATCAGCGATCGAAGACCCGCGACCTCGTCGCGCATCGCGGCCACATCCTCGGGATCGAAGCGAGCCGGGTTGCGGTCGGCCTTCTGCAGCATGGCCTGCAGTTCCCGCAGCTTGCGGTGCATGGCCTGCAGCTTGCGCATGAGGGGCTGGATGCGGCCGGTGCGCAGGCAGCATTCCTCGAGCAGCGTCGCCACGCGACGGCGGCGCAGCAGCAGCTCGTCCTTGATCTCGGCCTTGCGCTCCGCGGACACCTCGGGGTTGTCCAGTTGGGCCCACTGGCGGTCGTTGATCTCGAGCAGGCGGGCCACGGTCTCCACATTCACCGGAATGCGGGCCGCGATCTTGTCCTTGGCGTTCACCTCGGCGGTGCTGATCCGCATCGTGCGGTCAAAGGGCAGCTGGCCGGCGTGCACCAGCCGCAGCGTCTCGACGGCCTGGCGCGCCACGTAGTCGCTCTCAAGCGTCTTGCGACGGAAGATCATGCGCGTGGTCTCGATCTTCTTGGCCAGCCGGATCTCCTGCTCGCGGGTGAGCAGGGGAATGGTGCCCATCTGCGTGAGGTACATGCGGATGGGATCGTCGATGCGCTTGGAGCCCTGCTCGGCCAGCGCCTGCTCCACCACCGCCTGGGCCTCGGCGTCGTCCAGAATGTCGTCGTCCAGCTCGTCCTCGTCGGGCTCCTCGCCGTTCTTGCGGGCCTTGGCCGGCTTGGCGGGCTTGGTGGGCTTGGGCGGAGCGGCCGGGGCCGGCGCGATCGCCGCGGCATGGCTGGCCGAGGCCCGCTCCTTCTCGCGCAGCTTGCTCCTGGGCAGGTCGCGCTGGAACTTCAGGTTGGTCTGCAGCGGCGCGTAGAACTTGATCAGTCCCTGGCGGCGGACCTCGATCTCGTCGACCATCTCCACGCCCAGCTCGGAGAGCAGCACGAACAGCTCGTCGATCTTCTCGGGATCCACGAACTCGTCCGGCAGGCAGGTGTTCAGCTCCTCGTAGCAGATCCACTTGCGGCGGCTGCCGACTTCCACGAGGCGCTTCAGGACCTTGTCAAGATCGGTGGTGACCAGGCTCACGATGGGTTCTCCAATTCAGGCGTCATTCGCGGCCGGAGCCGCTGCGGTTGCGTTGCGTGCGTCGCCTCGAACGGCTCGGGCGATCGCGGTGGGTCTGTGGCCTTCCCTGCGTCGACGCTCGAGCAGGGCCACCAGGGTGGTCTCGTCGAGCGTTGCCGAGGGAAGTGGGGGCTCCGCCCCCTGTCGAAGAAGGCGGTCCAGATCCGCCGCAGCCGATTGCAGGCCAGAAAGGGCATCGGCTTGGGCGTTGCGGCGGCTTCCAAGTTCGTAGAGGTCGCTGGCCAAAAGCTTCAGCGTAGGCACGTCCGTGTCCGCCACGACGTCCTGCACGTGGAACGGCTTTCCGGACTCAAGGCGGGCCGCAAGCAAGGTCCAGAGCGATCGATGGTCAAGATGGTCGAAGTGGTCCTCGGCGAACGCCTCGGCCAGAGGAAGGCTGCCATCATCTCCGACCCGAATCCGGACATCTTGTCGGTGTTCCAAGCCCAGCACGGCGGCCAGAAAGTTGCGCTCGGCGGTGTGCCGTGCCCTATGGCGGGGCGTGACGGGCTCGGTGGTCGCTGGTGCAGCCGTTGCAGCCTCTTCGGCCGAGTCCGGGCCGGTGGACGCCGCTGGCCTGGGGCCGGGCATGCTTGCCATGAGCGTGGCGGGCGGCACCTGAACCATCTCGGAAAGCGCGTTCAGCACGAACTGCCGCCGCAGGGGATCCATGCTGCGGAACCCCAGTTCTCCCAGCTTCTGCAGCAGCGCCTGCAGCCGCTGCTGTCGCCCCGACATGCCGCCGGCCTGCCGAAGGTCGGCGCGGAATCGCCGCACCATCCATGCCATGGCGTCCTCGCCCGCCGCCATGGCCGCGTCGAAGTCGGCGCGTCCGTTCGGGCGAGCCAGCAACTCGTCGGCGTCCAGGCCATCGGGCAGCGTGGCGATCCGCACATCCACCGGCACCGCGAGGAAGGTCTCCACCGCACGGTCCGCGGCCTTCTCACCCGCCACGTCGGGATCGAACACCAGCGTGATCCGCTCGGCCATGCGCTGCAGTTGCCGCGCGTGCTCGCGGGTGAGCGAGGTGCCGAGCGTGGCCACCACGTTGGTCACGCCGGCCGCGTGCAGGGACAGGGCGTCGATGTAGCCCTCCACCACGATCGCGTGCCGCTGCTCGATGATCGCCCGCCGGGCATGGTGCAGCGCGTAGAGCGTTCGGCTCTTGGAGAAGATGGGCGACTCCGGCGAATTCAGGTACTTGGGCTCGTCGTCCTTCTTCAGGGCCCGGGCGCCGAAGGCGATGCAGTGCCCCAGCTCGTCGTGGATCGGGAACATGAGGCGGCCCCGGAAACCGTCGATGGGACCCCGTTGGCCGGGCCGGATCAGGCCCAGCGCCTCGAAGCTCTCGCGATGCATGCTCTCGCCGCCGGTTGCCGCGTGACGCACCAGCCGGTCCACGTGGCGGCAGAGGTGATCCCAACCATCGGGGCTGGCCCCCAGCTCGAACAGCTCCACCGCGGACGCGGACAACTGGCGACCGTGCACGTAACTCCGCGCCGTGCCGCCCAGAGCCTGATCCGTCAGGCACTGCCGGTAGAAGCGATGCGCCGCGGCCATGGCCTTTCGCAGGGACTCGCGGCTGGTGGCGGGATCCCGAGGCCCCTGGTCGCGGGAACCCTGCAGTTGGATGCCGGCGCGGGTGGCCAGGTGCCGCAGTGCCTCCACGAACTCCATCTTGTGAAAGTGCATCACGAAGTCGATGGCGTTGCCCGCCGCCCCGCAGGCGAAGCACTTGTAGAAGGCATTGCCCTTGTGGGTGACCACGGCCATGCTTGGCGTGCGGTCATCGTGGAACGGGCAGAGCCCCACGTGCTCCCGGCCACGCGGCTTGATCGCCACGTGCTCGCCCACAAGCGCCACCAGGTCGGTGGCCTCGAGCACGCGATCGCGATCGCTCAGGTTGCGGGGGCTAGCGTTCATGGGTTGCGGGGCACCAGCAGCGACTACGGCTTCATCCATGAGAGCCGTCGCGGACCGTGCGTCACCCAACGAAGCCGCGACTTCGTCAGGTCATCCACCGCACCGGTCAGGGACCGGTGCATGGCGTGTTCGCCCTGCAGCGATACCGCGTCCCAAGCAACTCGGGACCGGAACCGCCGGGCACGATGTGGACCGAAAAGCGGGGTCCGCCGATTCCTTGGCCTCTGAGGTGCTGCTCCTGCATCCGGGTTCGTGGGTCAACCTTGACCCTTGCAGATGACCGAGGAGCCTGGGCGGCCGAAG
>JBJOGW010000046.1:0-4022 GCA_046048055.1 Planctomycetota bacterium
TGCCACCGGCGGTCACGGCATGCACGTGGCGGTTGTAGCCGCCGAAGATCTCGTCACCGCCATCGCCCGAGAGGGCCACCGTGGCATGCGGGCGAAGCTGCCCGCACAGCAGGTCCGAAGCGACCAGACTCGAGTCGGCGAAGGGCTCGTCCTGAAGGGTGACCAGGTCCCGGATGCGTTGCGTGAGCTGCGACTCGGTCGCCATCAGGTCGCTCCAGGCCATGCCCAGCGCCGCAGCCGTGGCACGCGCCGCGGCACGCTCATCGAAATCGACGGCGGCCACGCCAAGCGTGAAGCTGCGGACATCCGCAACGGCATGGGCGGCCAGGCCAGCCACCACGGCCGAATCCACGCCTCCGGAGAGCATGCAACCCACGGGCACATCGGAGAGCAGATGCTCGCGCACCACGCCGGCAAGCAGCGTGCTGCCCTCGTCGGTCACCGCCTCGTCGGTGCCCGTCAGCGGATTGGCACAGCCCGCCACCGCAACCTTCAGCCCATTCCACCAGACGTGCTCCTGCATGCGGCCGGTCTGCGTGTCCACGCGCACCCACTGGCCGGGCATCACCCTGTGCATGTTGCGCCAGATGCAGCGACGGCCTTGCACGCATGCATGCGCCAGCACATCCGCCACAGCCACGGGATCCACCGAGCCGCGCCAGCCAGGCACCACGGTGAGTGCGCGCATCTCGCTCGCAAAGGCCAGCGTGCCCGAAGCGGTTCCGCCGATCCATGCGTAGTGCAGCGGCTTCACGCCCAGCCGATCTCGCACCAGGTGCACGCATCGCTCCTGTCGGTCGTGCAGGGCCAGCGCGAACATGCCGGCCATTCGCTCCAGGGCCGACGTCAGGCCCCAGGCCTCGACCGCCGCCAGCAGCACCTCGGTGTCGGAATGCCCACGGAAATGCGACCCGTGATTCGCGAGTTCTGCGGCCAGTTTCGGGGCATTCACGATCTCGCCGTTCAGCACCACCGCAAAGCGGCCACTGGCGGACTCCATGGGCTGGTCCCCGGCAGGCGATCGATCCAGCACGGCCAGCCGCCGATGGGCCAGTCCCACGCGGTCCCGTTCGTGCCACAGCACGCCGAAACCATCTGGCCCACGGTGCACCATGCACGCCGCCATCCGGGTCAGGGTGTCCGCCGCGGGAGCCGCCGCCAGGGCGGAGCCAAGAAGTCCCGCGATGCCGCACATGAGCGCATCGTATGGCTGTCGCGTGGAGGCACCGATTCCGGGTAGTCTCCGAGTGATCATGCCGGGTTCGCTGCTGCTCAAGCTTCCGGGAAGGGGAAAGATCGGTCTGGCAGTCGTTGCGGATGCCGCCTTGCTTGCCGCCTCCGTGGCCTTGTCGTATCTGCTGCGGCTTGGGGATCTAAAGGGCCTCGAAAAGTCCGCCATCTGGCTGGTGCCCCTCATGGCGCTCGCTGGACCGGCGTGCCTGTGGAGCTGCGGCCTGTATCGCGAGGTCACCCGCTATGTAGGGCCGGTCTTCGCGATCCGTGTGCTCAAGGGATGCGGGCTGGCGTCGGTGGTGCTGCTGGTGGCATCGTTCGTGATCTGGCGCGGCGAGGGCATCCCCCGAACCATGCCAGCGATCTACTTTCTGGTCAGCACCCTGCTGATTGGGGGGTTGCGACTGGCCGCCCGATGGCTGCTGCTGGGACGACCCATCTACACCCACGATCAGCGTGTGGCCATCTTCGGGGCGGGGGCAGCCGGTGTCGGGCTGCACGCCGCCCTGGTCCACGGTCGCTCCCACGACATCGTGGCCTACTTCGACGACAACCCGTCGATGGTGGGCCGGCGCATCCGCAGCGTGCCCGTGCTCGATCCGGCCGACCTGGAGGCCACGGTGCAGGACCAGCACATCCGCACCGTGCTGCTGGCGCTGCCTTCGGCCAGTCGCCAGCGCCGGCGCGACATCGTGGATCGATTGACCGCGCTCCAGGTGCGGGTGCTGACGGTGCCCACGCTTGCCGAGATCGCCGATGGCTCCGCCCGCGTGGACCAACTGCGGCCCGTGGCCATCGAGGAGCTGCTGGGCCGCACGCCCGTGGAGCCCGACCCGGACCTGATGCATCGGCTGGTCACCGGCCGCAACGTGCTGGTGACCGGGGCCGGAGGCAGCATCGGCAGCGAACTGTGCAGAAAGGTGCTGGCCAACAAGCCCGACCGCCTGGTGGTGCTTGATGCCTCGGAGCACAATCTCTACACCATCGATCTGGAACTTCGCGAGCGCATGGCCCGCGGTCGTTCCACCACCAGGCTCGAGGCGGTGCTGGGTTCGGTGACCGACGCCGTGCTCATGGAGCAGGTGTGCCGGGCGCACCGCATCCAGACCATCTACCACGCAGCCGCGTACAAGCACGTTCCCATCGTGGAGCGCAACGAGAGCGCTGGAGTGGACACCAACGTGTTCGGCACGCTGGTGGCGGCCGAGGTGGCTCAGCGGTGTGGCGTGCAGGCCTTCATCCTGGTCTCCACGGACAAGGCCGTGCGGCCCACCAGCGTGATGGGCGCCAGCAAGCGACTTGCCGAGATGGTGCTGCAGTCGCTGCAGGCGCGACCCGGCAACCGAACCGTGATGAGCATGGTGCGTTTCGGCAACGTCCTGGGATCCTCGGGCTCCGTCATTCCGCTCTTTCGCGAGCAGATCCAGCGGGGCGGGCCGGTCACGGTCACGGATCCGCGCATGGTGCGCTACTTCATGACCATCCCGGAGGCCGCGGACCTGGTGCTGCAGGCCGGCGCCATGGCCACGGGTGGCGAGGTGTTCCTGCTGGACATGGGAGAGCCGGTTCGCATCGAGCAACTGGCCCGCAACATGATTCGCCTGGCGGGGCGGAGCGTGCGCGACGCCAACAACCCGGCTGGCGACATCGAGATCCGTTTCACGGGTGCTCGCCCGGGTGAGAAGCTCTTCGAGGAGCTCCTGATCGAAGGAACCGCCGGGACCACCCCGCATCCCTCCATTCGCCTGGGTGCCGAGCCGTTCCTGCCATGGAGTGCTCTGGAGTCGCAGCTGCATCGACTTCGTGCGGCCGTGGACCAGCGCGACGATCACGCCATCCGGCAACTGCTCACCGACCTGGTTCGGCAGGGCGGTGCCGTCGCCACCGACCTCACGGATCCAGTCGTGCCCGATAGAGCGTGAGCCCGATCCACTCCTTCAGGGCGTTCTCGGTCTGGGCCAGGGCCAGACCGCGGGGCACCAGCAGCAACGGCGAGAATCGCTCGCCCGCGCCGCGCGTGTCGAAATCGCAGGGCAGTGGCACCACCTCCAACCCGAGCCGCTCGTAGAGCAGCCGGGCCCGCGGCATGTGCACCGCGCTGGTGCACAGCAGCACACGCCGCACGCCGCGCTGCTGCAGTTGCCTTGCCACGCCCTGGCTCTCGTCCACGGTGTAGAGGGCTGGCCCCCCCTCGATGACGGCCTCGGCCGGAATGCCGCGTGATCGAGCCTGCTCGGCCATGCAGTTGCTCACGGGCGGCAGGCCCGGCAGTTCAAAGGCCCCGCCACCCACCGCCAGCAGGGGCGCCTTGCCCGCCAGATAGGCCTGAATGCCTTGCTCCATCCGGTCACCGGCGTGATGGGTGAACACGTGCATGGAACCATCGTCCGCCAGATAGGCCTGTTGCCCTCCACCCAGCACCACAATGGCGTCGCACGGGGGTGCGTCAGACACGCGCAGATGCGGCGTGAGCCGCTCCAGCGAACGCGTGAGCCACGTGGCCACCAGCGGCGTGCTGGCCAGGTACAGGATCAGCATGCCTGCCACCGACATGGCCACCGCGGCATGACGCCGCCATGCGGGCACGCCGACACCGCGAGACCACCACAACAGCCCAAGCAGGCCTGCCGCCAGCAGCGCCAGGCCCGCAAAGCTTGGCATGAAGAACATGGTGTACCAGCGGGTGGGCAGCAGGTTCACTCGATCAGGGTAACGACCTGCCCCGAGCGCGCCGCATGCGCGGGCGTTCACGGCGCATGAAGGTGCCATGCGTGTTCCGTATCCTGATC
>JBJOGW010000047.1:0-7826 GCA_046048055.1 Planctomycetota bacterium
CGGTGAGCCACACCTGACTCTGCGCCGTGGCCGCGCCGCGCAGCGAGCTCGCACAGGCCCCCGGGCGGGTCCCTCCCACCCAGGCCTCGCCTTCCCGCCTGAGCGTCACGGAACATCCCTCGCGGGGGACCAGCAATTCCGGAAGCAGGTCATTCAGGCGAGCAGGATCCTGCCACGCGCCGGCGTACCGAAGCGGATCACCCGGGAGCTCGAAGACCATGCTCTCGACACCGGCCTCCGTGTCGAGCACGCGGTAGACGCGTTGCCGGTAAGGACGACTCGGGACGTCGGCCATGGCCTGCTCCACGTAGAGCCATGACTCGCCGGATCGATCGGTCCAGATCGGGGCCATGTGCAGTGTCACGTGGCGAAAGTCCTCCGGATGCGCCGAGGCCTGGGCCTGATTCGAGAAGGATCCTCGCATCCATTCGGACACCTGCACGGCCTGCGCGCTCAACCGTGGCATCGCCGGCGGCGGGCCCTGATTGATCGTTCCGCACGCCGTGAGCGTTGATCCAGCCAGGCATGAGCAGGCCCACCGCAGACCATTTCCACGATGCATGGAACGCGATGCTAGCATGCGTTTTTCAGATCTTTCCAGAGGAGGCCTTGCCATGACCACCGCCACCAAGCCCCAGGACACCCGTGGACTCGCCGGACAGACGGTGGGCGAGACGGGGATCTGTGCCGTCACGCAGACGCAGCTCATCTACCGCGGCTACGAGATCGCGGACCTGGCTGAGCACGCGTCCTTCGAGGAGGCGGCCTTCCTGCTGCTGGTCGGGCGCAAGCCCAGCGCGACCGAACTGCAGGCGTTCCGTCAGGAGCAGGCCTCGCTGCGATCCGTGCCCGCATCGGTGCGTGATGCCGTGGCCCGCATCGCCAAGGACCACCCGGAGGCGCATCCCATGAGCGTGCTCCGCACGGGCGTCAGCCTGCTCAGCCACCAGGATCCGGACTGCGAGGACAACAGCCCTGCGGCCGAACTTCGCAAGGCCAAGCGGCTGCTGGCCCAGATACCCACGCTCATCGGGGCCTGCCAGCGAGGCCGCGAGGGCAAGCCCGTCCTGGATCCGGACCCCACCCTGGGTCATGCGGCCAATCTGCTGTGGCTGATCACGGGCCGCAAGCCTGACGAGCTGGAGGCCCGCGTGATGGATGTGAGTCTGGTGCTCTATGCCGAGCACGACTTCAACGCCAGCACCTTCAGTTGCCGAGTCATCTGCAGCACCGAGACCGACATGCACAGCGCGGTCTGTGGAGGCATCGGTGCTCTCAAGGGTCCGCTGCATGGCGGTGCCAACGAGATGGCCATGGAGATGCTGAAGGAGATCGATCACGACTGCGCCGGCGGCTCCATGACCGTGGATGCCTGGATGCAGCGGGCCTTCGAGGAGAAGCGCAAGCTGATGGGTTTTGGTCACCGCGTCTACAAGAATGGCGACCACCGGGCTCCCATCCTGCGGGGCTGGGGCCTGAAGCTGGCCGAACGCATGGGTCCGCAGGCCCGCAAGTGGTTCGACCTTGGGGATCAGGTGCAGGCGATCATGCTCAGGGACAAGAACATCCATCCCAACGTGGACTTCCCCTGCGGAATGACCTACTTCGTCATGGGCATCCCCGTGCCGCAATACACGCCCATCTTCGTGGCCAGCCGTATCACCGGATGGTGCGCCCACATCATGGAGCAGCACCAGAACAACCGCATCATTCGCCCGCTGGCCGACTACACGGGCCCGGCGTTGCGGCACTGGAAGGGTTGAGCGAACCGCCGAGTCCGTTGGCGAACGCCGCTCTGGGCGTGCTGTGCCGTGGCGACAGGAGCCGCACGAGCCCGGCCTGTGCCGTGTCGGTGCAGGTGCGAGACCATCGTGTTCGTTGGCATGAAAAAGAACAAGGGCGAGGCTCCCGTTCAGAGCCTCGCCCTTGCGTGCTGGTGTGAGCCGTACCCTCCTCGGCTCACGCGTGATGGGCCTGAGAGGACGAGAAGGGTCCCTTTTACCCTTCTCGTCCGTTCGGGGAGCCGTTCCCTGTGGCTCACCCGAAGGCCCTGGCTCCTCCTTGCGGAGGAACCTGTCTGACGGAGCACGGTTCCCTTTCGTGCGTCCGTCGAGACCGTTCATCGCGGGACTTCACGAGCATGCGTCGGTATGGAGGTCCGACGCACCTATCCGTCCAGCGATGCGGAGTGGGATGGGCGGGCCAATCCGCACGCCCTGATCACACTCCAAAGTCGATGTGTAAGAAACCCTTTTGACCACTCAACCCATTCGTCCGACCGTTCACTTCAGGGTCGTCGGACGTGACCCATTCACACCTTACACCAGACGCGAGCACATGCAAGAAATGCCTTGAAAACACTTGCGATTTGATCGATCGCGATCCCAGGTCATGAGTCAAAAGCAAACACCGAGGCCCTTGTGCAGGGCCCCGGTGCGTTGCTTGTTGCGATGCAGCGTTCAGTCGCGACGACGACCGCTCACCAGGGCACTCAGACCCAGCAGAGCCACGGCGCCCGGGCTGGGAATGGTGTTGGCAAAGGTCAGAGACTGGTCCACGCGGAAGTCCGCACTGGTGGAGCCGCTGCGGGTCACGCCGTCGCTGACCACCGTCATGGCGAACTTGAGGGCCATGGTGAAGTCGCCCTCGAGCGCATCGGTGATGTCGATCGTGAACCGACCGATCATGAACATGTTGTCCAGGCTCGAGCCGGCAGCGATGCCGTTGCCCGCCAGGCGAGCCTCGCCACCGTTCTTGGCCGTGTTGATGCTGCCGCTCTGGCCGTTGTAGTTGCCAAAGCTCGCGTAGGGGTTGGTCGCCGGATTGGCGCCAGCAGCCGGGAACCAGCCCGGTCCGTTGCCCGTGGGGGGGCCGACGACCTTCTTCGCGTTGGCGGTGTTGAAGTTGCTGAAGCCCGGATCAGCGGTCAGGGCGATGGGCGTGGCGCCGTACTCGCTGGCCAGCTGGGTTCGCATGCCGGCGGTCACGAAACTGTCCCAGGCGGCGCCGGAAACATTGTTCGGATTCCACGAGCTGTTATTGGAGTGCATGAAGTCACGGTTCTGCACCTGAGTCCAGGAGGCCTTGAACGAACTGACGCCGTAGACGCTTGCAAACACGTCATTGGCGTTGTTGCTCTTCACATAGACATCGAGCACCGAGTAGGTCTTGGCGCCATCCACCACGAGGTACGAGTCGCCGAACACCTGGTTGCCGATCACGGTGGCCAGGGCGGAGGAGGAGACGGTGGCCGCGGCCGCGGCGGACAGCACAAACATGGATCGCATATTCAGGAACCTTTCTCTTGGGATTCTGGCCAGCCATACGACTGGCGAGGGGGACTAGGAAAGTGCGGGAAGAAACGACAGCAAGACCAATCCGGGACCCAGCAATCGTCGATCGGACGAGAAACAGACAGGCATGCAACGCATGCGTAGATCCACTTCCAAACCGATGGCAACGAGATTTAGAGACCCTTTTGCCAACTCTCTCAACGGCTCGGCTTCGTCCAAGGCTGGACCGACCGAGCCCGATCCAGCGAGGGCAAGATGCGCCAGCGTCAGGCATGGGCAAGAAATTCGCCCCAAGATTGCCACGGATTCCGCTACAGAATCTCGCTCCAACACGATGCAAACGGCATGCAAACGAACAGCGGGGCCCCAAGTGGGGCCCCGCTGCGTTTGTCACAGGGCGGTGTTCAGCCCGCCAGCGTCACTTTCGACGCCGGGTCGCCAGTCCGGCCAGGCCCAACAGGGCGGCCGCGGCCGGAGCCGGAACCTGAGCGAAGGTCAGCACCGAGTCCACTCGGAAACTGGCGTTGGTGCTGCCGCTGACCGTGGCGCCGTTACTGACACCGGTCATGGCAAACTTGAGCTTCATGGTGAACACATCCGAGGCGGCTGCATCGGTGATGTCGATGGTGAAGCGGCCGATCATGAACATGTTGTCCAGGCTCGATCCGGCCGCAATGCCGTTCACGCCGTCGGTGTTCTTGGCCGTGTTGATGCCGCCGGACTGCCCGTTGTAGAAACCGACTCGGGCGTAGGGGTTGGATGCCGGGTTGGCGCCAGCGGCCGGGAACCAGCCGGGTCCGTTGCCGTTGGAGGGGCCGACGACCCTCTTCGCGTTCGCGGTGTTGAAGTTGCTGAAGCCCGGATCAGCGGTCAGGGCGATGGGCGTGGCGCCGTACTCGCTGGCCAACTGGGTCCGCATGCCGGCGGTCACGAAACTGTCCCAGGCGGCGCCGGACACGTTGTTCGGATTCCACGAGCTGTTGTTGGAGTGCATGAAGTCGCGGTTCTGCTGCTGCACCCACTCCGCCTTGTGGGCGGCGACGCCGTACACGCTTGCCACCACGTCATCGGCGTTGTTGCTCTTGATGTACACGTCGAGAACGGAGTACGTGCGACCACCGTCGCTCACGATGTAGGAGTCACCGAACACCGCGTTGCCGGTGATGGTGGCCGAGGCGGATGCAGCCATGCCTGCGGCAAAAGCCGCAGCCGCAAGGGTCGAAATACGCATGAGGGAACCTTTCTGTGACAAACAGGGGAACGACCACAATGGGTCAGGGAACAAACGCAGGAGCGTGCGAGGAGAGGGGAACTGTCCGACGCACGACCTTGGGAAGCAACCAGCAGGGGAACCATGCCACGGGTTTTGGGAGGCTCAAGTAAATTCAAAAGGGTTTCTGAGGCAATTTGGATCGTGTGATGATCAGCTCTGAACCGAAGCCGGATCCCGAAGGTCAGGGTGCTGCAATTCCATAACACCAATTAGGATTCTTGAGAGTTGTTATTATCGGATGTTTGAGTGATACAGTCCATGTTCGAAGGGTGAGCCTCTGGTCGGGGAGTGACTCAACATTTGAAGGAGCGAGAACGTGAGCAACGAATCTGTTTCGTCGATGGCCGTGATTGGGGCCGGAACCATGGGGTCGGGAATTGCACTGGTCGCCGCTCAGGCGGGATTGCCGGTCTTTCAGATCGATTTGAAGCCGGAACAACTCGAGCGGGCTCGGGCCTACCACGCCAGAACGATGGATCGGGCCGTGGAGAAGCAGCGGATCAGCCGCGTGAACGCGGACGCCGCCCTTGAGCGAATTCGGTACGTGGCCTCGATGAGCGAGGCGGCTGGCGCGGGGTGGGCGGTGGAGGCGGCCACCGAGAACATGGAGGTGAAGAAATCCCTGTTCGGGCAGATGCAACAGGCGTTTCCGGCTCCAGCCGTGCTGGCCACCAACACCAGCAGCATCAGCATCACGGACATCGCTGCAGCGGTTGGCCATGACGCTGGCCGCGTGATCGGCATGCACTTCTTCAACCCCGTACCCGTGATGGCGCTAGTGGAGGTGATCAAGGGTCTGGCAACGACTGAGGAGACATCGCTTCGCACGGTGGAACTGGCCAAGCGCCTTGGCAAGACCCCGATCCTGGCCAACGATCGGGCCGGGTTCGTGAGCAATCGGGTCCTGATGCCGCTGATCAACGAGGCATTTCACGCCTGGATGGAGGGTGTGGCGGGCCCCGAGGAGATCGACCAGATCATGAAGCTCGGCTGCAACTTCCCGATGGGTCCGCTTCGTCTGGCCGATTTCATCGGCCTGGACGTGTGCCACGACATCATGATGGTGCTGCACCGTGAACTGGGAAATCCCAAGTTCTTTCCGTGTCCGCTGCTTCGGCAACTGGTCCAGGCGGGCCGCCTGGGCGACAAGTCGGGCCGCGGTGTCTTCGACTACCCGAGGAAGTGAGGCGGTCACGTTGAATCGAGGCGAGGACTGGCTCCAGCGAGCCATGCACGAGCTGGCCCGGAGCGTGGAGGCGTTCCCCGCCATGCGCCGGATGGGAGACGCCGCGGTGCCCGATCCGGTCCAGGTGGAGAGGGCATGGGAACGGTTCCGTTGGATCTGTTTCCCGGGGTATTTCGGGCTGGCGCAGGCTGCGGGTGGGGATGCGCACGGCTTGGTTCGGGGCGCGGTGGCGGGTCTTCGCGCGGAACTGGAGCCCCAACTGCTGCGGGCCACGGCCGTGCACACCGGCCAGCCGGACCCGGAATTGGCGGCACGGTGGATGGCCCAGTTGCTGGAGGCGACCCCCGCAATCCGTGCCCTGCTGCACGCGGACGCGCAGGAAGCCGTGGTGGCGGATCCTGCGGCCCGAAGCCTGGAGGAGGTGATCGTGTGCTACCCCGGGCTTCGGGTCATGACGGCCCACCGGCTGGCGCACGTGCTGCACCGGTCCGGTGTACCGCTGGTACCTCGGATGCTCTCTGAACTGGCCCACGAGCGAACCGGCATCGACATCCATCCCGGCGCCTCGATCGCGGGTGGCCTGTTCATCGACCATGGCACGGGGGTGGTGATCGGCGAGACGGCCGTGATTGGCTCGCACTGCCGCATCTACCAGGGGGTGACCATTGGGGCCCTGACGCCGGACCTGGGCCGCGAGGGCCGTCTTCGCACCGAGGGCAAGCGGCACCCCACGCTCGGCGACCGCGTGGTGGTGTACGCCGGAGCCACGATCCTGGGAGGAGACACGGTGATCGGTGATGGGGCCACCATTCATGGCGGCGTGTTCCTGACCCAGAGCGTGCCGCCGGGGTGCACCGCGATGGCACCGCGGCCGGAACGGCTGCTCAAGGAGCCTCCCCCCGCTTCCTAGAATGCGGGGTCCATGACCACGCATGACCCATTCGGCGCACGGGCCACCCTGAAGACCCCCACGGGTGATCGCACCTACTTCCGGCTGGAGGTGCTCAAGAGCCTCGGGGACATCGATCGGCTTCCCTACAGCATCCGCGTGCTGCTCGAGGCGTGTCTGCGGAACTGCGATGGCGCGACCGTGACGCGCGACCATGTGGAGAAGATCTGCCGCTACGACCCAACCCGGCCCGGCGAGGAGGAGATTCCCTTCATGCCCGGCCGCGTGGTGCTGCAGGATTTCACCGGCGTGCCATGCGTGGTGGATCTGGCCGCCATGCGAGATGCCATGAAGCGTCTGGGCGGTGATCCGGCCAAGGTGAACCCCCTGGTGCAGTGCGACCTGGTGATTGACCACAGCGTGCAGGTGGACGCGTTCGCCAGCGCCGCCGCGCTGAGCATCAACGGCAAGCTGGAGTTCGAGCGCAACAACGAACGCTACGAGTTCCTCAAGTGGGGCCAGAAGGCGTTCCGCAACTTCAGCGTGGTGCCCCCGGCCACGGGCATCGTGCACCAGGTGAATCTGGAGTACCTGGCCAAGGTGGTCTGGGAGCGGGATGGCGAGCTCTTTCCGGACAGCTGCGTGGGCACCGACAGCCACACCACCATGATCAATGGTCTGGGTGTGGTGGGCTGGGGCGTGGGGGGCATCGAGGCCGAGGCCGTGATGCTGGGCCAGCCGATCAGCATGCTGATTCCCGAAGTGGTGGGCGTGAAGCTGACGGGCTCGCTGCCCGAGGGCACCACCGCCACCGACCTGGTGCTGCGCATCACGGAGATGCTGCGCAAGTTCGGCGTGGTGAACAAGTTCGTGGAGTTCTTCGGCCCGGGTCTGGCGGGCATGAGCCTGGCCAACCGGGCCACGATCGCCAACATGGCCCCCGAGTACGGGGCCACCGTGGGTTTCTTTCCCGTGGACGAGCAGACACTGGCCTACATGCGGCTCTCGGGCCGCAGCGAGGCGCAGGTGAAGACGGTCGAGGCCTACTGCAAGGCCAATATGCTCTGGCGCGACGACAAGTCGGACATCCGCTACACGAACACGCTCGAGTTGGATCTGGGCACGATCGAGCCCTCGCTGGCAGGCCCGGCGCGGCCGCAGGACCGCGTGGCGCTCTCGGCCATG
>JBJOGW010000048.1:0-49414 GCA_046048055.1 Planctomycetota bacterium
CGTTGGGGGGCGCTGGCGTGCCCGTGCCCGGCTCGGGCGGGCGATTCCGCCGCACCAGTTACGGCGTGAACAATCACCTGGCCCGCGAGTTCTCGGCATGGGGGGCGCTGGATCCCTCACGCGTGACCGATCGTCTCTCGCTGATTCCATGCCCTGCGTGCACCGTGCACACGCTGTGCATGAGTTCCGAGGGCGAGTTCGCCGGCGCCGACCACCCGCACGTGGAGGTCTGGGGCGAACAACCCCAGGCCGCCGTGATCGCCTCCACGCAGGTGGGCACGGCGTGGGTGGGCGGCCGGCCCGGCACCGCCGACGCCCGCGGCAACTGGGGCTTTGCCGATGGCCACGTGGCCAGCGAGATCTTCGGACGCCTCTACCGTGACGAGACCGCCAACGCCTTCGATCCCATGACGGCAAGGACACATCGACCATGAATCGTCTGATCACGTTCGCGGCCATGGCGCTGGCCGCGCCCGCCGTGGCCCAGCATGCCGGTGACATCGCCCTCACGCTGCAGGGTGGCACCATCGTGACCAACTTCTACGACGCCGACTTCACCCCGCAGCCCGAGCGACTGTTCCTGGGCACCCTCGGTGACACGGGCATCGACCGCTTCACCAGCAACCCGGGCTTCGAGGCCCTGCCCGGTGCCTTTCCCACCGGAACGCGGATCGGCTTTCACGCCACCACCGGACTGCAGCGGTGGAACGGCAACGCGTTCGAGCCCGCTGCCGGCATGGAACTGGAGGTCAAGTACCTCACCGCCAGGTTCACCGTGGCCGACAGTCCGGTGAGCGGGTTCAGCCTGGCGGTGCAGAGCAACGGCGGGATTCACCGCCACCTCAGCTTCACGCTGCGCGATCCCCTGGGCATCGGTCCGTCCAGCGGTGCATGGCTGCTGAGCATGCGACTGGACGCCACCGTGGGCACCACGGCGGCCAGCGAGCCGTTCTTCGTGCTCTTCAACGACGGGCTGGATGCCGCTGCGTTTGGCGACGTGGCCACCCTGGCGCGCACCCTGCTTCTGGGCACGCCCTGCCCCGGCGACCTGGATGGCAACGGCGCGGTGGACGCGGGGGACATCGGCTCCATGCTCATCGCCTTCGGCACGCCCGAGGCGGACCTGGATGGCAACGGCACCACCGACGCCGGCGACATCGGTTCGCTGCTGATCCTGTTCGGACCGTGTCCGGAGTGATCAGCCAGGCTGGTCCGCCGCGCCCTCGGCGGGCGGCGGGTCCAGCACCCAGTGCATCAGCGAGGCCGGATCGGGCCGAACCCCGATGATGCCCAGTTCGGCCAGCGCGTCGACCATGGCCTGCCACCGCTGCGGATCCATGCTGCCAAGCCCATGGGCCCGGGTCCACGGCGTGAGCAGGAACTCGCGCATGCGCTCGGCACCCAGGTTCATGGCCTCCAGGCTCATCGCCGGATTGAGCGCGGCGATGGCCGGGTTGTAGCGGCCCGGGTCGGCCAGATATCGCCTCCAGCCCTCCTGATGCGCCGCCATGAATCGCCGCAGCGTGAGGTCGTCCATGCCACCTCGACGCATGGCCAGCACCTCGGTGTAGGGGTTGTAGCCGGCCTCGGAGATGCGAAACACCTTCACGGGAACCTTCTTCAGGTCCATCAGCGGCGGCTCGCTGGTGATGAAGCACTGGACCGCCAGCGACGGATCCGCCAGGAAGTTGGCGGTGGCGCCCCCCCACGGCACCAGCTTGCGTCCGCTGGGGCCGTACTTGGCCTGCATGAGCTTGATGACGGGCAGTCCGCTCTCGCACGCCAGCGTGCCCGGGCCCTTCCACAACGCCTCGATGGACGCCGGCGCCTCGGCCGCGTGCACCATGAACCCGTACGGCGTGATGTCGAAGACGTTGAAGACCGCCACCAGGTCGCCACCCTGCTCGCGCAGGGTCAGGATCTGGTCGCCGCTGACGAAGCCCAGATCGCAGACCCCCTGGGCGATCAGCTGCGGCACCGCGGTGCCGCCGGTGTCCTTGATGATCTCCACCTCGAAGCCCGCCTCCCGCATCAGTCCGTCCTGCACGGCGGCGTAGAGACCGCCGAACTCCGGCTCGGGCACCCAGTTGAGCTGGATCCGCACCTTTCGAGGTCCGGCCTGTTGCGAGGCGCTCGGGTCCGAGCATGACGCGGCCAGCGAGACCAGGACCGCCATCAGGATCCACACGATGGCCCCGCGGGAGCCGGCATGTCGAAGGTTCGATGCCATGCGCCGCAGGATAGTGTCGCCGGCTCAATCGGCCGAGGCATGCCAGCGGCGCAGCAGCAGCCATCCCGCGGCACTGGTCACCCCGAAGAGCGCGAAGCCGACGCATGCCGAGAGCGCCACCGCGGCAAAGACCAGGTCGGTGCGGGCCTCGCGCATGCTCGAGGTGACCACGATGCCCAGCGGCGCCGTCTGTCCCGCGTAGCCCGACACGAACTCGCCCACCACCGCGCCGATCACCGCCAGCCCGGCCGCCACGCGGCTTCCGGTCACCACCGATGGGATGCTGGAAGGCAGCTCCAGCTTCCACCAGCGGGCCAGGCGACCGGCACGGTGGATGGCGAAGATCTCCCGCAGGCCGGGATCGGTGCCGCACATGCCGTCCAGCGTGCTGGCCAGCACCGGGAACACCGACACGATGCACGCTGCCGCCATGGTGCTGCGCAGGCCGTAGCCCAGCCAGATCACCAGCAGCGGCGCGATCGCCACCAGCGGCACCATCTGGAAGAGCAGCGCCAGGGGATAGAACCCCCGCTGCAACAGGCGACTGCCGCCCAGCACGCTGCCCACGACCACGCCGATCGCCACCGCCAGCACGAAGCCGCCGGCGCTGGCCATGGCGGTCTGGGCCGCGCCCGCCAGCAGGCGCTCGCGGTCCGCCCAGGCGGCCTCGGCGATCACGCTGGGGGCAGGCAGGATGAAGCGCGGCACGTCGAACACGCGCACCACGGCTTCCCATGTCAGCAGCGCGCCCACGGCCACCACCAGCGGCGGCAGCACCATGGCCAGGCGGCGGCTCACGCGTGTCCTCCACGCAGTTCGTGCTGCACCAGCGCGCAGAGGCTGGCGAACTCCAGGCTCATGCGCCCGTGCTCGTCCCGGCTGGGCAGGGAGATGGGAATGGGAACCTGCGACACGCCAGGCCGGCCCCGCAGCACCAGCACGCGATCGGCCAGCGACACGGCTTCCTGGATGGAGTGCGTCACCAGGATGGCGGTGGCACCCGTGGCCGCCACCAGGCCGCGCAGTTCCTCGTCGAGCGCCAGGCGCGTGACCTCGTCCAGGGCGCCGAACGGCTCGTCCAGCAGCAGCAGCCGGGGCCGCGTGACCAGGGCCCGCGCCATGGCCACCCGCATGCGCATGCCGCCCGAGAGCTGTGCGGGCATGCGACGCTCCACCCCCTCCAGCCGCATGCGCTGCAGCATGGCGCGAGCCGCATCGATCCGCTCGCCGCGCCCCACGCCCTCCAGTTCCAGCGGCAGCGCCACATTGGCCAGCACGCTGCGCCACGGGAGCAGCCGGCCTTCCTGAAAGCAGAAGCCGATGTCGCGCGGCCCGGGCGAGACCGCCGAGCCATCCGGCTGGGTGAACCCGACGGTGCCCGTGGAGAGCGGCACCAGGCCGCCGATGGCGCGAAGCAGCGTGGTCTTGCCCCCGCCGGAGTCCCCCACGATCACCAGCAACTCGCCGCTGGCCACGCTCACGCTGGCCGAGCCCAGGGCCGTCACGCCCCCGAGCCGCACGCCAGCCTGCCGCACCTGCACGCCCAGCCCGCCGATGGAAGCGTCGATCACCATCGGCCGGCCGCCGGGCGGCTCACTCCACCTCCACGTCGACCGAGCAGCCGTCTCCGCCCCGAGGCAGCGCGGCCTTCAGGTCGGCAGCCATGGCCTTGGGGTCCATCTGGGTGGGGAAGTGGATGATCGCGGTGATCTGGTGCTTGGCCGCGTTGGCGTCGCTGCTGCTCATGCGGCAGCGACGGGCATGCAGAAAGTCCAGCACGCCGGCATAGGCCTCCTGCAGGTTCATCTTCTCGGGCACGCGCACCTTCAGCCGCGCGCTCAGGTGGCTCTCCAGCCAGTGCACCAGCGCCCAGGCGAAGAGGGTGACGAACATGGCCGTGGCGAACTCGCCCAGTCCGCATGCCAGGCCGATGAGCACCACCAGGATCGCCTTGCCGGTGATCTTGGGGTTGCGCAGCACGGTGCGGAAGCGGATCAGTCCGCCGATGCCGAAGACCACCAGGGCCATGGTGCTCTCCACGCTCACCAGTTCCGCCACGACCGCGCCCACCATGCCCAGCAGGATGAGCGTCTTGCGCTCCTCGAGGTCGCTCAGCGGATCCAGCCGCGTGCTGCGCCGCGGATGCGAGGCGATGAACGCCGAGAGCGCCACCGCCAGCACCAGCCCGGCCATCAGCCGCACGATGAACCAGAAGTGGAAGAACTGGCCGAAGCTGTCGCCCAACCGCGAGAACGAGCCCTGGCTGGAGCGCGGTCCGCCCTGGGCCAGCGTCTCAAGCAGGCTGGTGTCCTTGCCGGCCCATGCCAGGGACACGCACGCCATCGATGCGGCAGCCGCCACGAACGCATGTCGAGCCTTCATGAGGCCAAAGGCTATCTTGCCGGGTCCTGACCTGTCCAAGGAGACGCCCATGCACCGATCGCTCCGTGCCCTGATGCTGATGCCACTCTCCGCGGCGCTGCTGCTGCCCGCCTGCGGCGAGGGCAAGCCCGATCGACAGCCGCGCGAGGCGCGTCACCACCACAAGGACCACGAGCATCGTGAGCGGGCGGAACCGGTGGTGCAGGACACCAGCACCGCCGGTGAGGAAGCCCCGCCACCCGCCCCACCCAAGCGCATCCACGATCACACCCTGCAGCCCGACCAGATCCAGTGGCTGCTCACCATGCACGGCGAGGAGGGCAAGCCGCAGGGCATCTGGGCCCTGACCGGCAACGGCGAACTCAAGGGGCCCGTGAACGCGGCCGTGCCATCGCGAGGCGAGGGCGGTCCCGCGCCGCACGACCTGCGGGGAATCACCTCGCTGCCCGACGGCGGCTTCCTGGCCATGAACGCCTTTTCCAAGGACACGCGGATCCTTCGGTTTGGCCCCAAGGCCGCCGACGGCACGTGGCCCTATGTCGGCGACTTCACCGCGCTCGGCCCCTCCAACCCCGCCATGGTCCACGCCTACCAGATGGCGATCGGTCCCGATGGGTCCGTCTACGTGGGCAATCAGGACACCAACACCGTCACGCGTTACGCGGGGGTGGGGCAGCCCAACGCTGGCGAACCACTGTCGCCGGCCGCGTCGCCCGATCGTCCCGCCGACCTGGCTCCGGGGGTGGTGGTTCCGGATGCCAAGTCGAGCCCGGAGGGCATCGACCAGGTGCGCGGGATCACCTTCGGCCCCGATGGACTGCTCTACGTGTGCGACCGCGGCGCCGGACGGGTGGCCGCGTTCGATCCGACCACCGGTCGCCGCGTGCGCGTGGTGGCCGACGTCACCGATGGGCTCAAGCATCCGATCCAGGCCCTGTTCTCCGAGGATGGCCAACGCCTCTATGTGGGCGACAACGGACACGACTGCGTATTCGAGGTGGACGTGGCCCGCCGCAACGTCCGCACGCTGGTGCCGCACCGCGCCGGCGGCCTTCGGGCACCGTCCGCCATGGCCATCCACGGCCCCTGGCTCTACGTGGGCAGCCGCGAGGGCAAGCAGATCCTTCGGTTCAGCCTGAAGGACGGCAAGCCCGACGAGAAGCCCTTCGCCACCCTGCCGGACAACCCGGAGTTCCTCATGTGGCTGGGGGAGTGAGCGGCGCCGCCCGGCGCTCGCGCCAGCCGTCAAAGGTGGCCTGCCTCGCCACAAGCCACGCCCGGTGGCCATGGTCATCCGGAAAGTCGGGGCTTCGGGTGCGATCGGTCATGTCGCGCGCCGCGTAGCCCGAGGGCAGCGCATCGGCCGCAAACGCCAGCCCCCGCGAGTTGGTGCTGAACCACACCACCGCGTCGTCGGACAGCCACGGCACCAGGTCGCGCAGCAGTTGCGGCCAGTCTCGGTCCACGCTGAAGCTGCCGCCCTGCATGCGCTTGCTGTTGCTGAAGGTGGGCGGATCCAGCACCACCAGGTCGTAGCGCTCGCGCTTGCGGGGCCCGGTGGCCAGCCATGCCAGGCAGTCGGCCTGGATCAGCCGGTGCTCGCGCGAGGGCTCGAACCCGTTGAGACGCATGTTGCGCTCGGTCCACGCCTGGTAGGTGTTGGACATGTCCACGGTGGTGGTGGCGACGGCCCCGCCGGCCATGGCGTAGCAGGTGAAGGAGCCGGTGTAGGCGAACAGGTTCAGCACGCGCTGGCCAGCGGCGCGGTCGCGCACCATGGCGCGCGTCATGCGGTGGTCCAGAAAGAGCCCCGTGTCCAGGTAGTCGCTCAGGTTCACCTCGAAGCGCAGCCCCTGCTCGGCCACCACGCGCACCGCGTTGGCCGAGCCCGTGCGCTCGTACTGCCCGGCCTCCGGCAACTCGGCCGCTCCCGCCTCGCGTCGGTGACGCTGGCGACGGCGGGTCTTCAGGAAGAGCCGACCTTCGCCCACCTGCAGTCCCTGACGGATCTCGGCCACGCACCGGGCCCGGTGCTCGGAGGCCTTCGCGGGCGTGTCGTCGCGGGTCCGCGGGTGCAGCCACGCCACCACGTCGCCCGCGTACCAGTCCACCACCAGCGGAAACTCCGGGATGTCCCGCTCGTAGACCCGGAAGGCCTCGATGCCGCCGCGCTGGGCCCACTTGCGGAGTTGGCTCCATCGCTTCTGGAGGCGGTTGGCGAGCATCGTGGAACCCTACCGCAGGAAGGCCGACAGCCCATTGCCGAAGGCCGAGCCCCCCGGTACCCTCGCCGCCCTTCATGGGAACGTCGAGTTCCCGGACACACCAGAGGGATCCCAATCCAATGCTGACCCGTTTCTCCAGGAGCCTCTCGGCTCTCACCGCCATCGCCCTTCCTGCACTGCTGGCCGCCCCCGCGCTCGCCGGCGAAGCCGACCTGAAGGTGCCCAGCGTCGATCTGGCCAACTTCAACTTCGGCGATTCCGTGATCCAGGGCAACCACCTGATGGTGATCGGCCTGCTGGTCTGCGTGCTGGCGGCCCTCTTCGGCTGGTACCAGTACGCCCAGACCAAGGCCCTGCCGGTGCACCGCAGCATGGCCGAGGTGAGCAACATCATCTGGGAGACCTGCAAGAGCTACCTGTTCCAGCAGGGCAAGTTCCTGGCCATCCTGTGGGTGCTCATCGGCGCCTGCATCCTCTACTACTTCGGCTATCTGGAGCACAAGAGCGGCTTCTCGCTGTTCGTGATCCTCTCGGCCAGCGTGCTGGGCATTCTGGGCAGCTACGGCGTGGCCTGGTTCGGCATCCGCATCAACACCACGGCCAACAGCCGCGCCGCCTTCGCCAGCCTGAAGGGCGAGGGCCTGCCGGTGCTGAGCATTCCGCTTCGCAGCGGCATGAGCGTGGGCCTGCTGCTGGTGAGCGTTGAGCTGTTCTTCATGATCGTGATCCTGAAGTACCTGCCCTCGGATCTGGTGGGCCCGGCCTTCATCGGCTTCGCCATCGGCGAGTCGCTCGGCGCCAGCGCCCTGCGCATCTGCGGCGGCATCTTCACCAAGATCGCGGACATCGGCAGCGACCTGATGAAGATCGTCTTCAAGCTTCCCGAGGACGATCCCAAGAACCCCGGCGTGATCGCCGACTGCACGGGCGACAACGCCGGCGACTCCGTGGGCCCCACCGCCGACGGCTTCGAGACCTACGGCGTGACCGGCGTGGCCCTGATCGCGTTCCTGGCCCTAGCGCTGGGCGGTGGCGACGCGGTGAGCCAGAGCATCTGCGCCAAGCTGATCGTGTGGCTCTTCGCCATGCGGGCCCTGATGATCGTGACCAGCCTGGCCAGCTACTTCATCAACGAGTGGCTCAGCAACAGCAAGTACTCGGGCAAGGGCGACTTTCACGAGGAGGCCCCGCTCACCTGGCTGGTGTGGATCACCAGCATCGTGTCGATCGGCGTGACCTTCCTGGCCAGCTGGGCCCTGCTGGGGCAATTCCACGAGAATCTGGGCGTGGTGGCCGCGGATCCCGGGATCGCGGTGAATGCCGACGGCATGGCCGTGTCGGGCACCGTGGTCACCGAGGCCGTCGCGGTGTTCCCCAACCTGTGGTGGATCCTCTCGGTGATCATCAGCTGCGGCACGCTGGCCGGCGCCCTGATCCCAGAGTTCACCAAGGTGTTCACCAGCACCACCAGCCGGCACGTGCGCGAGGTGGTCAACGCCAGCCAGCAGGGCGGCGCCAGCCTGAACATCCTCTCGGGCTTCGTGGCGGGCAACTACTCGGCCTTCTGGAAGGGTCTGGTCATCGCCCTGCTCATGGCCATCGGCTGGTGGGGCAGCATGAACGAGGACGTGCAGCGGCTCATGCCCGCCCAGTACGACTTCGCGGCTCCCATCTTCGCCTTCGGCCTGATCGCCTTCGGCTTCCTGGGCATGGGCCCGGTCACCATCGCGGTGGACAGCTTCGGGCCGGTCACGGACAACGCCCAGAGCGTGTTCGAGCTGAGCCAGATCGAGGGCAAGCCCGGCATCAAGGAGGAGCTCCAGCGCGACTTCGGCATCGACGCCGACTTCGGCAAGGCCAAGCACCTGCTCGAGAAGGGCGACGGCGCCGGCAACACCTTCAAGGCCACCGCCAAGCCGGTGCTGATCGGCACCGCGGTGGTGGGCGCCACGACCATGGTGTTCGGCATCATCCTGCTGCTGGACAAGCTCTACGGCGGCGTGGTGGAGAAGCTCTCCATCGTGCGGCCCGAGATCCTGCTGGGCCTGCTGGTGGGTGGCTCGGTGATCTACTGGTTCACCGGTGCCAGCACCCAGGCCGTGGTCACGGGCGCCTACCAGGCCGTGCTCTTCATCAAGAAGAACATCAACCTGGACAAGGCCGCCGCCAGCGTGGAGGACAGCAAGGAGGTGGTGCGCATCTGCACCGTCTACGCCCAGCGCGGCATGTTCAACATCTTCATCGTGGTGTTCTGCATGGCGCTGGCGCTTCCCTTCTTCAACCCCTACTTCTTCATCGGCTACCTGGTGGCCATGGCGTTCTTCGGGCTCTTTCAGGCCATCTTCATGGCCAACGCCGGCGGCGCCTGGGACAACGCCAAGAAGATCGTGGAGGTGGACATGCGGGCCAAGGGCACCGACCTGCACGCGGCCACCGTGGTGGGCGACACCGTGGGCGACCCCTTCAAGGACACCAGCTCGGTCAGCCTGAACCCGGTGATCAAGTTCACCACGCTCTTCGGCCTGCTGGCCGTGGAGATCGCGGTGCAGGAGCAGGTGCAGGACGCCAAGTACTGGATCGGCGGCGTGCTCTTCGCCATCGCCCTGGTCTTCGTGTACCGCAGTTTCTACAGCATGCGGATCCCGGCCGAGCTCAAGTGAGCGCGGCCTGAACCCGCACACTCGGATCGCTCCCGGCGGCCCGCTCCACGCGAGCGGGCCGCCTTTCTTTGCGGGGGCGGTTCTATACTCGCCCTCCCATGCGACTCCTGCTGCAGACGCTCGCCATGCTGACCGTGTGCGCGGTGATCGGAGCCGGACCGTGGCGAACGATGCGTGCCACCGATGTGCTCCCGGGCACCACGGCGGCCGAGGCGGCCAACGCGACATCCCCCCATGCCACCACGGAGCCAGGCGACACCACGCAGGCCGCCCCGCCGATGCAGATGCCGGCGTGGATCGAGGATGCCGTGGAGCGGTACGGTGCGGTGGCCATCTTCGCCTCGTTCGTCATCAGCGGCATCGGCCTGCACCTGAGCGAGGACCTGATCCTGATTCCGGCGGGCTGGCTGGCCGCCTCGGACTGGTGGATGTTCGCCGAGTTCGCGCTGGCGGCGTACCTGGGCATCGTGCTTGGCGACGCGGGCTGGTTCTGGATCTGTCGGCACTTCGGCACGCGGGTCATGCACACCCGCTGGTTCAAGCGTCTGTTCCACCCGCGCCGGTTGCTGGAGTTGAAATGGCAGATCGACGCGCGCGGGGCGTGGGTGCTGCTGGCGGCCCGCTTCATCCCGGGCACACGCACGCCGGTGATCACCATGTGCGGCCTTCTCCACATGCACTGGTGGAAGCTGCTGCTGGTCGAGGGCACCTGCGTGCTGGTGACCGCCCCGCTGCAGATGATGATCGGCTGGCTGGCATTCCACGCCGCGGCCAGGGCGGGCGTGACCGACATCTTCCACCAGGTGATGATCGCGGTGGCCGTCACGCTGGCCGTGGTGATCCTGCTCTGGATGGTGCACAAGTGGGTCGATGCACGGCGATCACGGCGCCGCCCGCCCCGTGCCAGCGTGCGCTGGCTGCGCGTCTTCGCGGCGGGTGCGGTGCCGGCGCATGGGTGACGGGCTGCACGAGCGGGTGGTCCGGCTGTGGCGCAGCGGCTCGCTGGAGCAGGCCGCCTCGTCGCTTCGCACGCACCTCAAGCTCAAGCCGAAGGACGCGCAGGCCCTGCAACTGCTGGCGCAGACGCAACTCCGGATGGGTGACCATGCAGGCGGGGTCGTTTCGCTGCAGCGCGCCGCGCAAGCCCAGCCCTCATCACCGGAACTTCGCTGCGATCTGGCCAACGCGCTCGTGTCCGCGGACCGAATTCCAGAAGCGATCCAGCAGTGGGAGTCGGTGCTTCAATCCCATCCGGACCATGAGGCAAGCCTGGCCGCCCTGGCGGCCTGCTATCCCCGGGTGGGTCGATCCCTTGATGGCGTGCGGGCCGGCGAGCGCGCGGTGGCGCTTCGACCGGACTGGCCAGGGGCGTCGGCGAACCTGGCCCTGGCGCTCTCCGCCGCCGGAAGGACCGAGGACGCCCAGCAGGCGTTGGCCGATGGCGTGGGCCGCCATCCCGGCGAGTCACGACTCTGGTCGACCTGGCTCTTCGGCATGAACTTCCGGCTGCAGCCGGTCGAGCGGGTGCTCGAGGCCCACCGGGCGTTCGGGGCCCGGTTCGCCGATCCCGCGCCGTGTCCGCCGCACGATCCGGATCCCGAACGACCGCTCCGTGTCGGGGTGGTCTCGCCCGACCTCGGCGAGAGCTCGGTGAGCCACTTCATCGGCGCCTTCCTGGCACACCGTCCCGCCGGCGGAGCGCTGGTGGCGTTCTCCACGGCGCAGCCACGACACGGCGATCCGGTGGCAGCACGACTCCGCACGCTCTTTGACGAGTTCGTGGAGGCGTGGCACATGGACGCTACCGCGCTGGAGTCGGCCATGCGGGGGCGGCGACTGGACGTGCTGATCGATCTCGCCGGTCACGTGTGGAACAACGCGCTGCCCGTGCTGGCGACCAGGCCTGCCCCGGTGATCATCTCGGCCATCGGATACGCCAACACCACCGGCGTTCCGGCGGTCGACTGGAGGCTGGTCGACTCCATCACCGATCCGCCGGGCCACGAGGGGCACTGCACGGAGGGATTGCTCCGCCTGGATCCGTGCTTTCTCTGCTTCGAGCCCGGCGTGGCCCCCGAACCGGCATCGCCGCCCGACGACCAGCCGTTCACCTTCGGGTCCTTCAACAACGCGGAGAAGATCTCGCCGGAGACCATCCGGCTCTGGACCGCCGTGATGCAGGCCGTGCCAGGGAGCCGGCTCCTGCTCAAGTCGCAGGCCATGTCCGAACCCGCGGCGCGGCGTCGCCTGCAGGAGCGACTGCACGAGGCGGGCATGCCGCCGGATCGGCTCGAGATGGTCGCGTACACCGCGGGCCGGGACGCCCATCTTCGCCTCTACGCGCGGGTGCACGTTTCCCTGGACACCACCCCCTACAACGGAACCACCACCACCTGTGAAGCGCTCTGGATGGGCGTTCCGGTGATCACCACGCTGGGCGATCGACACGCGGCTCGCGTCTCGGCAAGCCTTCTCGCGGCAGCCGGGCATCCCGAGTGGGTCGCCCAGGACCACGATGACTTCGTGCGGATCGCTGTCGCTCTGGCCTCGGACCGTGCCAGGCTGGCTGACCTGCGGGTCCGCCTCCGATCCGAGATCGCGGCGTCGCCGCTGTGCGATGCGCCGGGCTACGCGAGCCGGTTTCATGCGGCCATCCGATCATGCTGGTCCGAAGCCTGCGCCGCGATGCATCGAGGTTGACTCGCCCGGCCGCAGGCCGGTTCGGGCACCCAGGCGACGAAGCACGGAGAGCCGAAGGCTGTGCCTTCGGCTCTCGTGCTGAGGAGTCGGGGTGACAGGATTTGAACCTGCGACCTCTTGGTCCCGAACCAAGCGCTCTAGCCAAGCTGAGCTACACCCCGCACGGCCACACAGTCTAGCCATTTCCATGTCCGTCCGCCTTCTATGCTGCCCGCATGACGATCAAGGCCTACGCCGCCGCCTCCGCCACCAGCCACTTGGGACCGCACACCATCTCCCGTCGTGACCCGCTGCCCACGGATGTGGAGATCGACATCCTCTTCTGCGGCGTCTGCCACAGCGACCTGCACATTGCCCGAAACGAGTGGGGCGGCACCACCTATCCGGTGGTGCCCGGGCACGAGATCCTGGGTCGGGTCATGCGCGTCGGGTCCAAGGTGACCAGGTTCAAGCCCGGTGACCTGGCCGCCGTGGGATGCCTGGTGGACAGTTGCCGCACCTGCGAGCACTGCCGGCGCAACCTGGAGCAGTTCTGCGTGGCTGGCGCCACCTTCACCTACAACTCGGCCGATCGGCATCTGGGCGGCATGACCTACGGTGGCTACTCGGAACGCGTGGTGTGCGACGAGGCGTTCACGCTGAAGGTGCCCAGCGGCCTCGACCCGGCCGGTGCGGCGCCCCTGCTCTGCGCCGGCATCACCAGCTGGTCGCCGCTTCGCAAGTGGGGCGCAGGCCCTGGCAAGTGCGTGGGCATCGTGGGTCTGGGCGGCCTGGGCCACATGGGGGTGAAGTTCGCTCGCGCCCTCGGAGCCCACACGGTGCTGTTCACCAGCAGCGAGAGCAAGATGGCCGACGGCAAGCGGCTCGGTGCCCACGAGGTGGTGCTCTCGAAGGATCCGAAGGCGATGGCCGCCATGGCTGGCAGCCTCGACCTGATCGTGGACACGGTCTCCGCGGATCACCCCTTCGATGCGTACATGGCCACCCTCAGGCTCGATGGCGTGATGGCCGTGGTGGGTGTGCCGCCCTCGCCGCAGCAGGTGCACGCCTTCAGCCTGATCATGCCGCGGCGCATCCTGACCGGATCGCTCATCGGCGGCATCGCCGAGACGCAGGAGATGCTGGATTTCTGCGGGCAGCACGGCATCACCTGCGAGGTCGAGCGGATCCGCATGGACCAGATCAACCACGCCTACGAGCGCATGCTGCGCAGCGACGTCAAGTACCGCTTCGTGATCGACATGGCAAGCCTGAAGGGCTGAGCGGGCCACCATGGACATCGCCGTCTTCTCCCATCGCGCCTACGAGGCCCCATTCCTGGAAGCCGCCGCCCGCGATGCGGGCTGCACGCTCAAGCCGATCCCCGCCGCGCTCTCGCCACTGACCGCGTCGCTTGCGCGCGGCTGCTCGGCGGCCTCGATCTTCGTGGGAGATGACGCGTCGGAGGCCTCGCTGCAGGCTCTGGCTGCGGACGGCGTGCGCATGCTGGCCCTTCGATGCGCCGGGTTCAACCACGTCGATCTGCCGGCAGCCCGAAAGCTGGGCATCACGGTGGCCCGTGTCCCCGCCTACTCCCCACACGCCGTGGCGGAGCATGCCGTGGCCCTCATGCTCACGCTGAATCGACGGCTGCACCGGGCCTTCAACCGGGTTCGGGAGCAGGACTTCTCGCTGGACGGACTGATGGGCTTCGACATGCACGGCAAGACGGCCGGCATCGTGGGCACCGGCCAGATTGGCCAGGTGGCCTGCCGCATCCTGCTTGGATTCGGGTGCCGCGTGCTGGCCCACGATCCATCACCTGACCCCCGCTGCGCCGCCATGGGCGTCACCTACGTGGACATGGCGGCGTTGCTCCGCGACAGCGACATCATCTCGCTGCATTGCCCGCTCACCCCGGCCACACGGCACCTGATCGACCATGACGCGTTGTCACGCATGCGGCCCGGGGTCATGCTCATCAACACGAGTCGCGGTGCCGTGATCGACACCCGGTCCCTGATCGACGCGCTGAAGGCGGGCCGCATCGGCTCGGTGGGCCTGGATGTCTACGAGGAGGAGGGCGACCTCTTCTTCCGTGACCTGTCCGAGAAGCCCATCCAGGACGACACCTTCGTGCGGCTGATGACCTTTCCCAACGTGCTCATCACGTCGCACCAGGGGTTCCTCACGCGCGAGGCGTGCACGGCCATCGCTCGGACCACCATCGGCAATGTGACAGGCTTCGCGTGCGGCTCGATCGATGCCGAGAACCTGGTCGACGAGCGGCTGGTGGCTCCTGGGCGTCCGGCATGAGCGATCGTCCGCTGGCCGAGCCGGAATCGCCCACGGGCCATGAGCCTGCCGAGGAGCGGGTGGTGGGTCCCGCGCTGGTGATCGCCACGCTGATGCTTCAGGCCGCGCTCTGGTGGCGCGCGGTGCACTGGTACCCACGGCTGCCGGACCGGATCCCGGTGCACTTTGACGCATCGGGCGCTCCGGATCGGTGGACCGAGCGGAACGCCGTGGAGTGGTTCCTGCTGCCTGGCCTGTCGCTGGGGCTGCTCGGCCTGCTGCTCGGCATCGGGTTGTCACTGCCGTGGCTGGCGCGTCATGCCCCGGAACTGATCAGCGTGCCGCACAAGAGGCGATTTCTTGAGCTGCCGCCGCGGAGCCGGATCGCGGCGCTGGCGCCCACCCGCACCTACATGGCGTGGACCGCCGCGCTGCTCGGAGCGATGTTCCTCTGGATGGTCGAAGGTTCCGCCCGGGTGGCCACGGGTGCCGCCTCCCGGCTGGCGGTCTGGCCCACCCTGCTTGTGGTGGGCGTGATCCTGCTCTCGCTGATCCCCTACGCCATCGCGAGCCGCCGGCGTATCGAGCGCATGATGCCGACAGGCGACCAGACGACGTCCTGACGCGTCCTGCCCCGATTCGTTCCGGACGAGCCCAGTGGTATCTTTTGCGGATTGCCCCCGTTGTTTCGGGGACAGCCGCGACCTCGCCTTCGGCGCACCACCCAAGGACTCCACCATGGATCACGCGTACACCCCCACCCAGCGCGAACAGGACTTCCTGGCCACGGTCCAGGACACCCGTCACGAGCGCGACATCATCAACGGCCTCGACCCCTTCCTGAGCGAGAAGGTGCCCGCGGACATGCTGGGCCTGTACACGCCGCAGGAACTGGTGCAGTTGCGCGTGCTCAAGGGCACGGAGCGCGACCTCGAGAAGCGCATGCCGGTCAAGGTCACGCGGCACTACTTCGAGCTGGCCAAGAAGAGCGCCCCGCTGCGGCGTCTGGTGAAGGCCGACCCCGCCGAGACGCTCGACCTGGCCGGCAGCGAGGATCCTGGCTTCCAGATGGATTACAGCCCCGTCGAGGGCATGCTGCACAAGTACGAGATGGGCCTGCTCTACGTGATCAGCACCTGCTCGGCACACTGCCGATTCTGCTATCGCGAGGAACTCATCGCCCGCAAGGAAGTCAAGCGGCAGGATGGCACCGTGGCCAAGAAGGGCCTGGCCAGCATTCCCGAGGTGGTCGGCTACATCAGGCGCTTCAACGCCGAAGTGGCCGGAAATGGCGGCCGTCACCCGGTGTGCGGCCGAGAGAAGTTGCGCGAGGTCCTGATGTCGGGCGGCGATCCGATGGTGCTGCAGAACAGCAAGATCGCCGCGTGGCTGGCCGCACTGGCCGAGGCGGGCATCGAGTCGATCCGCATCGGCACCAAGGAGATGGCCTTCTATCCGCAGCGCTTCGACGAGGCGTTCGTGGCGATGCTGGACAACTTCCACAAGGCGTACCCCGAGGTGGGCCTGCACATCGTGGTGCACTTCGAGCACCCCGACGAATTCCTGGCCAAGGATCCGGGCGGCGAATACCTCCGCAACGGCCAGGGCTTCCTGCAGTGGGTACCGGCCACGGGCGAGGCCATGCGCCGTCTGGCGGGTCGCGGCTGGCTGAGCGTGGAGAACCAGTCCCCCATCATCAAGGGCATCAACGACGATCCCGATGCGCTTCGCATCCTGCAGCGCGAGTTCAAGCGGGCCGGCGGCGAGAACCACTACTTCTTCTGCGGCCGCGACATCATCGCGTACAAGTCGTTCAACGTGCCCATCGAGCGTGCATGGCAGATCCTGAACGAGTCGCAGAAGGGCCTCTCGGGCGTGGAGCAGCATGCCCGCCTCTCGATCACCCACTACAAGGGCAAGACCGAGGTGAATGCGGTCACCAACAAGCCGATCCCGGGCCTGAAGGGCAGCGAGCATGGCGTGGTGCTGTTCAAGATTCTTCGCAGCTCGGGCAAGGCCGCCGACAAGGGCAAGGTCTGCATCGTGGGTCGCAACCCCGAGGCGCTCTGGTTCGACGCCTACGCGGACCGCGTGCTCTTCGACGAGGCCGGCCTGTTCGAGTATGACCGCGTGAAGATGGCCCGCATCACCCACGCCGCCCCACCCGCCCCCGCCTGCCGATGATCGACAAGCGGCTCGCGAGCCCACGTGCGGCCGTGGCCGACGTGCCCGACGGCGCCGCGATCATGATCGGCGGTTTCGGCGAGGCTGGCAGCCCCATCGAGCTCATCCATGCCCTGATCGACCAGCGCGCCAAGGGCCTGACCGTGATCAGCAACAACACGGGCACGGGCCTGGTGGGCCTGGCCGCCCTGCTTCGAGCTGGCCGTGTGCGCAAGGTGATCTGCTCGTTCCCCAAGACCGCAGGGTCGACCGTCTTTCCCGACCTGTATCGCGCCGGCAAGGTGGAACTCGAACTGGTGCCGCAAGGCACGCTGGCCGAACGCATCCGCGCCGGTGGCGCCGGCGTGGCGGCCTTCTACACCCCCACCGCTGCGGGCACCCCTCTGGCCGCGGGCAAGGAGACCCGCGTGTTCGACGGCCGCGAGCACGTGCTCGAGCATGGCCTTCGTGCGGACTTCACGTTGATCAAGGGGCGCATCGCGGACACGCACGGCAACGTGCTGTTCCATCGCACCGCGCGCAACTTCGCTCCCATGATGGCCACCGCCGCCGCGGTCACCATCGTGCAGGTGGCCGCGGTGGTGCCCGCGGGCGAACTCGATCCCGAGACAATCGTCACGCCCGGCATCTTCGTGGATCGTGTGGTGCACGTGCCGTCGCCGGCACTGGAGTCCGCGCTCAACGAGGCGGGGGCGAGCTATCCATGACAGGAACGCCCGCCAAGACATCCCGCGAGCCCACCATCGGCTGGACCCGCGAGGGCATCGCCGAGCGCGTGGCCCAGGACATCGAGAACGGTTCCTACGTGAACCTGGGCATCGGCATCCCGGAGCTGGTGGCCAGGTTCGTGCCCGCAGGCCGAACGCTCGTCTATCACACCGAGAACGGCCTGCTGGGCATGGGCCCCTCGCCAGCGGCCGGGCAGGGCGATCCCGAACTCATCAACGCGGGCAAGCGGCGCGTGACCATGATGCCGGGCGCAGCCTTCTTCGATCAGGCCACCAGCTTCGCCATGATCCGCGGCGGGCACCTGGACCTGAGCGTGCTCGGCGCCCTGCAGGTGTCGGCCCATGGCGACCTGGCGAACTGGTCCACGGGCGAGGACGACGCCATTCCAGCCGTGGGCGGCGCCATGGATCTTGTGGCGGGCGTGAAGCGCGTGTTCGTGATGACCACGCATGTCACCAAGGAAGGCACACCCAAGCTGGTGGAGCGTTGCACCTATCCGCTCACCGGCCGCGGCGTGGTGACGCGGGTGTATTCGGATCTGGCGGTGATCGACATCACGCCCAGGGGTTTCCAGCTGGTCGAGCTGGCACCCGGCGTAGGCTTTGACTTCGTGCAGGAGCGCACCGGCGCGCCCATCCTGCGTGCACCCGCCCTGCGGACCGGAGCCTGACATGAGCCCCAACGCCACGGACGCCATCCACGCCACCACCAGCCGCAGCGCCGAGCTGTTCGAGCGCGCCAAGAAGGTGATGCCCGGCGGCGTGAGCCGCAACACCGTGCTGTGGAGCGCAGTGCCGCCCTACGTGGCCCATGGCAGCGGCTGCCGGGTGACCGACATCGACGGCGTGACCCGCATCGACTTCGCCAACAACGTGGCCTCGCTCATCCATGGTCACGCCTACCCGCCCGTCACGGAGGCCGTCGCGGCCCAGGTGGCGCGCGGCACGGCGTTCATGATGGCCACCGAGCAGGAGGTGCTGCACGCCGAGCACATGTGCTCGCGCAGCGAGGGCTTTGACAGGATCCGCTTCGTGAACTCGGGCACCGAGGCGGTGATGGCTGCGCTGAAGGCCGCACGGGCCTTCACCGGGCGGCCCATGATCGCCAAGGTCGAGGGGGCCTACCACGGCGCCTACGACTATGTGGAGACCAGCCAGGGCTCCACCCCGAAGGACTGGGGTTCCGCGGACCACCCCAACCGCGTGCCGCTGGTGCACGGCGCCCCGCAGTCCGCCATGGACGACGTGGTGGTGATCCCCTTCGACGACGTGGACCGCTCGATCGCGCTGCTGAACGAGCACCGCGACCAGCTGGCCTGCGTGGTGCTGGACCTGCTGCCCCACCGCGTGGGGCTGAAGCCCGCCTCCAGGGCCTTCGTGACCGCCATGCGCGAGTGGACCGCCAAGAACGGTGCCCTGCTGGTGCTGGACGAGGTGATCACCTTCCGCACCGAGTACGGAGGCGCCCAGCAGGGCTACGGCATCCACGGCGACCTGACGGCGCTTGGCAAGATGATCGGCGGGGGTTTCCCCGTGGGCGCGCTGGCCGGCCGGGCCCAGTTCATGGAAGTGCTGAATCCTGCAGCGCCCAAGCTGCTGTTCCCCCTCTCGGGCACCTTTTCCGCCAACCCGGTCACCATGACCGCGGGCCGCATGGCCATGGAGCACTTCGACCGCGCGGCAGTGGCCCGCCTGAACGCGCTGGGTGACCGGGTGCGGCACGGCATCGGCCAGGCGATCGCCCGCACCGGTGCCTGCGCCAGCGTGACCGGCGGCGGCTCCATGTTCCGCGTGCACATGAAGGCCCAGGTTCCGGCCAACTATCGCGAGGCGTACGCCACGCCCGAGGAGAACAGGCGGCTCAAGCTCATGCTCGAGCACCTGTTCGCCGAGGGCTTCCTGATGGTGGGCACGTGCACGGGCATGCTGTCGACGCCGATGACCGAGGCCGAGATCGACGCGCTCGTGGCGGCGGTGGAGTCGGGCTTCCGGCGGCTGGCGAAGGCCTGATCGGGCCGCTCACGCGCGGTCGAACATCACCGCAAGCCCCTGCCCCACGCCCACGCAGAGCGAGGCGATGCCGCGGCGGGCGCCCCGTCGCGCCATCTCGTGCACCAGGGTGACCGTGATGCGGGCCCCACTCGCACCCAGCGGATGCCCCAGAGCGATCGCCCCGCCGTTCACGTTCACGCGATCGGGGTCCAGCCCAAGTTCGCGAACGCACGCCACGGCCTGGGCCGCGAAGGCCTCGTTGATCTCGAACAGGTCGATGTCGGACAGCTTGGTGCCCGTTCGCTCGGCCAGTGTGCGGATGGCGGGCACTGGCCCGATGCCCATGTACGCGGGATCCACGCCCGCCGAGGCGCTTGCCCCCACGAATGCCATCGGCTTCAGGCCCAGCGCCTTCGCGCGGCCCGCCTCCACCAGCAGCAGGGCCGCCGCACCATCGTTGATGCCGGAACTGTTCCCTGCGGTCACCGTGGCGTCCGCCGCCTTCGAGAAGGCCGGCTTCAGGGCTGCCAACTTCTCCAGGGTGGTGTCAGGGCGCGGGTGTTCGTCGATTTCCACCACGATGGGCGGCCTCTTGCCCTGAGGAATCTCGATCGGCACGATCTCATCCGCGAACTTGCCCGCCGCGTGCGCCGCGGCCCACCGCTGCTGGCTTGCCAGCGCGAAGCGATCCTGATCCATGCGGGAAACGCCATGCTTCCGTGCCACGTTCTCCGCAGTCTCGCCCAGCGAGATCGCTGGGTACTTCGCCGCCATGGCGGGATTCACGAAGCGCCACCCGATGGTGGTGTCGTGCAGTTCCTGCGTGCGGCCGAACGCCTCGGACGACTTGCTCAGCACGTAGGGCGCGCGGCTCATGGATTCCACGCCGCCCGCCACCATGATGTCGCCGCAGCCCGCCTCGATCATGCGCGCGGCCACGTGCACGGCCTCAAGGCCCGAGGCGCAGAGCCGGTTCACCGTGGCACCCGGCACCGTGACGGGCAGGCCCGCCAGCAGCGACGCCATGCGTGCCACGTTGCGGTTGTCCTCGCCCGATTGGTTGGCGGCGCCGAAGTAGACGTCGTCCACCGCAGCCCCGTCCACGCCCGCCCTGGCCACCACCGCGCGGATCACGTGCGCCGCCAGGTCATCGGGCCTCACGCCCGACAGCGAACCACCATGACGGCCGATGGGTGTGCGGACCGCTGCAACGATGGCCACGCGACGACTCATGCGGGGCGATCGTATCGCCATTCGCACGCCGGCCACGAAGGCATGGAGGCTCGGGAGGGCGAACGCGTTTCGGGGAAGCGCCCCGATCCGGGAAACGCCACGGCCCCGCCGGCTGACCGACGGGGCCGTGCGTGTTCCGCGACTGGGCGATTCAGTAGGACGAGCCGCCCATGCCCTTGGGCTGATTGCCCGCGGACGAGGCTGCCGGCGGCATGAGCACGGTGTCGACCACGTGAATCACGCCGTTGCTCGCCTGCACGTCGGCCGCGACCACGGTGGCGTCATTCAGCATGACCTTGTCACCCATCACCTTGACCGTCACTGGGCGGCCGAGCACCGTGGGCACTTCGTTCATCTTGACCACGGCATCGCTGTATGCCGCCACGCCCGGCACCACGTGATAGGTCAGGATCTCGACCAGCTTCTGCTTGTTCTCCGGCTTCAGCAGCATCTCCAGCGTGCCCGGGGGCAACTGGGCGAAGGCCGCATCGGTCGGCGCAAGCACGGTGAACGGACCCTTGCCCGAGAGCGTCTCGGCCAGGCCCGCGGCCTTCACCGCGGCGACGAGCGTGTTGAAGGAACCGTTCTTGGCAGCCACGTCCACGATCGTGCCATCCACCGGCAGCACGACGGCGTCGATCACGTGGATCACGCCGTTGGAGCAGGCAATGTCGGTCTTGGTCACGTTCGCGTTGTCGACCATCACCTTGCCGTCGTTGGCCTTGATGTTCAACCGCTGGCCGTTCACGGTGGTCGCGTTGTTCAGCTTCACCACGTCGGCGGCCTTCACGGTGCCGGGCACCACGTGGTAGGTCAGGATCGCCGCGAGCTTGGCCTTGTTCTCGGGCTTCAGCAGCATCTCGAGCGTGCCCGGCGGCAGCTTGGCGAAGGCGTCATCCGTGGGGGCGAACACGGTGAACGGGCCAGAGCCGTTCAGCGTGTCGACCAGGCCCGCTGCCTGCACGGCTGCGACGAGGGTCTTGAAGTTGCCCGCCGCGACGGCGGTGTTCACGATGGTCGAGTTCGAGCTGGCGGCAGGACTTGAGGGTGCGTACTGCGCGGAAGGCGCAGCAAGCGCAACGGTTGCAAGCACGATGGAAGTGGCGAGAGCGGTCAGCATGAGGTGTTCCCTTGGAAGGCCCGCGATGCGATAACAAGCCGACTACAGGTCGGCGCCATGCGCACGCGGAGACTTGACGGACGAATGAGGCCGACACAACCGACCCGCACGTATTCGTCAGACAACCACGCCACGGATTCACCCACTGCGTCAGGAAACTGTTTGCACGCGGGACGGGCCCGCCACGCAAGGCGGTGGCTCCGGCCGCTCGGAGAGCGGCGTCATGCGATCCTTGTCGCCCTTGCCGCGGCGATCCTGGAGCTGGCGATCGAGCGCGGGGTGCCCCGCTTCAACGCCGGCGACCAGGCCTCGTGCGCAGCGCTCTATGAGCTGGCGATCACTTCCGTGGTGCTTCTGGGCGCTGACGCATTGGGCGAAGGCGCCTCGGCTGAACTGGCGAACGCGCTGAAGCAGGGCGCGAATGATCAGGATGCCTCCGAGCGCGCCTGGACCTATCGCCGCGCGATGGACCGCGCGCTGGGCCAGATGGCCGAGCTGATGAAGTCGGCGGAGTGAACGGCCCCCCTCTGCCATCGTCTGGCACCACACGGACCCGCGCGTGCGCGACGATCACTTCGAGGTGGCGATCAGGGGGATGGCGCGCGTGGGCGAGGCCGAGGCGCCGTCATCGCCCGCCCAATCGATCGCCTGAACCACGGGGTTCCGGTTCCGGTGACGCTGGGGACAGCCGCTGTACGCGGAGCGAATCGGATCGCACCACAGCAGCGCCTCGGGATCGATCACCTCAAGCGGGTGGTTGAACGCCGGTGCCTCGAAAGGCACGCCGAGCTGCTGCTCTGGCCGGCCCTTTCTCTTTGATGAGCGGCGGCCGTCAGCGGGCCTGTAGCTCAATTGGAAGAGCGCTTCCATGGCATGGAAGAGGTTGTTGGTTGGAGCCCGATCAGGTCCATTGCCCGATACCCCGGTGTTTCTCGGCATGATCCGAGGGCACGGGGGTTGTCGTTCTCTGGCTACCAACGAACGAGGAAGCCCCCGCCCATCCACTTGCTCGACTCGACCGAGTAGCACATGGCCCGCTCCCCGGGCGAGATCCTCCCGGACCGCGCCATCTCGTCGAGATGCACCAGGATCGACGCGCCCCCGCAGTAGCCGCTTTCCGCGGACCGGAAGGGACAGCGCTCCCAATCGAGGTACCCGATGCGGGACCGTGCGTCCTCGTAGAGCTTGAGCGTGGGGATCGAGAGGACGTAGTGATCGATGTCGTCGGGCTTGAGCTCGAGAGCGGCCGCGAACTCCAGCAGCAGTTCCTCGAGCCTCCCGGCGGAGTGGGCACTGACCGCCGCGAAGTCCTGGTCGAGGTGATGCAGCCCGCGCTGGACCAGTTCCGCCATCCCGATGCGCCGAGTCTGCATGACCCGGGCCCCGAGACCGCACGTCATCGCGGGAGGCAGCGTGCCGCCGATCGAGCTCGCATGGGCCTCGACCAGCTCGTGGCCGGGGGCATCCGGGTCGTCGGCTTCGCGGAGCACCAGGGCACCCGCGCCGTCGGAGAGGATCCAGCGCATCAGGGCCTGGCTTCGGGTCATCGCCGGCTGCGCGAGCCAGGCAGACCGGAGGAACACGCTGGAGAGCTGGCTGTAGGCCACGATCGCCGTGCGACAGCGCCCGACGCGGATCGCATCGAGGGCGACCTGCACCGCCTTGCCGACTCCGGCACAGTTGCTGTGGATCGCGAACTCGGCGCACCGTTCGATCCCGAGCTCGGCCTGCAGCGCGGCGCTGGCGGGCGGCGTGAAGTCGTCCGTTCCCGGCATCGACACCACCAGCAGGTCGACCTCGTACGGGGCGACCTCGGCGCGTTCGAGCGCTCGAACGCACGCCTCCCGGGCGAGACCGGCGAAGTCGTGGGTCAGCTCGCCGGTGTCGGGGTCGATCGCGAAGTGACGCCGGCGGACGCCCGAGTGCTCCGCCAACCTTCGACCCGCGCCGGAGGAGAACCGCCTGACCTCACCGGGAGCCTCATCGAGGCGACCGAGCCGGGACTCGATCTCGTCGATCGCCACGGGCGGCCCGGGCAGAAACGATCCCGTCCCGAGCACGTGGACCTTGCGGAGGCGCTGCATCGGCATGGGTGTCCTCGCCGGTAGCGCCGGCACACGAGCGCATTGATCAACGGCCCCGACCGACGCTCGGGCGGGCGCCCCGGAGTCTAGGTCAACCGAGGCCGATCACCGGCTCGCTTCATTCGCCTGGGCTGCGGCACCGCCGCCAACGCCGACCGCTGGCGCAAGGCGATCTCCGAGAAGGGCGAACGCCGCAAGCCGCTCGCCTCGGCCACGATCGCCAAGCGCGTCCACGTGGCCAAGTGCATCTTCAGCCGTGCTCGGCGCTGGAAGCTCGTCCCCGAGAACCCCTTCGAGCACCTCCGCGCCGGGCCGCAGTCAAACCCCGACCGCGCCTTCTACGTCCGCCCCGAGGTGGTGCAGAGGATCATCGACGGCTGCCCGTGCTCGCAGTGGAAGGCGATCATCGCCCTCAGTCGCTTCGCTGGGCTGCGCTGCCCCTCCGAGATCGTCGAGCTCCGCTGGGGCGACATCAACTGGGAGCGCAGCCTGATGACCGTGCGCAGCCCAAAGACCGCCGCCCACGACGGCCACGCGGTGCGCATCGTGCCGATGACGCCCGAGCTGCGGCCGATCCTGCAGACGCTGTTTGACCAGGCCCCCGAGGGCAGCGAGGCGGTGGTGCCGCGCCTGATCGACCCGACCACCAACCTGCGCACCACGTTCATGAAGCTCATCGCCCGCGCGGGCTACGAGCCCTGGCCGCGCCTCTTCCACAACATGCGCGCCAGCTGCGCCACCGACTGGGCCGAGGCCCTGCCCGCCCACGTGGTCGCCAAGTGGCTCGGTCACAGCCCGCTGGTGGCGGCGAAGCACTACCTGCAGACGCGCGACGCGCACTTCGAGGTGGCGATCAGGGGCATGCCCCGAGCGGGAGAGGCCGAGGCGCAGGCAGCCCCCATCCGGGCATCGGCCTGAACGCGGGCGGGGTTTCGGTACCGGTGACGTGGTGACACCGTGGGCGCGGGGATACGTCGGGCCAGCGAGCCGGAACCATCTGTCCTTCTCAGACGGCCAGATTCCCGACAATCTGTCCTTCTCAGACGGCCAGTTTGGGAAGGCTTGGGCACCGGGCTTTCGCGGAAACCCGTCTGGAATAATGGATCGCAGATGCTACACTTGTCGATATCTGTAGCACTTTCGCTCCCTATGCCACGCACCCCCTCCAGCACCCCGATCCCCAAGGCCACGACCGTCTTCCGACGGGCCGGGGGCATCCTCCGCACGAACGAGGCCAAGGCGGCTGGCATCCATCCGCGCACCCTGGCAGCGCTCGTGGACAGTGGCACGGTGCTCAGGCTCGACCGGGGGGTCTACCAGCTGGCCGACGCTGCGCCCGCTGAGCCCGACCTCGCGATTGTCGCGCGCAAGGTGCCGCAGGCGGTTCTTTGCCTCGTCTCGGCGCTGGCCCACCATCGCCTCACCACACAGATCCCGCATGCGGTCGAACTCGCGGTGCCTCGCGGATTCAAGGACCGCAAGCTGGAGCACCCACCCGTGCGCTTCCACCGCTTCGGCGACGATTCGCTCAGCGCGGGCGTCGAGCGCATCAAGGTCGCTGGCCGCGAACTGCGCGTCTACAGCGCCGCCAAGACGGTCGCCGACTGCTTCAAGTTCCGCAACAAGATCGGCAAGGACATCGCCATCGAGGCGCTGCGCACCTACCTGCGTCGCAAGGACGCAAAGGTGAAGGACCTCACGCACTTCGCACGCATCAACCGCGTCCATGCGGTGATGGCGCCGTACCTTGAGAGCATCCTCTGACCGGCGGGAACCCATGGCGAAGGAGATCACAAACACCGCAGCATCCGTGCACGCACGCCTGCTCAACCAGGCGCGCGCCGGGTCGCGGTCGTTCAACGACCTGCTGCAGCTCTACGCCATGGAGCGATTCCTGCACCGGCTGTCGCGAACCCAGCACGCGGATCGCTTCGTGCTCAAGGGCGCGCTCCTCATGCGCGCGTGGGACACGACCATGTTCCGAACGACCCGAGACATCGACCTGCTGGCCCGTGTCTCGAACGAGGTCGCCGTGCTCGAGGGCGTGGTGCGCGACGCCTGTGCCGCGGCGGTCGACCCCGACGGACTTCAGTTCGATCCCACGTCGATCCGTGGCGAGACGATTGTCGAGGACGCCGACTACCCGGGCGTGCGCGTGACCTTCGGCGGCACCCTCGGAAACGCGCGGCTCGACATGCAGATCGACGTCGGCTTCGGCGACACGATTACGCCTGCGCCGCAGGAACTCGACTTTCCCACGCTGCTGCCGATGGCTGGTACGCGCCTGCTCGCCTATCCGCCCGAGACCGTGGTGGCGGAGAAGTTCCAAGTCATGCTGTTCCAGGCCGAGGCGAACAGCCGCCTGAAGGATTTTCACGACGTGTGGTGGATCTCGCGTCACTTCGCCTTCGACGGCGACCAGCTGGCCGCGGCAATCCGTGCGACCTGTACGAAGCGTGGCACCGAGATCCCGGCAGATCCAACCGCCCTGACGATGGAGTTCGGATCCATCGCCGACAAGCGCACCCAGTGGCGCGTGTTCCGAAAGCGCTTCGGTACGACCAACTGCCCCGAGGAGTTCGAGGCGGTGGTGCAGGCGCTCCGCGCCTTTCTGGCACCGGTCATCGCGGCTGCGCGCTCGGGCAACGCGACGCGGCTTCGCTGGGATCCTGCACGCGGCTGGGTGGGCCCCTGAGCCCCGACGAAAGCGACGCACAAAGCGACGCACAAAGCGACGCACATCACGCCCCAAAGCGGCACAAAAAGCGTCACAGCACCCGACCGCGTGGGTTCGCAACGCTTCGTTCGACTCGCTCGTAACCCCCAAAACGCAGCGTGGTTGTGCCGCTCGTTGCGAGCAGGCACAACCACGTGCGATTCTTCACAGTGGGCGGAGAGGGTTCGCCATCCCGGGCCGCAGGCCCGGGATCCAAGAATCCCAGGCGGCGCAGCCGCCGCGGACCGGCGCAGCCGGGCCGCTCTACGCCCACGAAGCGAAACAGCCCGCCAGCCGTCAGGCTGCCGGGCTGTTGAGCGCAGTGGGCGGAGAGGGATTCGAACCCCCGTAGGCATAAGCCAGCAGATTTACAGTCTGCCCTCGTTGGCCACTTGAGTATCCGCCCAGGATGTCTCCCCGCTGAGGGAAAGACGATATCCCAAAGCCCCCGCCTTCACAATCCGCATGCGGCCGCGTGACTCAGGGGCATGCACCGAACAGCAGGAGCAGGCTGCCGATGTCGCCCGCGTCCACCGAACCGCTGGCGTCGAGATCGCCCGGCGAACCCGCTCCAGCCCCGAACAGCAGCAGCATGGTGCCGATGTCGCCGGCGTCGACGGTGCCGCTGCCGTCCAGATCGCCCGGGCACGGCGCGGCAAACTCGACCCGCGAGATCCAGCGCATGCTCCCCGAGGGCGAGAGCACGTTCACGATCAGCCGGTCCTCCCCACTGCTCGGATTGATCGCGCGTACAAGAGTGCCACCGGTATAGATCCAATCCCCGTTGTCGAGCGGATAGACGCCGCGCGGGGACGTGGGCACCGAGTACGGAAAGATCTCCAGCCCATTCGAGTCGTACACGTAGAGCCCCGCAGGGCTGGAGAATCCCGCCGCCACCACCGCCGCATCCGGGAACGGCGTGGGGGTTCCCGAAGGCAGCACGATCACCTGCTGCGGAAAGTTGATCCCATTGGCGCCGTTGGAGTCATGCCACGTGCTCCCGGCACAGTCGGCGCCAAGTTGCTCGATGTCATCGCCACCACTGTCGGCAAGCAGGAATGTCTCGGGCTCCGGGCCGATGGGCGTGATCCCCCGCAGCACACCCAGACTGGGATTGCTCTGAGCGTCGCACACCACCTGCAAGCCGGTGCCATCGGCATCGATGCGCCACACGGCATTCTGATCGCCCGGCATCGGAGCGGGCGAGCAACCGCTGCACAGCGAGTCGCTGTAGGTGAAATACACCGTGGATCCCGCCACGCAGATGCCCTGAAAGCTCTCGCCGATTCCCTTGACCTGCCCGCCGGTCACCTGAAGGCCCGTGACCAGCGTCCGGATGTACTGGCCATCGAAGCCGTACTCCAGGATCGCGTCGTCGTCCAGGCGCACCTCGCCCGTCTCGGTGACGTTGGCCACGTTCCCGGCATCGATCACCAGAATCGTTCCCCACGGTGTTCCAACGGCCTGCATCGGGAAGACCAGCCGACCATCGTCCGGGATGAAGTTCAGGTCCACGATCGCCCCATCGGCCGCGCTGAAGGCACTGACCCGATCGCGCAACGAGTCCGGGATCAGGATGAGCGCATCGGCCGCCGCCGGGCCCCCAGCCCCGCAGGCCGCCAAAAACAGGCTCAAAATGGGTCGGGGCTGGGTCAAGGCAGCAACATATTCGCCTGATCCCGTGTTTTTGCAAGGGATCTTTTGCCTCGATTCAGAATTGGGTTAGGTTGGGGCTTCTTCGCGACCCCAAACGCGGAGCCCCGTTCCGATTCCCCGTCCCTTTCCCTTTGTTCGGAGTCCATCTCATGTCCGTTCTCACCCGACCTTCGGTCGTGGCGACTCTGGTTGCCGCCGCGATCTCCACGTCCGCTTCGGCCAATCTCATCGCGAGCTGGAGCATGCCCACCGGGTTCCCCACTGGAGCAGGCAACGTGCCGACGGGCACGTCCTACGTTCCCCCGATGCTTGCCGGCGATCCCGCAGGACAGGCCGACAGCGGCGCGAACCGAGCGGGAAGCCAGTTGAGTTCCGTGCATCAGCTCGCTGCGGCCACGTACACCTCGCCCGCCGGCAACGGCAGCCAGTATTCCTTCTCCAGCAACAACTGGAAGGCCGGGGATTACTACGAGGCCCGCGTGTCCACGCTGGGCTTCACCGACGGCATCAACATCCAGTGGGATCAGGCCCGCAGCTCCACCGGAGCCAAGGTCTTCGAGTTGATCATGAGTGTGGATGGCGGCAACAATTGGTCCACGCTCATCGCCAGCTACGAGGTCCTGCAGTCGGGCGGTGGCGGTGCGCCGGGCACCTGGAGCTCGACCACCTACAACCCCATCTACACCAACCTGCTGCAGGGCATCTCGGCCGCCTCGGACCAGAGTGAAGTGATCTTCAGGTTCGTGGCGTTGGTGGACGCCGTCTCGTCCACCGGTGCTTACGCCTCGAGCGGCTCGGTGCGGATCGACAATCTCACGATCTTCACGCCCACCCCGGGCGCTGTCGCCCTGATCGGCCTGGCCGGCGTGGCGGCTCGCCGTCGCCGGGCCTGACCAAGCCCGTCACTTCTCCTGCTCTGAAACGGGTCCTGCCGGCCGCTCCACATGGGGCGGCCGGTTCCCTTTTGGGCTTGAGCATGCCCCCGTCCGCGGCGACACAATGCCCGAGTGCAGCAGGTCTCGCTCGACCGGATCCGGCAGCGCGTGCATGAGGTGGCGGAAGCCATCCAGCCGCGGCTGTGTCCGCATCCCGGTCTCGCCCGACGCAACGCCCATGCCCACATCTGGCTTGGCATCAGCGAACGATTCGGCCAGGACTGGCGCGAGCGAGCGGACCTGGCATGCGTGCTGGAAATGGTGGAGTGGTTCATGGACCACCCCAACGATGGCTACGAGGCCTTTGCGGGCCCCGTTCGGCACCGAACGCCGGAGCAACGCGGGCTGCTGTTCGAAACGGAGCCGGATCGCTGAACCGCGTTCTCAGGCCGGACGCCGCGTGAGGGACGCACGCCAGCTCTCGCGAGGCTGGTTCGGTCGCTCATCCACGGTGCTGGGCTTGATGCCCCGCTCCTGCACATGCACCCGGAAGCACTCGAAGGTGGTCTCGGTGAGGTAGCGACGGAAACTCATCTGCATCTCGACAAGACGGTCGTGCATGGCGCACGGATCGCCGCTGCCGCAGATGCCGCCGCCGAATGGACACAGGTGACTGGCGTCCTCGCGCTCGAACAACTCGTAGACCTGCCGAAAGCTGATCTCGGCCGGCGACCGGGCCAGCGCGTAGCCGCCGCCAGGTCCCGGGGATCCGCTCACCAGGCCACCCTGGGAGAGCGCCGTGAGCAACTTGGCCACCATCGGGCGAGGCAGCCCGCGGTTGTCGGCAATCTCCACCGAGGAAAGCCTGGTTCGACCGCCGTCCCACACCTCCGCCAGGCGACTCATGGCAGCGATTGCCCGCTCTGTCTGCTTGCCGTACATGCAGATAAGGATATCCGGCTTTGGCCTGATTGCAATCCGGAATTTCCGTCATCGATCGACTCGACCATGGCGCGGTTACAGTCGCCCGGCGATGGCCGCGCCGGCTACCAACCAGTGGCGAATTCTGGCGGGCCTGGCGGCCGGGGGCCTGGCCGGCGTGGCCGCCCACCAGCTCGCGAGCGATTCGGAGCGTCTGCGGCACGGCGTGACCTGGCTGAGCGATTGGGTGATGTACCCGCTGGGACAGGTGTTCCTGCGACTGCTCTTTCTGGTGGTGGTGCCGCTGGTGTTCGCGGCGCTGGCCGCATCGGTGGCACGGATGGGCAGCGGAAGGTCGCTGGGACGCCTGGGCATGCGCACGGGCCTGTTCTTTGCCGTGACCATGGCGTTCTCCGTGGCCATGGGATTGCTGGCCATGAACAGTCTGGCTCCCGGAGCGGGCTTTGACGCCCAGGCGCGGGATGAACTGCTCGAAGCCTTCCGCAGCGATGCCGCCTCGCTGCAGACGGGCAGCGTTGCGGCAAAGGCCACCACGCCCATGGCTCGCGTGAACCTGGTGCTGGACATGTTCCTGCCCCGGAACATGGTCGGCGCGATCACCGAGATGCGCATGCTGCCGCTGATCGTGTTCGCGGTGCTCTTTGGCCTGGGGGTGGGCGTGCAGCGGCCCGAACGGCGGGAGAGCGCCTGTCGCATGCTCGACACGGTGACCGACGCCATGATCCGGGTGGTGGAGATGGCCATGCGACTGGCGCCCTACGCCGTGTTCGCCCTGATCTTCGTGGCGACCAGCCGATTCGGACTGGCGCTGCTGGGCAAGGTCGGCGCATTCGTGGGGGTGGTGCTGGGCTGCTACGCGGTGCAGCTGTTCGCCTTCTATCCGGTGCTGGTGTCGCTGCTGGTGCGGCGCGGGCCGCTGGAGTTCATACGGCGATGCATTCCGGTGATGGCCACGGCCTTCTCCACCAGCAGCAGCAGCGCCACCCTGCCCACCAGCATCGAGGTGTGCGAGCGCGACCTGGGCATCCGACCGTCGGTGGCCAGCTTCGTGCTGCCTCTGGGAGCCACCGTCAACATGAACGGCACCGCCCTGTTCGAGGGCTGCGCCGTGCTGTTCGTGGCCCAGGTGTTCGGGATCGACCTGTCGCTTGGCCAGCAGGCGCTGGTGGTGCTGCTGTGCGTGCTGAGCGCCGTGGGTGTGGCGGGCGTGCCGGGTGGCTCGCTGCCACTGCTGATGATCGTGATGGCGCAGGTGGGCGTGCCCGCCGAGGGCATCGCGCTGATCCTGGGGGTGGACCGCCTGCTCGACATGGGTCGCACCACGGTCAACGTGATGGGAGATGTGGTGGCCGCCGCGTGGGTCGATCGGCTGGAGGATTCATCGTCGGCACAGGCCTGAGCGGTTTGGGGTCAACCGGCCAACCCCTACAATGACCGGATGCGGGACACCTTCCTGCCCTTCTGCAGGCCCAGCATCACCGAAGAGGACATCGCGGCGATCGCGCAGGTGCTGCGCAGCGGCTGGATCACCACCGGCCCCAGGGTGGCGGAACTGGAGCAGGCCGTCGCCACGCGCACCGGAGCCAGGCATGCCATCGCCGCCACCAGCGGCACGGCCCTGATGCATCTGGCCCTGAAGGCCATGGGCGTGGGGCCGGGCGACCAGGTGGTGGGCCCCAGCATGACCTGGGTGAGCACGCCCAACATGGTGGAACTGCTCGGGGCCACGAACGTGTTCGTGGATGTGGACCGCGACACGCTGCTGGCCAGCCCCGCGGCGATCGACGCGGCGATCACGCCGCGGACCCGGGTGGTGATCCCGGTGCACTACGCGGGCGCCCCCGTGGACCTGGACGGCATTCGGCACGTGTGCCAGCGTCGCGGCGTGCCCATGCTGGAGGATGCGGCCCATGCCATCGGCACGCGCTTCGGCGACCGCGAGGTGGGCGGCCAGGACACGGCCATCTTCTCGCTGCACCCGATCAAGAACATCACCAGCGGCGAGGGCGGCGTGCTGACCACCAACGACGACGCCCTGGCGAGAAAGGTGCGAAGGCTTCGCTTTCACGGCCTCGAGGTGGATGCCCATGACCGCGCCCAGCAGGGCCGCAGCCCGCAGGCCGAGGTGCAGGAGCCGGGCTACAAGCAGAACATGGCCGACATGAACGCGGTGCTGGCGCTGCGGCAGTTCCCGCGACTGGACGCCTTCATCCGGCGACGCGACGAGATCCGCTCGCTCTACCGGCGCGAGTTGGCCAACGTGGATGGCGTGCTGCCGCTGGCCGATCCCGTCTGGCCCCACCGCCACGCGCGGCACCTGTTCGTGGTGCGCGTGGACGAACGGAAGGCGGGGCTCGATCGTGCGGCGTTCATGCAGGGCCTGAAGGAGCGGAACATCGGCACGGGCATCCACTTCCTGGCCAGCCACACCCACCGCTGGTACCGCGAGCACCGCCCGCATTGGATGGGCCGGCTGCCGGACACCGAGTGGAACTCGGCCCGGATCTGCACACTTCCGATGTTTCCCGACATGACCGATGACGATGCCATGGACGTGGTGACGGCGATCAAGGACGTGCTCACGGGTGCCCGGGCCATGGTGGCCGGAGGCACGCGATGACCGCGGCGCGCTCGGTGAGCGTGGTGGTGCCCGTGTTCAACGAGCGCGAGAACCTGCCGGAACTGGTCAGGCGAACCCTGGCGGCGGGACGGGCCCTGGGCCGACCGTGGGAACTGCTGCTGGTGGACGATGGCAGCCGCGACGGCAGCGACCGCATGCTGGAGGACTTCGCGCGCCAGCATCCGGGCGAGATCAAGGCCCTGCTGCTGCACCGGAATGCCGGCCAGCACAACGCCATCCTCTGCGGATTCGCCCACGTGCAGGGCGACATCGTGGTCACGCTGGATGCCGACCTGCAGAACCCGCCCGAGGAGATCGGTCGTCTTGTGGCCAAGGCCGATGAGGGCTTCGACGTGGTCGGCAGCGTTCGGCAGGACCGGCAGGATGCTCTCTTTCGCAAGGTGTTCAGCGGCATGGTGAACCTGATGGTGCGACGCAGCACCGGCGTGATCCTGCACGACTACGGCTGCATGCTGCGGGCCTACCGCCGCCGCGTGGTGGACGCCATGCTGGCCTGCCGCGAACGAAGCACCTTCATCCCGGTGCTGGCCAACCTGTTCGCGCGGAACGTGACCGAGATCCCGGTGGGACACGCCGAACGGGCCGCGGGCACCAGCAAGTACGGCTTTCTCAAGCTGATCAACCTGCAGTTCGACCTGCTCACGTGCATGACCGCGGGTCCGCTGCGACTGCTCAGCTGGGTGGGGCTGGGCATCTCGGCCATGAGCGTGCTCTTTGGCGCCCTGCTGCTGCTGCTGCGCTTCGCGTATGGCGCCGAGTGGGCCGGCCAGGGCGTGTTCACGCTGTTCGCCGTGCTGTTCTTCTTTGTGGGGGCCCAGTTCGTGGCCCTGGGGCTGATGGGCGAGTACGTGGGCCGCATCCACGGCGACGTGCGAGAGCGTCCGCGATACCTGCTTGAACGCGTGGTGGGCGAGACGCTTGGCGAGCGGCCCCACGCACCCGCCCCTTCCACCCAACCCTGATCCAAGGACCCCGACATGCGCACCGTCGTCTTTGCCTACCACGAGATCGGGGCCGCGGCCCTGCGAGCCACGCTTCGCAACGGATTCGAGGTGGCGGCCGTGTTCACCCACCGTGACGATCCGGCCGAGGGCGGCTGGTACGCCAGCGTGGCCCGGCTGGCCGCCGAGCACGGGATCCCGGTGCATGCACCGGACAAGCTGGACCATCCCATCTGGGTGGAGCGGATCGCGGCCATCAAGCCGCAGCTGCTGCTGAGCTTTCACTACCGGAACATGATTCCGCGGCGCGTGCGCGAGCTCTTCCCGGCGGGCTGCCTGAACCTGCACAGCAGCCTGCTGCCGAGGCACCGAGGCCGCTGCCCCATCAACTGGGTGCTGCTGCTGGGCGAGAGCGAGACCGGCGTCACGCTGCACCACATGGGCGAGAAGGCCGACGCGGGCGACATCGTGCTGCAGCGGCGGGTGGCGATTCCGCCCGAGGCGGACGCCCTGGCGCTGACCCGGATGATGGCGCGCGAGAGCGAGGCCCTGCTCGACGAGGCCCTGCCGAGCGTGAAGGCGGGAACCGCCACGCGCACCCCTCAGGACGAGAGCAAGGCCACCGTGAACGGCCGCCGTACCGCCGAGGACGGCCGCATCGACTGGACCCGCCCCGCCGAGACCGTGCACAACCTGGTGCGGGCCGTGGCCCATCCGTGGCCTGGCGCCTTCACGTTTGCCGGCGCCCGCAAGCTGTTCGTCTGGAAGAGCCGCGTGGTGTCCGGCAGCGGCCATCCCGGCGAGGTGCTCGCCACCGCGCCCCTGACCGTGGCATGCGGCTCCGGCGCCATCGAGGTGGTCGAGGGCCAGGCCGCCGAGGGACTCTGGACCAGCGGCGAGCAGCTGGCCCGGGAGATGAACATGGTGCCGCGGATGCGTTTCGGCCAGGGTGCCGCGGCCGTGAAGTCCGGGCGGCCCGCGCGGGTGCTGATCCTGGGCGTGAACGGCTTCATCGGCAGCCACCTGAGCGAGCGCATCCTGCAGCACGAGGGGTGGGAGGTGTTCGGGATGGACCTGAACTCCGACAACCTGGGCTCGCTGGTGGAGCACCCCCGCTTCCACTTCGTGGAGGGGGACATCAGCATCAACCGCGAGTGGGTGGAGTACCACGTGCGCAAGTGCGACATCGTGCTTCCGCTGGTGGCCATCGCCACGCCCATCGAGTACGTGCGCAACCCGCTGCGGGTGTTCGAGCTGGACTTCGAGGAGAACCTGCGCGTGGTGCGCGACTGCGTGCGATTCGGCAAGCGGATCGTGTTCCCGAGCACCAGCGAGGTGTACGGCATGTGCACCGACGCGGAATTCGACGAGGAGACCAGCCCGCTCATCACCGGCCCGATCCACCGCCAACGGTGGATCTACAGCACCAGCAAGCAGCTGCTGGACCGGGTCATCTGGGCCTACGGGGCTCAGCGCGGTCTCAAGTTCAGCCTGTTTCGTCCCTTCAACTGGATCGGACCGCGGCTGGACTCGCTGGACTCGGCCCGCATCGGCAGCAGCCGCGCCATCACCCAGCTGATCCTGAACCTGGTCGAGGGCACGCCCATCCAGCTGGTGGATGGCGGGGCCCAGAAGCGATGCTTCACCGACGTGGACGAGGGCATCGAGGCCCTGTGGCGCGTCATCGCCAATGCCGGCGGAACCTGCGACGGCCGCATCTTCAACATCGGCAACCCGGTGAACGAGGCGAGCATCCGCGAACTGGCGGAGATGCTGGTGGACGCCTTCGACCGGCATCCCATGCGAAGCCTGTTCCCGCCCTTCGCGGGCTTCGCCGAGATCGAGAGCACGCGCTACTACGGGCAGGGCTACGAGGATGTCCAGCACCGGCGACCGAGCATCCGCAACGCGAGGACCTGGCTGGGCTGGGAGCCCCGCATCACCACGCAGCAAAGCGTGGAGCGCACGCTGGACTGGTTCCTGCAGCAGCATGCCCGCACGCACGGTCTGTCGCTGCCCGTGGGCACCGTGGCCCAGGGTGCGATCGCCGGTCGCCGCGGCGCGCCGGGCATGAGCCGCACGTGAGCATCGGTCTGCGCATCGACGTGGACACCTTCCGCGGCACGCGGGACGGCGTGCCCCGTCTGCTCGGGCTGCTGGATCGTCGTGGCGTGCGCGGCACGTGGTTCGTGACCCTGGGTCCCGACAACATGGGGCGCCACGCCTGGCGGCTGCTGCGTCCGGCGTTCGCCATGAAGATGATGCGATCCGGCGCGGCCAGCCTGTACGGGTGGGACATCCTGCTGCGAGGCACCTTCTGGCCTGGGCAGGAGATCGGCTGGCATCTGGTGGACACGCTGCGGCTTCCGGAACGCGGTGGCCACGAGGTCGGGCTGCACGCGTGGGACCATCATCGCTGGCAGGTGGGCGCGGAATGCCTGCCCGACGAGGCCCTGAACCTGCAGCTCGAACGCGCCATCGAGGCCTTTGTCCGGGTGTACGGTCGGGCACCATCCTTCGCCGCCGCGCCGGGCTGGCGCTTCGACGAGAGGCTGCTTGCCCTGCCCGCCTCGCGTGGCTTCACGTGGCGCAGTGACGCGCGCGGTGCCGCCGAGCCCTTTCTGCCGATGCTGGGCCAGGTACCGCTGCCGCAACCGCAGGTACCCGTGGATCTGCCGACCTATGACGAGGGCGTGGGCCGCGGACCCGGGGCGGACGAGCGGTGGAACGCCTCGCTGCTGGAACGCCTGGCCGACGGCGAGCCCCACGTGCTCACGGTGCACGCGGAGAGCGAGGGCGGCGCGAAGGCGGAGCTGTTCGAGCGCTTTCTGGACGCGGCGCTGGCGGCGGGTCACCGATTCGAGCCGCTGGGCGAATGGATGCGGCGTTTCGGTTCGCCTCAGGCGGCCCGCATCGCACGAGGCAGCGTGCCGGGCCGGGAGGGCTGGCTCTGCGTGCGTGGCTAGACTCGCCGCCCGATGACGCAACGGAGCCTGTGGATCCAGGTCGGCCTGCTCTTTGCGGTGCTCTACCTGGCCCTGCTGGGCGCGCGTCCCATGATCACGCCCGACGAACCGCGCTACGGGGCCATGGCGCAGGAGATGCTGGCTCGCGGTGACTGGCTCTCGCTTCGCATGGTGGGCTTTGCCTACTACGAGAAGCCACCCTTGGGGACGTGGCTCATGGCCGCGAGCATGGCCTGCCTTGGACACAACGCATTCGCCATCCGGTTGCCCGGGGCGCTGGCGGCCCTGGCCAGCGCGCTGGCCGCCGGCATGATGGCCCGAAGGATCGCGGCCCGCACCGAGGCCGCACCGCTGGCCGCCATGGTGCAACTGACCACGGTCATGCCCATGGTGCTGGCCACGGTGGCCATCCTGGATCCGGTCTTCACCGCGTTCGTGTCCCTGACGCTGGCCCTGTTCCTGGAGGGTTCGGAGCGGCAGGGCCGCGCCCGAGCCGCGTGGCTGCTGCTGAGTGGCGTGGCCGCCGGCGCGGCCTTCCTGACCAAGGGATTGCTGGCGTTCGCCATTCCGGCAGTGGCCGCCGCAAGTTTCCTGCTCTGGGAGCGGCGGTGGCGCGACATGGTGGTGATGCCCTGGCTGCCGATGCTGGGTGCCGCCGCCGTGGCGGGACCCGTGGCGTGGATGCTGCATCGGGCCAATCCCGGTTTCTGGGAGTACTTCGTGCTGGTGGAGCACCTCCGGCGCTTCGCCAACCCCGACGGCAACCAGCACAGCGAGCCCTGGTGGCTGCTGGGGGTGGTCACGGTGGTGGGTGGCCTGTTCTGGATGCTGCTGTGGCCGCGCGGGTGCCGGCCCGCTCCCTCCGCGGATCCGCAACGGCGTGCCTGGCGCTTCGCCATCTGCTGCGTGGTGCCTCCGCTGCTGCTGTTGAGCCTGAGCAAGGGCAAGTTGCCCACCTACGTGCTGCCGCTGTTTCCGGCGATCTCGGCACTGGTGGCGGCAGGACTGCTGAGGTGGCGCGAAGGCCGGGCCGTCTCGCGTGACGGCGGGACATGGGTGGCGGAGTGCGTCACCATGACCCTGGCCGCGGCGGCGATGGTGCTGTCCGCGACGGGCCTGCACCGATGGGGCCTGCCGACGCTGTGGCACTCCGGCGAACGGGTGCATCTGCTTCTGGCGGGTCTGGCCCTGCTGGCGTGGTCCCTGCTTGAAACGCGGGCGCACCGCGCCAACTCGGCCGTGCCCTGGCTCGTCCGAACCGCCTGGGTACCTGTGCCCGCGCTCATGCTGGTGCACCTGCTGCTGCCCACCGCCGCGCTCTCGGCCCCCAAGGCGCCGTGGGCGCTGCTGGAGCGCCACGCCGAGGCACTGCGTCGCTCCGATCGCGTGGCCTCGATCAACTCCATGGCGCATGCGGTGAGCTGGGCCGCCCATCGCCATGACCTGGCCATCTTCGAGCCTCGCAGCGAGTTCGACAACGAGCTGGGACTGGAGCACGAGCAGCCGCGATTCGTGCGTCGCGCCGACTTCCTGCCGGTGCTGGACGCGTGGATGGCCCAGGGTTCGGTGACACTGGTGCTGGACACGGACTTTTCGGCCGTGGTGCTCGCTCGTCTGGGCGACCGCATCGCCGCCCGAAGCACCGACCGTGACGTGACCATCCTGGAGATTCCCGGTCCCGTCGCGCCCTGAACGAACCTCACGCTCGCGGGGGAGCGTTGTCGGGATGCTGCCGCCAGATCTCGCGGATGCGGTCGAATCGCTCCATGAAGATCTCGACCAGCTCCGGATCGAAGGCCTTGCCGGCGTCCTCGCGGATGGTCGCCAGGACCCGTTCCTCGGGCCATGGGTCCTTGTAGGCACGCGGGCTGCTCAGCGCATCGAACACGTCGGCCACCGCCACGATTCGGGCGAAGAGCGGGATGTCGTGCCCGGCCAGGCCACGACCCGTCATGGGCCATTGCAGCAGTCGCTCGATGTCACCCCCGGCCGAAGCCCAGTCCACGTCACCGGGGTAGCCCGAGCCATCCCACCGCTCATGATGATGCAGGGCCACCTCGCGAGCGGCCTCGTCCTGCCCTGCGGACCCCGGCAGCAGCGCCGCGCCGAGGATCGTGTGACGCTTCATGGCGGTGTACTCGGCGTGGTCCAGCTTGCCGGGCTTCTTCAGGATCGTGTCGCTCACGCCCACCTTGCCCACGTCGTGGAGCATGGCCGCCGCGCGAAGCGATTCGCGCGCGTACTGGGCGTCCTCCTCGCGCATGGCACGCCGCTCGGCCCAGCCGTCGAACAGCTCCACGCTCACGCCGCTCACGCGCCGGACATGGGCCCCCGTCTCGCGCGGATCCCGCGTCTCGGCCATGCGGATCATGCGTTCCAGCAGCCGGTCGGTGACCTGCTGCCGCTCCAGCGACATGGCCATGAGCGTGGCGAAGTGACGAAGTCCCGCCTCGTCCTGGGCCTCGAAGCCGCGGGGCTGCCGCGCGGCGTCGCGCGGTGCCGCCACCAGCACCAAGCCGAGCAGGTCTCCAGCGCCGGACCGCAGCGGCATGATCGCGGCGGGGCGATCGGCCAGGGCCGAGCCGGCCAGGGCGGCGATGCCGCAGGACCGCAGCATGCCCAGCTGAATGGTCTCACCCCGTCGAATGGCCTCCGCGTCGGAGCCGGCCAGCCGCATCCCCTGGCCCCGGGCCGCGTGGGCGATCGCGGGATGCGGCTCGCACCGCGCGTGGGCCACGGACCACGCGTCCTCGTCGATCAGGATCACGGCACAGAGTTCGCACGGCAGCGTGTGCGTGATGCCCTCCATCATGCGCCGCATCAGCACGCCCTGATCACCCAGTTCGGTGAAGTCCACCTCCACCGCCTCGAAGGCCGCCAGCCGTGCGTCCTTGCTTCGCACCTCACCGGCCAGCTGCAGGTTGCGCGTGGCCAGTGCCTCGCGCTCCGCCAGGTCCACGCTCATCGCGTTCAGGTCCTGGAGCAGGCCGCGGATCTCCGGCGGCCCTGCAGGCTTGAGCCACGAGGAGTAGAGCCCGCTTCGAAGGGTGCGGGTGAACTCTCGGACCGCGTCCACCGGGCGCAGCAGGCTGCTGGCCAGCGGCCAGGCCGCCAGCGACCCGACCAGCACCGAGAGACCGATGGCGAAGAGCGTGAGCAGGAGGAGCTGGCGGCTGTAGTCCTGGCTGATCCGCTCGGCCAGCACCAGCGCGAGCACGCCGGAACCATCCGGAAACGGCGAGACCGCTCCCATCCATCGCCCGTTGGGCAGCGTGAACCAGCCTCGTGCAGGCTTGTCGGTTCGGAGCGGCTCACCGGTGTCCTCACGCGTCACGGGGAAGACATCCGGCAGGTCCAGGCGGTCCTGCCCGCGTTCCACGCGTGACAGCACACCCATGCGCCAGGCATCGCCCTCGGGCACCAGGACCGCCAGGCCCGACCACGGGGAATCGGGGCCGGCAAGGCGCTCGGCGAGTTGATCCAGATGGTGCTGCATGGCCCGGGCCACGGCCGGGTCCACCCCGATGGCCGCGGGCGACAGCCCATCTCGCTCGAATTGACGGTGCGTCAGGGCATTCACGCTGGCCGCCCACGCCAACGCGGTCTCGCGCAGTTCATGCCGCATCAGGCGTGCCGAGAGCAGCCCCATCACGGCGCAGCACAGCAGGGCCACCCCCGCAAAGGCCATGATGAGCCGGGCGCGGAGCGAGAGATTCCTCACCCCGCCCATCCCCCCGGAAAGCCGCCGACCGGACTTGAACCGGCAACCTCAAGATTACAAATCATGTGCTCTACCAGTTGAGCTACGGCGGCGCGAGTCACTTGGAGAGCGTACCGCGCCGCAGCCACAGCGCGACGAGCGCCAGGTCGGCGGGGCTCACCCCCGCCAGTCTCGAGGCCTGTCCCAGCGTGGTCGGACGGAAGCGCCGCATGACCTCGCGTGCCTCCTGGCGCAGGCCCTGCACGCGGTCCGGATCGAAGTCGGTCGGGATCGGCGCGTGCTCGCTCTCGCGCTGTCGCCGCACCTCAGCCTGCTGCCGGACCAAGTAGCCCTGGTACCGCACGTCGGTCAGGAGCCGCTCCAGCAAGGGATCCGGCGCGCCGGATCCGATGGCGGCGCCCAGCCGCTCCGCCGTGGCATCCGGCCGACGCGCCCACGCCAAGGCCGGCTGGCCATCCACGTGAGCCCGCTCCAGCCGGTCGCGCAACAGGCGCAGGGCCTCATGCCGCCGCTGGTGGGCATTCCAGCGGGCGTCATCCACCAGGCCATGCTCACGTCCCAGCGGCGTGAGACGCTCGTCGGCGTTGTCCGCACGCAGGCTCAGCCGGTGTTCGGCCCGGCTGGTGAACATGCGATAGGGCTCGCGCGGCTGCCGGACCACCAGGTCGTCCATCAGCACGCCCATGTAGGCCTGGTCGCGACCCAGCCGCACGGGCTCAGCGACCATCGCTCGCTTGGCCGCGTTCAGGCCCGCCACCAGACCCTGCGCTGCCGCCTCTTCGTAGCCGCTGGTGCCGTTGATCTGGCCGGCGAGGAACAGCCCCGGCACGCGCTTGACCTCGGCGGTGGCGTCGATCTGGTGCGGCCACACCATGTCGTACTCCACCGCGTACCCGAAGCGCAGGATCTCGGCCTTGCCGCAGCCGGGCATGGCACGAACCAGCGGCTCCTGGATCTCGGCGGGCAGGCTGGTGCTGATGCCGTTGCAGTAGATCTCGTCGGTGTGCAGGCACTCGGGCTCCAGAAACACCCCGTGGCTGTCGCGATCGGCGAAACGCACCACCTTGTCCTCCACGCTGGGGCAGTAGCGCGGCCCCTGCTGCGTCTCCATGGCGCCGGCGTACATGGGCGCGCGGTGCAGGTTGGCACGGATCAGCTCGTGCATGGCCGCGGTGGTGTGGGTCTGGCGGCATTCCACCTGCGGCAACTTGGGAAAGCGGCCCGACTCCATGGCCTCCGGGCCCAGGAAGCTGAAGGGCTGCGGAACCTCGTCGCCACGCGCTGGCGGCAGGCCTTCCCAGTCGATCGAGCCTCGCCGAAGCCGGGGCGGCGTGCCGGTCTTCAGGCGACCCAGTTCGAGACCCAGGGCACCCAGCGCCGCCGAGATGCCCACTGCCGTGCCCTCACCCACGCGGCCGCCCGGGGTGCGTGACGCGCCCGTGTGCATGAGCGCCCGCATGAACGTGCCGGTGGTCAGCACCACGGCATCCGCCCGGATCACGGCCTGGCACCCCTGGCCTGGCGCGGGTTCATACACCGGCCGCGCTCTCCGCTCGCCGCCAAGGTTCCACGCGATGGCGTGGTTGGAGGCGCTCCACTCCAGCGCGGGCTCCTGCAACTGCACGCCCACGCAGCGGCCGTGCTCGACCAGGATGCGTTCCACCAGCCCCTGCAGCACGCGAACGCCATGCCCGGCCAGCAGCCGCTGCACCTCGGCCAGGTAGGCGTCCTTGTCGCACTGGGCGCGCGGGCCGCGCACGGCGGGCCCCTTGCTGGCGTTCAGCACCTTGAACTGGATGCCGGCGTGATCGGCCGCCAGGCCCATGATGCCGCCCAACGCGTCCACCTCGCGGACCATCTGGCCCTTGGCCAGGCCCCCGATGGCGGGGTTGCAGCTCATGGCACCGATTCGAGCCGGATCCATGCTCACCAGCCACACGCCCTCGCCGCCACCCAGAACGCGTGCCGCAGCCGCGGCGGCTTCCACGCCGGCGTGACCACCGCCCACCACCAGCACCCTGCAACGCGGCTGCATTCCGCAGAGCCTAGCCCTGGGGCACACCTTCGCAAAGCCGCAGGCTTACACTTGAATCCCCATGTACCGCCGCATTCAGATCGCGTCCGCGGGCAAGCCCGTCACGTTGCACTTCGCCTTCGCGGGTGAGCGACCGCCCAGGGGAGCGCGGGGCGGCGAAGCCCTGCACGCCGCGTGGAGTTCGCCGGGTTTCAAGGCCGAAACGGGCGAGTGCGTGTCGGCGGGGGCGCGAGATCTGGTGGTGGGGCTGGGCGAACGCAAGGAGTTCTCGCTCGCCAGACTGCGCTCGGCTGCCGCGAAGAGCGTGAAGGCGCTGCACCGGCGGGGCATCACGGCGGTGTCCGTGCTGGCGCCAGCGGGTCTGGACCGCCGCGCCTTCGATGCTCGCTCGCTGGGCCAGTCGTTCTCGGAGGCCCTGGCCATCGCCGCATGGCGGGTGGATTTCTTCGACGGCAAGGCCAGCAACCGCAGTGCGGCCCTGGCGAGCCTGTCCCTGTCGAGCCCCGACCGCGACTTTGCCGAAGGCATGACCGAAGGCCTGACGATCGCCGAGGGCGTGAACGCGGCTCGCCGTCTGGGCGCGACACCACCCAACGTCTGCGATCCCGCGTGGATGGCTCGCGAGGCAAGGGCCCTGGGTCGCCGCGCCGGCCTTCGCGTGCGCACCATCGACTTTGCGCAGGCCAAGCGGCTGGGCATGGGCGGCCTGGTCAACGTGGGCCGGGGCAGTCACGCCAAGCCCTGCCTGATCATCGTGGAACACCGGCCACGCCGGCTCGCCCGTGCCTGCCGCAACGAGCACCTGGTGCTGGTGGGCAAGACCATCACCTACGACACCGGCGGCTACTCGCTCAAGATCAACAACGGCATGGTGGGCATGAAGTACGACAAGAGCGGCGGCACCAACGTGCTGGGCGCCATGCTGGCCATCGCCCGCATGAAGCTGCCCATGCGGGTGACCGCCCTGCTGCCGGCCGCCGAGAACATGGTGAACGGCGAGAGCTACCGACCGGACGACATCATCACCATGCACAACGGCGTCACGGTGGAGGTGACCAACACCGACGCGGAGGGACGGCTTGTGCTGGCCGACGCGCTCAGCTGGGCGTGCCGCGAACTGGAGCCCACCGCCATCGTGGACATGGCCACGCTCACCGGCGGCGTGGTGGTGGCGCTGGGCCACTTCAGCGCGGGCATGTTCTGCGAGCACGACGCCCTGAGGCGCCGCGTGGAGGAGGCCAGCGCCGCCACGGGCGAGCGCGTCTGGCGGCTGCCGCTCTGGAACGATCACCGCGAGTACATGCGGAGCCCGCATGCGGACATCCTGAACTCGAATCCCGCGCGCATGGCCCATCCGATCCAGGGCGCGGCCTTCCTGAGCTTCTTCGTGGACAAGGACGTGCCGTGGTGCCATCTGGACATCGCCGGCGTGGCCAGCGTGGAAGGGGCCAACGACCAGTTCGTGAAGGGACCCACGGGCTGGGGGGTCCGCACCCTGGTGGAGATGGCGCGGCGCTGGTCGGGCGAATGAGTGCGATCAGGCCGCGGACGGATCGTGGCCATTCTCGATCTTCACGATCTTGGCCAGGCGGCGCTCGTGACGGCCGCCCTCGAAACCGGTCCGGAACCAGATGTCCACGATGCGCTTGACGAGCGCCTGGCCAAGGAGGTCGGCGCTCAGGCAGAGCACGTTGGCGTCGTTGTGGGTGCGGCTGAGCTGGGCGCTCAGCTCATCCTGAGCCAGCGCGGCACGGATCCCCGGCAACTTGTTGGCGGCGATGCACATGCCGATGCCGGTGCCGCAGATGAGCACCCCTCGCTCGGCATGGCCTCGGGCCACCGCGTTCGCCACCACCCAGGCGATGTCGGGATAGTCGCATGCCGCACCGCTGCACTCCCCCACCACCTCGACGTCGTGGCCGTCGCCACGCAGCTGATGCAGCAGGGCCTGCGCGACCTGGCTGCCTCGATGATCGGATCCAAGCGCCACCTTCATGGTTCACCTGCCTCGGCGACCGCCGGTTCCGCCAACGCCTGACGCAGCCGCGCAGGCACCAGCGTGCGGAATCGCTTCGCCACCGCATGGTACGCCTCCTGCCCCAGGCCGATCGGATCCTCCACATCGCCCGAGGGATCCAGCGGCTCGATCCGTTCCCGGGCGGGATCGCCGGCAGGCAGCAGTCGCTGGGCGGCCCGCACGTGGGACTGCGTCATCGCGAAGATCCGGTGGGCCTTGCGGAGCATCTCGGCCGAGACCGGCTTGCTGGTGCCCTGGTGACGTATCCCCAGCCGCTCCAGTGCCGTGATGGTCTCCGGCGTGACTGGAATGCCGTCGCCGGCCGCCAATCCGGCACTGGCCACGAACACGGGTTCGGAGATTCCCGCCACCTCGCCCGCGTCCAGGGCGTGCCGGGCCACCGCCTCCGCCATGGGCGAGCGACAGGTGTTGCCGGTGCACAGGAAGAGGATCGTCCGCATCCGCGGGATGATCCTACCTTCACACGCCCTGCATGCCCGGACGGTACATTGGCCCTCGCCCTTGTGGGCACAGCGAGCCACACCGTGGAATTCGTCGAACTGGATGAAGCGTGGGCCGAACTGCGTCGCCAAGGCGTCGTGCCGGCTGTCGATTCTCCCCACGAACTTCGGCTGGAACTGGCGGATGACGAAGGCGTGGTGGTGATGGACATCGCCTCGGACGATCACCCGCTGGCGGGCGAACTTCCCGAGACGATCCGCCGCGTGCCGCGGGGGGCCATGGCCAACTTCGTGGAGGCCGTGGTGCACAAGATGCACCTGCAGCGCACCTACGCGATCCCCGTGCGGCGTTGGCGCGAGATCTTCGACGTGGTCAGCGAGGGCATGAAGGACAACGGGGCGTGGCGCGAGGTGGACACCGGCGCGAGCGTGGAGTTGAACAAGCGCGACCCGCTGGTGTTCAGCCCGGTCAACGCCCACACGCTGCGCGACCTGATCCGGACGTTGCTGCGCGACGGCCGAGAGACCGAACATGGCCTCACCCTTTGCAGCGACGGCACGCCGCTGGTTCTCGAGATCATGCCCCGGGGCGAGATGATCCTGTTCGCAGGACACGCCCAACTGGCCAAGCAGTGCCAGGATCTGCTGACCCACGCCCGCACCGACTGAGCGGCGGGACAACAGGGCCCCCGATTCAGTCCAGAACGGCCACCAGCGAGGTGTCCGAGGACGGCTCCTCAGGGGCCTCCTGTGATCCATCGGATGCGAAGGCCGCATTGCAGCCGCGGCAGGTCCAGGCCATGCCGCGCGGCTGCACCGGACCCATGCGGCATTGGGGGCATCGACCCGCTCGCAGCCAGCGTCGGCCCATCCACCGCTCGATCGCCTGCAGGGCATCGCGTCCAAGCGCCACCACCGCCAGGCTCAGCACACCCAGCACCACCAGCACCAGCGCTCCCAGCGGGAAGGTGAACACGCACACGAAGGCAATCACGAACGCCACGGCATACACCCCGAACGCCGCGAAGGCGTACATGCGGTTCACCCAGCGCAGGATTCGGAGGACCATGGCGTGCAGCGTAGGCGAGCCGCCCCAAGCCGCCCACCTTCCGGCGGCTTGCCACAGGCCGCTACACTGCCGATCGCGGCCCACCGGGGCCCAGACCCCAACCCATGGCAGACAGGCAACACGCATGAAACTCATCTGCGACCGGGCCGTCCTGGCGACGGCCGTGCAACTGGCACAGCAGGTGGTGGCCACCCGGGCCGCCGTCCCCGCCCTCTCGTGCATCAAGCTCACCGCGGCCGACGGCCGGCTCACGCTGCAAGCCGCCGACAAGGACATCTCGGTCGAGGTGCCGGTGGCGGCCGTGGAGGTGAAGGAGCCCGGCGAGGCCCTGGTGCCCGCCAAGAAGCTGGCTGAGGTGGTGAATGAGTGCGAGGGCGCCACCATTGCGTTGGACGCGGCCAAGACCGCGCTGTCGATCAAGGCCGATCGCATGAAGTTCAGCATCCTGGGATTCGATCCCAGGGAGTTCCCGGGCACCAAGGACAAGCCCTCGGCCGCCGAGTTCAGCATTCCCGCCGAGACGATGCGGCGACTGATCACCCGCAGCGCCTTCGCCGCCGCCACCGAGAACACGCGGTTCGCCATGGGCGGCGTGTTCATGGAGCGCAAGGGCAAGCGGCTGCGGCTGGTGGCCACAGATGGTCGCCGTCTGGTGGTGACCCGTGGCGACTGCAGCACCGCCAACGAGGGCGAGACCGTGGCCATCGTGCCGACCAAGGCCATGGCCCTGCTGAGCCGCCTGGCGGCGCAGCCCGACGACGCGGTGCAGGTCTCTCGCCTGGATGGCCGCCTGTCCATCACCGTGGGCGATGGCCCCGAGGCAGCCCGGCTTGTCACCAACCTGATCGAGGGCACCTTCCCGCCCTTCGAGGACGTGATCCCCAAGGAGCATGACCGCAAGGTCACCTGCGACGTTCAGCAGTTGCTGGCCAATGTGCGCCGCGCCGGCATCCTGACCACCGAGCAGAGCAAGGGGGTGAAGATGGGCTTCGGTGGCACCGAACTCAAGATCAGCGGCAGCTCGCCAGACGTCGGGGAGGCCGAGATCACGATGGCGCTCGAGGGCTACCAGGGCCAGCCCATCGACATCATCTTCAATCCCGGCTACCTGACCGAGGCGCTGCGACTGGTCGACAGCCCCGAGATCACCGTGGAGATGAAGGCCCCGAACAAGCCCGGCGTGTTCCGGGTGGGCCAGGAGTTCATCTACGTGATCATGCCGACCGGGCAGGCCTGAGGCTCAGGCCTTGCCGGAACCGGCGTACTTCACGCCGCAGCCGAAGTTCTTGGTCTCCGCAGGGCTGGGCTTGCTGCCCGCCTTCAGGGCCTTGACCGCCTCGACCGCGTGCATGGTCTTTCCGTCCTTGCTCACCGGCGCGCCGATGTAGGCGATGTTGCCCGTTGCGTCGATGATGAAGACGTGCGGCGTGGTCTTGGCCCCGTACGCACGGCCCACGTCACCGGCAGGATCCATCAGCATGGGAACGGGCGAACCCTGGACCGCGGCCAGGCTGTCCTTGCCGTTGGTGGCGGTGTCCTTGCTGTCGTAGCCGTCCTTGGTGCTGTTGATGCACAGGTACACGGCCTCGGCATCGGCGGCCCGGATGGCCTCGATGGTCTTCCTGGCCTGGCCCGTGCTCCAGTAGCTGTTGTCGCTGGCAAGTCCGCTCCACGGGCAGTACGGGCTAAACCACTCGATCACCACGGTCTTGCCCTTGAAGTCCGACAGGGACACGCTCTTGCCATCGGCCGTGGGCAGCGTGAAGGCGGGCGCGGGCTTGCCGATGCCGACCGCTGCCGCATCCTTCTTGTGGTCATCGGCCGTGGCAAGCGAGGCGGCGCCCAGCGCCAGGGCGGATGCGGCAAGCAACGAGAGGAATCGGGTGGTTCGCATGGGTGATCTCCTTGGAAGAGTTCGTGCTACGGGGTTTCGACGGATGGGTTCTCCGCGGATTCGCGGCCTTGCTCGATCCACACGCACGGATCCGACGGTCGATCACCCAGCATCATCAGCCCAGTGATCGCAACTCGAACTCCCACAGCATCTTGCGCACGCACACGAAGCGGGAGCTCGCCCTGGCAGATTCCGTCCCGCACCGGAAGTTCCGCGGGATTTCCCCCTTGAAGGTGCACCCCAGGGTCGATCCCCTGAAGAAAGTGGGCATGACGCAGGCCCCGGGCACCAAGCCGCAGGTGCAGGCGATCTCCGGAAAAGCGGGCCTGCTCGTCGGGGCCGAGCGGGCTCGGAAAGGGCGAGCCGCCGATCTCCGCCGGACACGCAGGCCACTCCGCTGATGGCGCCGGCACGCGAACCTTGTCGCGACCCACCTTGCACACGGTCTTGCATGCCATCCAGGAGAGCGAGAGATCCACGGCGAAGTCCGGGCGGGCGGTCATGTCGGGGCCGATCACCGGGATCAGCCAGCCCCATGAGCCCTCGTGCACGAACAGCGTCTCGCCATCGGTCCGGAGCACCCGCGGACGCGGCCAGATGGGCGTGCCCAGTCTCCAACCCTCCGGGAGTTCCGCCTTGGCTTCGGGCGGCGCCCCGCTGTCGCCGGGATTCGACCAGTACATGTGCCACTCGGGCGCCACCTCGAATCGCACCAGCAACCCGACGCCGCCGCCCCACCCAGCGGGAAGCGACGTCCACGAAACCTTCTCCACCCGCACGGGATGGGTCGGATCGCCACCGCCCAAGGCCAGCAGCGAGCAGCCAAGCAGTGTCAGGATCCATCGCGCCATCGGCTCATCCTAGACGCGGCGACGACCCCGACCCGCCGCCGGGCGCCCACCGGACCCGCCCTTCTTCGGTTCCTGAGGGGCCCTGACGGCTGGGTCGGGTGTGCGGTCCTCGGCGATGCGGCGCGGCGTCCGCCCGCTGCGCACCGCCTCGCCCTGGGGCTGCGAGGGCATGGGTGGATGGAAGGTCTTTCGGAACATGCGGTGCACGCGTGCACCATGAACGTGTCCGCCGACCGCGACGGCGAACGCTGCACGGATGCGTGCACTCCTCGTGCGGTTCGCCGAAGCTGCCGCGCACGGCTGCGCGGCTGGCGAGAAGATCGCGAATTCCACCCAACGCCAGATGCCTCACGCGTCACGCACGGCACCCTGCGGCGTGAGGTCGCGTTGCGGCCGACCAGATCCCTCCACGAAAGGAAACACCCATGCAACTCTCGCTCTGGAAGCGTCACAACCCGTTCAACGGCGAACTGCAGCGACTCCGCGAGGAGATGGACCGCACCATCGACCGGCTGCTGGGTGGCGGGTTCATCGAGCCCCGCGCCGAGCGTGCCGAAGGCTGGATGCCGCTGATCGACCTGAGCGAGACGGACTCCGAGGTGGTGATCCGCGCCGAGGTGCCGGGCATCGACCCGGCCGACATGGACATCTCGCTCACCGGTCGCACGCTGGTGATCAGCGGCGAGAAGCAGGAGACCAAGGAGCGCAAGGGCGAGGACTACCACCAGTGCGAGCGGCGCTTCGGTGCATTCCGCCGCTCCATCGAGTTGCCCGAGGGCACGGACCCCGATCGCGTGAGCGCCGAGAGCGACGCGGG